>NZ_VDEK01000001.1:0-284900 GCF_007668225.1 Cereibacter sediminicola | reverse complement strand
CCCGGTCCACTGCCGTGCGCGCGCTCATTGTCCTCGGACCAATGGCGGACAAATCGCGCTATCGTAGATCCCTCTGGCCGGGACCCCGCCGAAGACGCGGAACCCGTGCCAGTGGGCGTCGAACAACATCTCGTGGCTCTGCAGCAGATAGGCCCGGAGCAGGAACGCCCGGCTGTGCGACAGCTTCATATGGGCGACCTGCAGCTTGGTGCGTTCGCCGCCGATGATCGCGTAGTCCTCGCTCCAGTCGAACTGGAACGCCTCGCCCGCCTGGAACAGCAGCGGCACGAAGGTGCCTCGCCCCGCCGTCTGCTCCTCGCGCTGGCGCCTGGCCCGCCATTCGCGGGCGAACGCCGCCACCCGGTTGTAGGAGCCGGTGAAGCCGAGCGCGACCAGATCGGCGTGCAGTTGCTTCAGCGTACGCCGCTGCTTGCGGCCCTTGCCGGCCTCCGTCTTGAGCCAGCCCGCCAGCTTCTCGGCGAAGGGGTCGAGCTTGCTTGGCCGCTCCGGCGTAGCGAACCGCGGCTCGACCGCACCGGACTTCAGGTACTTCCTCACCGTGTTGCGCGACAGGCCCGTGCGCCGTGCGATCTCGCGTATCGGCAACTGCTCCCGCAGCGCCAGGCGTCGGATGACATTCAAAAGTCCCATGTGGATCACTCCGTTGCCCCCCTCGAGCATGGCTCCGGGGGAAGGGTCACATGGGTCAAATCTCAGTGGAAACTACGCGCCCTCCCGGGTCAGTTCTGCGTGGAAATCAACAATCTCAGGGCTCGTCGGCGCGCTCCCGCTCTTCGAACTGGCGCGGCTTGTCGGCTTCGAAGCCCGCGGTCACCGCGCTCTTCTTCGTCTCCTCCGCTCGGGCGAACTGCGCCTCGCACGCCGCGAGCGGATTTCTCCCACCTCCCTCGTGCACAAGAAGGAACTGCTCCAGTGAGCCTCGACTTCGACTCCCGCTTTCCCCGCTTCCACATCGGCCCGCACGATCGGGTGACGATCGACGGCATGCGGTTCCGTCTGCTCCAGCAGCTGTCCGAGGCCTTCGTTCTGGTGCCGGTGGACGGCAACGGCCTGGTCCAGACCTTCGCCTTCAAGCACCTGAACACGCTGAACGCCGACGGCCGGATCAAGCATGAAGTCGACTACTTCAACCCGATGATCGCCCTGCGTCGGGCGGCAGGCCCTGCCGAGCAATGGCTTGCGCAGCTGACGCCGAAACAGAAGGACCGCGTCGACCGGCACTTCGCCCTCGTCCAGGGTTTCAACGACCTCTACCGTGCAGGGAGGGTGAAGAAGACAAAGGAATCCATCAATGCATCGCGCAAGGAGATCGTGGAGGCGGCGCTTCCGTATCTCCAGACGACGGTGCCCGTGAAGGCGATCGACCGTTTCGAGGAGGAGCGGAAGAAGGAGGCGCAGGAAGCGGGGGACAACAAGAGCGCTGCTGCTCACGGGGGCAAGGCCGTGCTGTCCGTATCGCCGCCGCATCCACGAACCTTGCTGGAGTGGGTCAGGAATGTGGACAAGTTCGGCAAGATCGGCCTGGTGGATCGTCACCACGAGCGCGGGGCGCGCGGCAACGGATATGACGCGGAGGTAAACGCGCTTCTCGCGGAGACCGTCGAACGAACCTACCTAAACCTGAACCGGAAGACCAAGAAGCAGACCGAGGACGCCGTCCGGGATGCCTTCCACGACGAGAACAAGCTGCGCGCTGCCGACGGCCGACCGCAGCTTGAGGTGCCCGGGCGCCGCGCGGTCCGCCAGTACCTTGCCAGTCTCGAGGCCTTTTCGGTCACCCTCGCGCGGGAGGGCATCGAGAAGGCCATGGCGAAGCACCGGCCGGTAACGACAGGTCTCGAGGTGACACGCCCGCTCGAGCGGGTGGAGATGGACGAATGGCGGATCGACCTCATCACGCTGATGTCGCAAGCCGGATTGCTGAAGCTCTTCAGCGCCGAGGAACTCGAGGTTCTCGGTCTCAACGACAAGAAGTCACGTTGGTGGATGGTCGTGGCGATCGACTGCCGCACCAGGGTGCTCCTCGGCGCGATGCTCACCAAAGATCCGAAGGAAAGTTCCTCGATGAGCTGCCTCCGCATGGTCGTCAGCGACAAGGGCGCCATTTCGGATGCCGTCGGCGCGGTCTGCCGCTGGACGGAAGCGGGCGCGCCGGAGGTTCTGGTTACCGACAACGGACCGTCGTTCAAGTCGACGGTGTTCACCGACGCCTGCAACGACCTCGGGATCACGATCGAGCGGACCATCGCCGGCATGCCGACCATGCGCGGCACCATCGAGCGCCTGTTCCGTACCTGCGGCATGGGGCTGCTTCCGCGTCTGAACGGGCGGACCTTCTCCGACGTGGTCGAGAAGGGGGATCATCCGGCCGAGAAGCGCGCGTGCCTTGATCCCGAGGACATCTGCACCGTGCTCGTGCGCTGGATCGTTGACATCTACCACAACACCCCGCACGGCGGCCTTGGTGGCCGGACGCCACGAGAGCAGTGGGAGGCCGATCATAGGGACGGCAATTATCCCCTCAGAGCGGCGCCCGACCGGCGGGCGAAGCGGCTGGCCTTCGGAAAGGCGCGCACGGTTAAGGGCACGAAGGCCGGGATCACCATCTTCGGCGCCCGCTACCAGAGCGAGGAGTTGGCACGGTTCATCGTTCTGCGCGGACCGCGCTTCTTGCAGGTTCGTTGGGATCCGGAAAACCTTGGCGCGATCGAGGTGGAACTCGATGGGCAGTGGCACGAGGTGCCCGCCGTTCACGACTTCCTCGACGGCCTGCACCTTCAGGTCTGGATCGCCGCCCGCCGTGCCTTGCGCAGCCGGTCGGCGACGCGGGAAGCCTGGACGGCGGATGTGGTTCGTGAAGCCGTCCGGGACATCGAGGCGCTGATCCTCGGTAAATTGGGCGATGAAGCCGTCGGCCTCCTTCTTCAGGCAGGCCATCTCCTTGTCTGGCCTGATCGGGAGCGACCTCCGCTTCCAGAGCGTCCTGTGGACGATCGGCCGGTTCGTCGTGCGGAGGCGGGAGTGTGCAGGCTTCGTCGTGCAGAAGACTGTCGAGCAGGTGCGAGAGATCCTCGATCTCCTCCGCCACCACATGCACCACCTTCCCCTCGCGCTGGAGACGGCCCGTCACGCGCAGGAGCCTTCCCGCAACCACCTCACGGCGGAAACGCTCGTAGATGCCGGCCCGGACCACCACATTCACCACGCCGGTCTCATCCTCGAGCGTAAGGAAGATCACGCCCCTTGCGGTTCCCGGCCTCTGGCGCACGAGGACCAGGCCCGCCACCGCCACACGGGCGCCCGAAGGCGGTTCGTCCAGCCGGGCTGCGGGGATGGCCCTGGGGGGGCGGGGCCAGCTCTGGGGGATGGGGGTCAGGCCGAGCCACCGGGGGGGAGGAGGAGAGTGCGAGAACATAAAGAGAACATAGAGCGGTGCACCGCAACAGGCAAGCCCCCGCCTCTGGCCAAGCCTGCCGGATTGCCCTAAGCCTCTCGGCACTGCGAGGCAGCCAAGAGCGGGACGAGATGGCCAAGATCACCTATGTCGAACATAACGGAACCGAGCATGTCATCGATGTGGCCAACGGCCTGACCGTGATGGAGGGCGCGCGCGACAACGGCGTGCCGGGGATCGAGGCCGACTGCGGCGGCGCCTGCGCCTGTTCCACCTGCCATGTCTATGTCGATCCCGCCTGGGTCGGGAAGCTTCCCCGCAAGGAGGCGATGGAAGAGGACATGCTCGACTTCGCCTGGGAGCCCGATCCCGTCCGCTCGCGTCTCACCTGCCAGATCAAGGTGACCGAGGCGCTCGACGGGCTGAAGGTCTTCATTCCCGAAAAGCAGATCTGAGGAACGCCCTCATGATCGGCCCGCGGCGGGGCCTCTCGACACGGGGCCCCTCGACACGGGGCTGCGAGGAGGGCGACCGGATCAGACCGGGGCCAGGGGATGGAGGAGGCCCGCCTCCTTCAGATCCTGCCAGAGACCCTCGGGAAGTTCGGCATCGGCCGCAATGCGATTCTCCATCACCTCGGTGACGGACTGCGCGCCGGGAATGACCGAAAGCACGGCCGGATGGCGCAGCGGGAACTGGAAGGCCGCCTCGAACATCCGCACGCCCCAGCGTTCGCAGATCGTGTGGATCTGCGCCACGCGGTCGAGAACCGCCTGCGGCGCCAGCCGGTAATCGTAGAAGGAGCCGGGCCGGGGCCCGGTCGCCAGCACGCCGGAATTGTAGGGCCCGCCGATCACGATGCCGATGCCCCGCTCTTCCGCCATCGGCAGGAAGCTCTCGAGCGCCTCCTGCTCGAGCAGGGTGTAGCGCCCGGCGAGCAGGAACAGGTCGAAGTCGCCCCGCTCGGCCAGCCACTGGCAGGGCTGCCACTCGTTCACGCCGGCGCCGAAGGCCGCGATCACGCCCTGGTCGCGCAACTCCACCAGCGCGCGGTAGCCGCCCTGCATGAACTCGGCCAGCCTCGCCTCGAGCGCCTCCTGCGAGCGGTGGGTGAAGAGGTCGAGATCATGGACAAAGAGCATGTCCACCCGGTCGAGGCCGAGCCGGCCGAGCGAGGCATCAAGCGACCGCATCACCCCGTCATAGCCGTAGTCGAACCACTCCTTGCGCTCGGGCACCTCGAAGAACTTGCCCAGCCCGTCGCGTTTCTCGCCCGGCTCGACCGGCCGCAGGAGCCGGCCGACCTTGGTCGAGACCACATGCTCCGACCGCGGCTTGTCCGCGAGGAACCGGCCCAGCCGCTCTTCGGCCAGCCCGTAGCCGTAGAGCGGCGCGGTGTCGAAGTAGCGCACGCCGCTTGCCCAGGCGCGTTCGAGCAGCGCCTGCGCCTCGGCGTTCGAAATCGCCCGGTAGAGATTGCCGAGCGGCGACGTGCCGAGGCCGAGCCTCGTGAACCGGAGCGGGCGCCCCGCCCGGTGAAAGTCACGCATTGCCAATCGCATCAGATCCTCCTGCCCGCGCGGCCCCCGCCGCGCCCGCTTTCAGTCGGCCAGCGTCCGGCCCAGGAAGGCGCAGCGCACCAGGGCCTGCCGCACCTCTTCCTCATGGTCGTCCGCGTGGCGCAGAAGGCAATCCCGTGCGGCGGCAAGCCGCTCCTGCACCGTTCCTTCCGTCTCCTGCACCTCGACGAGCCGCTCGGCGACATAGCGCCCGAGCCGCCCCGCCACGCAGGTGGCGTACATGCCGCCCGCGTTCAGCACGATGCCGGCCTCGCAGAGCCGGCCGCGCACCTCGAACTCCTGCCTCAGGTCGAGCAGGCGGAAGCCCGCGGGCGAGTCGGGATCGGCCTCCTCGAACTCGGTCACAACCGTGAGGCGCTCGTCCTCGTCCGACAGCTCGATCCTGATCCCGCCGCGCAACGCGAGCGTCTCGAACTCCACCAGACCGTCCAGGATGATCCGTCTGTCCATCGGCGCCTCCCTTTCCGAAGGAAGGCCGCGAGGGCGGAACAGGTTCCCCGGCCGCCTCAGTGCTCGAGCACGATCACGTCGCGGGCCGCGAAGCTGACCTGCGTATGGGCGCCGACCTGCGGCGGGGGCAAGTCGGGGCGGTTGAACGTGTCGAGGGCGACCGTCGTGCCGCCCGTGTGCAGCTGGAGACGGATGACGCTGCCCAGGAACTGGACGTTGGCGATGGTCGCGGGCAGCATCGTGTCGCGCCCGTCGCCGGGCCCGAGATGCAGCGCCTCGGGGCGGAGCGCGAGGCCGATGCGGCCACCGCGCGGCGCCTCGATCGGCTGGGGCAGGCGGATCGTCTGCCCGGCGACGCGGACCGCGCCCGAGGCCGGATCCTCGACCTCGGCCACCAGCGTGCTGATCGTGCCCACGAAGTTGGCCACGAACTTGGTCGTGGGGTGGTTGTAGATCTCGAAGGGGGTGCCCACCTGCTCGGCGATGCCGCCGTTCATCACCACGATCCGGTCGGACATCGACAGGGCCTCTTCCTGATCGTGGGTCACGAAGATCGTGGTGATGCCCAGCCGCTGCTGGATGGCGCGGATCTCGGTGCGCAGGCTCACCCGGATCTTGGCGTCAAGCGCCGAGAGCGGCTCGTCCAGCAGCAGCACGCGCGGCCGCACGGCGAGCGCACGCGCCAGCGCCACGCGCTGCTGCTGCCCGCCCGAGAGCTGGAACGGGTAGCGCGCGCCCAGATCCGGCAGGCCGATCAGCGCCAGCATCTCGGCCACCCGCTCGGCCGCCTCGCGGCGCGGCACGCCCGCGACCTTCAGCCCGAAGCCCACGTTCTGCGCCACGGTCAGGTTGGGAAAGAGCGCATAGGCCTGAAAGACCATGCCGATCTTGCGCGCGTTCGGGCGCTGGCGGACGACATCCTTGCCCTCGATGCGGATGGCGCCCTGGTCGGGCATCTCGAAGCCCGCCACCATGCGCAGGACGGTGGTCTTGCCGCAGCCCGAGGGGCCGAGCAGCGAGACGAACTCTCCCTGCTCGACGGTCAGGTTGAAGTCGCGCACGACGCGCAGGGGGCCGAAGGATTTCTCCAGCCGGGCGATCTCCAGGAAGGCCATCAGGCTGCGTTCCTTCTCATCTTTGTTGGGCTCGGGTGTGTTTCGACAGGCGGGTCACCAGCTGGATCAGCGCCATGCAGGCCCAGGTGACGACAAAGGCGATCACGGCCAGCGCCGCCGGCTCGTAGGCCTTGTTGGCGCCCATCCAGACCATGTAGGGGCCAAAGGCCGGGCGGTTCAGCAGCGCCGCCAGCACGAACTCGCCGATCACGATGGCGAAGGTGAGGAAGGCCCCCGACAGGACCGCCACCAGCACGTTCGGCAGGATCAGCCGCGCGATGATGGTGATCCAGCCCGCGCCGAGGCTCTGCGCCGCCTCGGTCAGGGTCTGCACGTCGATGGTGCGCAGCCCCGTATCCACCGCGCGGTACATGTAGGGCAGGGCGAGCATCGTGTAGCCGAACATCAGCAGCAGGTTCGTCCCCATCGCGCTGCCGGTCAGCGGCAGCCAGCTCGAGGTGTTGTAGAGCCGGATGTAGCCGAAGACGATGACGATGGGCGGGATCACCAGCGGCAGAAGCGTGATGAACTCGATCACCGGGCGCCAGCGGGGCAGCTTCAGCCGGACCCAGAAGACGGTGGGCACGACGAGCAGGATGCCGAAGGCGATGGTGAAGAGCGCCATCAGCACCGAATAGCCGAAGGTCGCGCGAAAGGCCGGATCGCCGAGGACGCTCGCATAGGCGTCAAAGCTGTACTCGCCGCGGCGCGCGCGCAGCGAGAACTCGAACATGCCGATCAGCGGCAGGAAGAAATAGAGGATGCCCGCGATCAGCGCGATCCAGGACCAGAGCTTGGCCGACCTCATTTCACCCACCTCTCGGCCCGCGTGCGCAGCACGATATAGACGAGGTTGGCAAAGCCCGTCAGCACGATCATCCCGAAGGCGATGGCATAGCCGAGGTGCGGATCCTGCAGAACGTCGCCGCGGATCTGCGCGAAGAGGATGATCGGCACGATCGACAGCTGCGATCCCGTCAGTGCCATGGCGGTCGCCACCGCCCCGAAGCTGTTGGCAAAGAGCAGCGCAAAGGTGCCGAGGAACGAGGGCCAGAGCACCGGCAGCGCCACCATCCGCCAATATTGCGCGCCCGTGGCGCCCAGAGTCTCGGCCGCCTCGCGCCACTCGCGCTTCAGCCCGTCAAGCGCGGGCGTGATGATGAGGATCATCAGCGGGATCTGGAAATAGAGGTAGGTCAGGGTCAGCCCGAGGAAGCTGATCAGGTTGAACCCCGTGCCATAGAGGTTGAAGCCGAACCAGTCGCGCAGGATCACCGTGAGAAAGCCCAACCGGCCCAGCGTCGCGATGAAGGCGAAGGCGAGCGGCACGCCCGCGAAGTTCGACGCCACCCCCGAGAAGGTCAGGACGAAGCCCCGCAGCGGGCCGGGCAGGGGCCCGCGCGTCACGGCCGCCGCGATCAGGAAGCCCGCGACGCAGCCGAGCAGGGCCGTCAGAAGGCTGATGCGGATCGAGATCCAGAAGGCGTTCATGATCGAGGGTGTGAAGAGCCGGCCGATGTTGGCAAGCGTGAAATCGCCCGCCGGCGTGCGGAACGCGCCGAGCACGATATGCATCGTCGGAAGGAACAGGAACAGCAGCGCGAACAGCAGGAACGGCGCCACGCCGAACCAGTTCAGCGGCAGCGAGACGCGGCGTCCGGCGCTCGGCGGGGGCAGGTCGGTCATGAAGGGTCCGTCAGGCGAGGAAGCCTCCGCCGGGCGGGCGAAGGCGGAAAGGGGCAGGCCGCGAGGGCGAAGCCGTGCGCGGCGGAAGGGGCTCGGGGCGCGCCGTGGCAAGATCGCGCGCCCACCAGCCCGTGGGCCGAAGGCCCCCGCCCGCAGGGCGAGGGCCGACGTCTCGCGTTACTGGACGTTGGCGCCGACGACACCATCCCAGCCGGAGGTGACGGCCGCCTTGTTGGCCTCCTGCTGCTCGATGGTCGGGAAGACCGCGCGGGCATATCCTTCGGCCGGCGGCAGTGCGTCGAGCAGCTCCTGCGGGACCTTGCCGGCCTCGACCATCGCGTTGAAGCGGGCGGGGTGGCAGTAGCCCTTGAGCCAGCCCAGCTGACCTTCGTCCGAATAGAGATACTCCATCCAGAGCTTCGCGGCATTCGGATGCGGCGCATAGGCCGAGATCGCCTGAACATAGACGCCGGCGAGGCTCGGGCCCTCGGGGATGATGACCTCGAGCGGCGGGTTGCCCTTCAGCTCGTCGCGCCACGAGAGCAGGTTGTAGTCCCAGGCAGCGACGATCGGGGTCTGGCCCTGGGCGATGGTGCCGGCCTTGCCGATCACCGGGACGAAGCCGCCGGCCTTGTTCAGCTCGCCGAAGAACTCGAGCCCCTTCTCGGCCGAAGCCTCGCCCGGCTCGGCGCCGGCCGCGACACCGGCCGACATCACGGCCAAAATCGCCTGGTTCGAGGCGCGCGGATCTCCCGCGAGCGCAAAGGAATTCGCATACTGGCTGTCCAGAAGGGCGGTCCAGCTCGTCGGCACCTCGGTCACGAGGTCGGTGTTCACGCCGAAGGACATGACGCCGTAATAGTCGCCATACCAGTAGCCGTCGGCATCCTTGATCTCGTCGGGGATCTCGTCCCAGGTCTCGACCTTGTAGGGAACGATCAGCCCCTCGTCCTTGGCCTGCGGCCCGAAGGCGAGGCCCACGTCGATCACGTCGGGCGCCTGCGGGCCCTTGTTGTCCTTGTTCGCCCGGATCGCCTCAAGCTCGTCGGCCGAGCCCGCGTCGGGGTTCAGCTCGTTCACGGTGATCTCGGGATACTTGGCCTTGAAGCCCGCGATCACGCCGCCGTAGCCGCACCAGTTGTGGGGCAGGGCGATCGTGGTCAGCATGCCCTCGGCCTTCGCGGCCTCGACGAGTTCGGCGCTTTGCGCGCTGGCCCCCGAGGCGGCGGCCACCGCCATGAGGCTGACCGAAGCAGCCAGTGCAAGTTTGATGGTCATCGGAACTTTCTCCCGGTTGTTGTCGTGCCGAATGCCGTTCTTCCGCGACCGGAGCGGCGATTAGTGTCAGCTAACGGCCTGAAACGGATTCTGGCAAGTTCCCTAACCGGAGCAGGTAACAGATTTTTCGCGGACTAATCAGACTGTAACGAATCCGACAGGCTGCCCGACTTTCGGGCAGGAGCGGCGGCCTTGCCCGTGGCGCGCCACCGTCTTACCGTCGCGCAAAACTTATCCGACAGGGCGAGAGGGTGACATGACGGGATTCGCAACGACACGGCGCGGGCTTCTGATGGCCGGAGGGGCGGCGCTTGCAGTGGGGGCCTTGCCCCGGACGCTGCGCGCGCAGGAGGCGCTGAAGGTCGCCGGCATCTATACGGTGCCGGTCGAGCAGCAGTGGGTCAGCCGCATCCACAAGGCCGCCGAGGCCGCGCGCGCCGCCGGGCGGGTGGAGTACACCTTCACCGAGAATGTGGCCAACACCGACTATCCGCGCGTGATGCGCGAATATGCCGAAAGCGGCGTCAGGCTGATCGTGGGCGAGATCTTCGGCGTCGAGCAGGAGGCCCGCGAGGTGGCGGCCGAATATCCCGACGTGGCCTTCCTCATGGGATCGAGCCTGCCGCCCGACGAGTCGATCCCGAACCTCGCCGTCTTCGACAACTACATCCAGGACGCGGCCTACCTGTCCGGTCTCATTGCCGGATCCATGACGGCCGGCAACATCGGCATGGTTGGCGGTTTTCCGATCCCCGAGGTCAACCGCCTGATGAACGCCTTCATGGCGGGCGCGCGTGAGGTGAAGCCGGACGTGACCTTCCAGGTCAGCTTCATCGGCTCGTGGTTCGATCCGCCGAAAGCGAAGGAGACCGCCTTCGCCATGATCGAGAACGGCGCCGACCTTCTCTATGCCGAGCGGTTCGGCGTGTCGGATGCCGCGAAGGAGCGGGGCGTGCTGGCCATCGGCAACGTGATCGACACGCAGGGCGACTATCCCGACACGGTGGTCGCCTCGGCGCTCTGGCATTTCGAGCCGACCTTTGACCGGGCGGTCGAGGAGGTTCAGGCCGGCAGCTTCAAGGCCGCTGACTACGGCGTCTATTCCTTCATGAAGGAAGGCGGCTCGTCGCTCGCGCCGCTGGGCACCTTCGAGGACAAGGTGCCGGAAGAGGCCCGGGCCCTCGTGGCCGAGCGCGAGGCCGCGATCCGGGCCGGCACCTTCACCGTCGCCATCGACGACAGCGAGCCGAAATCCTCGTGAGCCGTCCGGTCGTCCTGCGTCTTTCGGGGATCACCAAGCGGTTCGGATCCCTTCTGGCCAATGCCGGCATCAGCCTCTCCCTGCACAGGGGAGAGGTCGTGGCCCTCTTGGGCGAGAACGGCGCGGGCAAGACGACGCTGATGAACATCCTCTTCGGCCATTATGTGGCCGACGAGGGCACGGTGGAGGTCTTCGGCCAGCCGCTGCCGCCCGGCCATCCGCGCGCGGCGCTGGCGGCGGGCGTGGGCATGGTGCACCAGCATTTCACGCTGGCCGACAACCTGACCGTGCTCGAGAACATACTTCTCGGGACCGCGCCCCTCTGGCGCCTGTCCCTCGGCCGGAGGTCGGCGCGCGCGCGGATCGAGGCGCTCTCGCGCGATTTCGGCCTGGCGGTCCATCCCGACGCGCGGGTGGGCACGCTCTCGGTGGGCGAGCGGCAGCGGGTCGAGATCCTGAAGGCACTCTACCGCGACGCGCGCATCCTGATCCTCGACGAGCCGACCGCGGTCCTGACCCCGCAGGAGACCGAGGCGCTCTTCCGCACGCTGAAGCTCGCCGTGGCCAAGGGGCTCTCGATCATCTTCATCTCGCACAAGCTGCATGAGGTGATGGGCGTGGCAGACCGCTGCGTGGTGCTGCGGCACGGACGCGTGGTGGGCGAGGTGGCCACCGCCGAGACCGACCGGCACCGGCTGGCCGCGCTGATGGTGGGCGAGGAGGTGGTGCCCCCCGCCGTCGCCCCGCCGCAGCCGGGCCCGGTGCTCCTGCGGCTCGACCGGGTGACGACGCCGGCGCAAGGATCGGCCACCGGCCTGCGCGGCGTCAGCCTCGATCTGCGCGCGGGCACGATCACCGGGCTTGCGGGCGTGTCGGGCAACGGTCAGGCGGCGCTCTCCGATCTCGTCTCGGGCCTCGTGCGGCCCGAGGAGGGGCGGGTCGAGCTGGCGGGCGCCGAGGTGGTCCGGTGGACGCCGCGAACGGCCGTGGCCTCGGGCATCGCCCGCATCCCCGAGGACCGGCATTCCACCGGCACCATCGCCGACTTCACCCTGACCGAGAACGCCATTCTCGAGGGCTACCGTTCGCGCTTTGCGAAGGGCGGCTGGATGGACTGGCGCGCCGCCCGCGCCTTTGCCGAGAGTATCATCGCCACCTACGACGTGCGCTGCCCCGGCCCCGAGACGCGCATCCGCCTCCTGTCAGGGGGCAACATGCAGAAGCTGATCCTCGGCCGCGTGCTCGAGCCCGGCCCCCGGATCATTCTGGCGAACCAGCCGGTGCGGGGCCTCGATATCGGGGCCATCACCTATGTGCATTCCCGCCTGCTGAAGGCGCGGGACGAGGGGGCCGCGGTCATCCTCATCTCGGAAGATCTGGATGAAATCATGTCCTTGTCCGACACTGTTCATGTCATGTCCGAAGGGCGCCTTTCGCCCGGATTCGCCCGCGGCACGATGAGTCAGACCGAGCTTGGCCTCTGGATGGCCGGCCACGGATTCGCCGATGCGGCTTGAGCCCGTAGCCAACCCCTCGGCGCTGCGCCGGGCCGGATTGCCGGCGGCGGCGCTGCTGGCCACCATCGCCGTGGCCTCGGGACTGGCCGCCGTGGCCGGCGCCGACCCGCTCGCCACGCTGGGCCTGATCGTGAAGGGCGCGGTGGGGTCGAAGTTCGCCGCTCTCGAGACGCTGAACCGCGCGACGCCCCTGATCTTCACCGGGCTTGCCGTGGCCGTGGCCTTCCGCGCCCGGCTCTGGAACATCGGGGCCGAGGCGCAGCTCTACGCCGGGGCCATCGTGACGGTCCTTCTGGGTTCGGGCGCGGTCGGCGGCCCCCTTGTCCTGCCGCTGATGGCGCTTGCCGCCATGGCCGCGGGGGCGGTGGTGCTGCTGGGGCCGGTCGTGCTCAAGACCCGCTTCGGCGTGGACGAGGTGGTGACGACGCTCCTCTTCAACTTCATCATGCTGCTCTTCGTGAGCTACCTCCTCGAGGGGCCGCTGAAGGACCCGATGGGGATGGGCTGGCCCAAGTCGGCGCCTCTGGTGAAGGAGGCGCGCCTGCCGCGCATCGTGGATGGCCTGCGCCTCCACTGGGGCTTCGGGCTCGCGCTGATTGCGGCCGTCGCGGTCTGGGTGATCGAGCGGCGCACCGCGCTTGGCTACGAGATGCGGGCGGTGGGCCTGAACGCCCGCGCCGCGCGATTTGCCGGCATCCCGGTGGACAGTGTGCTGGTCAAGACTGCGCTCCTGTCGGGAGGGCTTGCCGCGCTGGCGGGCTATTCCGAGGTGGCGGGGCTCAAGGGGCACCTGACGCTCGATCTGTCGCCCGGCTTCGGCTACACCGGCATCATCGTCGCCATGCTCGCGCTGCTCAATCCGCTGGCGGTGGTGCCGGCCGCGCTGTTCGTGGCGGGCGTCTTCGTCGGCGCCGACAGCATGAGCCGGGCCGCGGGCGTGCCCACCTACATCGCCGACATGCTGCTGGCCACCTCGCTCCTCTTCATGGTGCTGGCGATCCTTCTGATCCGGTTCCGGGTGGTGCGCGGATGATGAGCCTGTTCGACATTCTGCTGTCCGCGACCTTCTGGGCCGCGGCGGTCCGCATCGCCTCGCCGCTGATCTTCGCCACGATGGGCGAGCTGATCTGCGAGCGGGCGGGCGTGCTGAACCTCGGGATCGAGGGGATCATGGTGATCGGCGCCTTCTCGGGCTGGATCACCGTCTGGGCGGGGGCCGGGCTGTGGGAGGGCGTGGCGGTGGCCATGCTGTCGGGAATGCTCTTCGGCCTTCTGCACGCCGTGCTCGTGGTGCCCTTCGGTCTCTCGCAGCACGTCGTGGGGCTGGGGATAACGCTCCTGGCCACCTCGACCAGCTACTTCGCCTATCGGCTGATCCTGCCCGAGGTCACGAGCCCGCCGCGGATCGAGCCCTTTGCCGTGTGGGAGGTGCCGGGCCTCTCGCAGATCCCGCTGCTGGGGCCCGCGCTCTTTGCCCAGACGCCGCTGACCTACGCGGCCTTTGGCGTGGCGGCGCTGACGGCGCTGGTCCTCTGGCGGACACCGCTCGGTCTGGCCGTGCGGGCCGCGGGTGAGAACCCTTCGGCGGTCGATGCGCAGGGGCTGTCGGTCACCGGGCTCCGGATCGGTGCGGTCATGGTGGGATCGGGGCTGATGGCGGTGGGGGGCGCCTTCCTCACCCTCTCGGCCTTCTCGAGCTTCTTCTTCGAGATGGTGAACGGCCGCGGCTGGATCTGCATCGCGCTGGTGGTCTTCGGCGCGTGGCGGCCCGGCAAGGCCGTGCTCGGCGCGCTCCTCTTTGCCGCCTTCGACGCGCTGCAGGTGCGGCTTCAGCAGACGCCGGTGGGGCAGGTCGTGCCCTACCAGCTCTTCCTGATGGCGCCCTACGCGCTCTCGATCGCGGCGCTTGTCCTCATGTCGCGCCGGGCCGAGGTGCCCGCGGCGCTGATGCAGCCGTTCAACAGGGGAGAACGCTGATGTTCGATCTGATCGTCAAAGGGGGCACGCTGCCCGATGGCCGCGTGGCCGATGTGGGCATCCGGGGCGACCGGATCGCGGCCATCGGGGCGCTCGGGACCGAAGCCGGCCGGGTGATCGAGGCCGCGGGCGATCTGGTGAGCCCGGCCTTCGTCGATCCGCACTTCCACATGGATGCCACGCTCTCCTACGGGCTGCCGCGGGTCAATGCGAGCGGGACGCTGCTGGAGGGCATCCGGCTCTGGGGTGAGCTGAAGGAGATCGTGACCGTCGAGGCGATGGTCGAGCGGGCGCTGGCCTATTGCGACTGGGCGGCGAGCATGGGCCTTCTGGCCGTGCGGACCCATGTCGATGTCTGCGACGACCGGCTCCTGGGTGTCGAGGCGATGCTGGCCGTGCGCGAAGAGGTCAAGGGCTGGATGGATCTGCAGCTCGTGGCCTTTCCGCAGGACGGGCTCTACCGCGATCCGACGGCGCGGGCGAACCTTCTGCGCGCGCTCGACATGGGCGTGGATGTGGTGGGCGGCATCCCGCATTTCGAGCGGACGATGGAGGACGGCGCGGCCTCGGTGCGCGACCTCTGCGAGATCGCGGCGGAGCGTGGCCTGCCGATCGATTTCCACTGCGACGAGACCGACGATCCGCTCAGCCGCCATATCGAGACCTATGCGGCCGAGGTGCGGCGCACGGGCCTTCAGGGGCGGGCGGCGGCGGGGCATCTGACCTCTATGCATTCGATGGACAATTACTATGTCTCGAAGCTCCTGCCGCTGATCGCCGAAGCCGGGATCGCCGCGATCCCGAACCCGCTCATCAACATCGTGCTGCAGGGGCGCCACGACACGTTCCCCAAGCGGCGCGGCCTGACGCGGGTCAAGGAGATGCAGGCCTTGGGCATCACCGTGGGTTGGGGGCAGGATTGCGTCCTCGACCCGTGGTATTCGCTGGGCACGGCCGACATGCTCGATGTGGCCTTCATGGGCCTGCATGTGGCGCAGATGACCCATCCCGACGAGATGCGGCGCTGTTTCGACATGGTGACGGGCGAGAATGCGAAGATCATGGGCCTCGACTACGGGCTGAGGGAAGGGGCGGTGGCCTCGCTCGTGGTGCTCGACGCGGGAAACCCGGTCGAGGCGTTGCGGCTCCGGCCCGACCGGCTCTGCGTGATCGCCAAGGGGCAGGTCGTCTCGGAGAAGGCCCGCAACGACGCGCGCCTGACCCTTCCCGGCCGTCCGGCCACGGTCCGCCGCCGCCACGAGCTGTCCCCCCGCTGAGGAGGGGCGCCGGTCGCGGGCCCAGTGTGCGAGGGGATCGCGGCTTGGATCCACACGGTGCGATCCGCGACGACGTGCCCCCCACTTGGGTTCGCGGCCCGCCGCCCGGGCTTCGGAACAGCTTGGCCCGCCGCCACGTTGCCTCTGTCCAAGGGCTCATCGGCCCCGCACCACGGACGGAGGCATGATGAGCCGGCGCGCGGTTTCCCTTTCGGTGCTGGCCTTCGTGCTGGCGCTTCTGATCCTCGTGGCGCCCGACGTCCTTCTGGTGATCTTCGCGGGCATCCTGTTCGGGGTGTTCCTGTCGGCCGGTGCGGGGCTGGTCTCGCGCGTGACCGGCATCGGGCGGGGGGGCGCCATCGCGCTCTTCATCCTGCTGGTGACGGCCGGTCTGATCGGCAGCTTCCTCGCCTTCGCCCCGGCCATGCTCGAGCAGGCCGATGAGTTGGCCCGCCAGCTTCCGCCCGCGCTTGAGAGCCTGCGCGACAGGATCTCGAGCTTCAGCTGGGGTCCGTCGCTGCTGGGCCGCCTCGCGCCGTCGCGGCTGATGTCGGGCGAGGGCGGCTTTGCTTCGACCGCGGTCAGCGCCACCTTCGGCGCGATCGGCAACTTCGTCATCATCCTCTTCGTGGGCCTCTATGCGGCCATTGATCCCGGTCTTTATCGACGCGGCCTGAGGGCGCTGCTGTCGCCCGAGCTGCGCCCGCGCGGCGAGGAAGTGATGGATGTCGCGGGGCACACGCTGCGCAACTGGCTCGGCGGACAGCTGATCTCGATGGGCTTTGTCGGGCTCTTCACCTGGCTCGGGCTCTGGCTCATCGGCATCCCGTTGGCCTTCATCCTCGGGCTGATCGCGGCGATCCTCACCTTCATTCCGAACATCGGCCCGGTCCTTTCGGCCGTGCCGGCGCTGCTGCTGGCCATGCCCGAGGGCTGGAGCCAGGTGGGGCTGGTGCTGGCCGTGTTCCTCACCGTCCAGGCCGTCGAGAGCTATGTCGTCACGCCCATCATCCAGAAGGAGAGGGTTTCCCTGCCGCCGGCCCTCATCATCTCGGCGCAACTGCTGATGGGGGTGCTGTTCGGGCTGATGGGGCTCCTTCTCGCAACGCCGCTGGCCGCGCTGGTGCTCGCCCTGGTGCGCGAGGTTTACGTGCATGATTATCTTGAGGAAAGGCAGAAGACGCGCCTTCTGCGGGATCCGCCGGATCAACCAGTGCAAGAAAAAAGACAACTTTAGAGGGAACCTGCGGCATTGCCGCAACAGTCCTCTCCTTTCGGATAAGAGGGGGAACGCCGAGGGGCGCCGGGAATTGTGCTGACGCCGCCGCCTCTTGCGGCCGAAGACAACCCCGGAGAAGACGAAGATGAGTGTGACCCTGGCCCAGACCCTGGACCGCTGCCTCGACATTGCGGGCAATCCCACCGTTGCCCTGAGCTTCCCGCAACGGCGGATGTTCGGTCAGGCCCTGGCGTTCCTGCCGCGGCAGCACTACCGCCGGGTGCTGGAACTGGGATGCGGCGCAGGGGCGCTGGCGCGCGGCCTGGTCGTTCGCTGCGATCAGTATGTCGGGCTTGATGCCGACGCCGAGGCGCTGGTCGAGGCGCGGGCCCTGCCGGCGCACTTTGCCCGGACCGACTTCCTTCAGGGGCGGGTCCCCGATGACATTCCCGAAGGCCCTTTCGATCTCGTCGTGCTGAACGGCGTGCTGCAGGACCTGTCCCCCGATGAGCTGGAGCGGCTGGCGCTTCGCCTGCAGGAGGTCGCGCCCGCGGCCGACATCCTCTGCCTGCGCAGCCTGCTGTTCGAGGCGCCGGACGAAGCCTTCCGCCCTCAGGCGCGGCTGGGCGTGGCCCTTGGCCGGTCGCTGACCGCCTGCAATCTCGACCGGCTGTTCCGCATCGACGTGTTCGAGCCCGACCGCATGGCCGCGGCCTGAGAGGAACCGCGCCCCGCCGGGAACGTTTGGCCCGGCGGCGACAGGGCCGCGGAGCGCGAGTGCGGAGACCATGATGCCCGAGCCGGATATCTGCGTGGTGATGAATGCCGGATCGGGCAAGGGCGAGGACGCGGATCGCGTCCGCGCCGCCTTCGAGGCGCAGCAGGTGCCGGTGCACCTGGAACTGGTGGAAGACGGCAGCCGTCTTGCTTCGGTTGCCAGCCAGGCCCTCGACCGCGGCTTCGGCACGATCGTGGCCGCGGGCGGCGACGGCACCATCTGCGCTGTCGCAGCGGCGATGGCGGGCTCGGGGCGGCGGATGGGGATCCTGCCGCTCGGCACGTTCAACTATTTCGCGCGCTCTCTGCTGCTGCCCCAGGAACTCGAGGCGGCGGTCGAGGTGATCTGCGCCGGGCGCACCGCCCCGATACGGATCGCCACGGTGAACGACGAGGTGTTCCTCAACAACGCAAGCCTCGGCGTCTATCCCGCAATCCTCGAGACTCGCGAGGAGATCTACAAGCGGTGGGGCCGCAGCCGGGCGCTTGCCTACTGGTCGGTCCTCAAGGTTCTCGCGCGGATGGGCCGGCCCCTGCGCCTGCGCGTCCGGGCGGGGGGCGAGGAGCGCCTCGTGCGCTCGCCGCTGGTCTTTGTCGTGAACAACGCCTTCCAGCTCGAGCAGATGAACCTGGACGGGGCCGATCGGGTGGCGGCCGGGGATCTTGTGGTCTTCATCGCGCCGAACACGGGGCGGCTTGGCATGTTCCGCAACGCTGCGGCGCTGGCGCTGGGCTATGCCAGCGTCGATCAGAACTACATGATGATGAGCGGCCCCCATGTCGAGATCGACCTGCCGCAGGGGCATCGTCATGTCTGGCATGTCGCCCGCGACGGCGAGCGCGAGCGGATGGTTCCGCCCTTCGATCTGCGGGCGATCGAGGGCGCCCTCGAGGTCACCGTTCCCGAACACTGGAATCGCGAGGTCCGATGAAGCGGTTGCTGCACCTGTCCGATCTGCATTTCGGCCGCGACCGGCCCGAGCTGCTGCGCCCGCTGATCGAGACGGTCAACGGGCTCGCGCCCGATCTGGTGGCGATCTCGGGCGACCTGACGCAGCGGGCGACGGAGGCGCAGTTCCGGGCGGCGGCGGCCTTCGTCGAGCGTCTGAAGCCGCCGGTGCTGGTGGTGCCGGGCAACCATGACGTGCCGCTCCACAATCTCTATGTCCGTCTCGTCAAGCCCTGGAAACGGTATCGCCGCTGGTTCGGCCGCGATCTCGAGCCCTGCTGGGAGGATGACGAGATGATCGTGGTGGGGGCGAACACGGTCAATCCGCTGGCCTGGCAGCAGGGCTGGTTCCGCTCGCGCTCGCTGGCGCGGATCCGGCGCAGCTTTGCCAACGAGGAAGGCCGGGTGCGGGTGGTGGTGGTGCATCATCCGATGGAACACTCGCCCGAGGACACCAAGGAGCTGATGCGCGGGGCGGGGCGGGCCATCGGCGAACTGGCCGAATGCGGCGCCGACGTGATCCTGTCGGGGCACCTGCACACCTGGCGCGTCGGTCCCTTCGCCGAAGTGGCGGGACGGGGCGTCGTGCTGCAGGTTCATGCGGGCACGGGCCTTTCGACCCGCGTACGGGGCGAGCCGAACGACTTCAACCTTCTCGAGGTCTCGGCGGACCGGATCCATGTGCAGCGCCACACCGCGCTGGAGGATGCGACGGGCTTCCAGCTGGCCGAGACCCGCACCTTCCGCGGTGGCGGTGGCCAGTGGCGGATGGAGACGGCCGACCCCGCCTGAGGCGCGTCGCCCGTGGCCGTCGTCAGCCCTGTCCCAGCGCCGCACGTTCGACCGCCGGCGCCGCCAGAGCCTCGACCTCGGGGGGGAGGGACAGCTGCGGCGCATCCGTCGGGCGCCCGAAGAGATAGCCCTGGAAGGTCCGGCACCCCTTGGCGCGCAGCCAGGCAAACTGCGCCGTCGTCTCGACGCCCTCGGCCACCAGCGCCACGCCCAGACCCGAGGCGAGGCCGATGATCCCTTCGAGGATCGTCCGGTTCGCCTTCGACTCCGCAAGCCCGCCAAGGAAGCTCCGGTCGATCTTGAGCACGTCCACCGGCAGGTCCCGCAGGTAGCTGAGCGAGGAAAAGCCGGTGCCGAAGTCATCGAGCGCGATCGACAGGCCGAGGGACCGCAGATCCATCATGGTGGCCCGTGCAAGGCCAAGGTTCGACAGCAGCGTGCCCTCGGTCACCTCAAGCTCGACGCGGGTCGGATCGACCCCCGTCTCGGCCAGAACCTCGCGCACCATCTGTCCGAACTCGTCCGAGAGGAACTGGGCCGAGCTTATGTTGATCGACAGCCGCAGGTGGCGCCGGTCGGGATCGCCGGCCCAGCGGGCCAGCTCCTGCGCCGCAGCGCGCAGGACCCAGCGGTCGATGTCGCGGATGAACCCGGTTTCCTCGGCGAAGGGGATGAAGGCCACGGGCGACAGCAGGCCGCGCACCGGATGCTGCCAGCGGATCAGCGCCTCCTGCCCGACCACCTCGAGGCCGCCTTCGCCCAGCCGGACCATCGGCTCGAAGAAGATGCGGAACTCGTCGCGCCGGATCGCCTCGCGCAATTCCTGCGCGAGCGCCACGCGCCCGACCATGTCCTGTTCCATGTCGGGGCGGTAGGCGCAGGCGCGGTCGCCGCCGGCGGCCTTGGCGGCCATGACCGCCAGATCGACGCCCTTCAGCAGGCCCTCGACCGTGTCCTCGGCCGTGATGGCGGCGAGACCGATCGAGACGGTGATTTCGATGGTGAGCCCATCCACGACCAGCGGCTTGCGCAGCTCGGTCAGCACGCGCTCGGCCGAGGCTTCGGCGGCGGCCACGGCGCTGGCGGGATCGGGATGGCTCTCGCTGCAGGTGAACACGAACTCGTCGGCCGAGATCCGCCCCAGGTCGCAGCCGTCCTGCCGCAGATCCTCGAGTCGCGCGGCCAGGGCCTGAAGCACCCGGTCGCCCAGCCAGTGCCCGCGGGTGCCGTTCACCTGCCGCATGCCGTCGATGTCGATGTAGAGCAGGGCGAGGCACGAGTTTTCCCGCGCGCAGATCTGCAGGCAGTCGCGCAGCACCTCGACCACGCCGCGGCGGTTGTAGAGCCCGGTCAGCGGATCGAAGAAGGCAAGCTGATGCGCCTCGGCCAGCGCGGTCCGCAGCGCGCTGTCGGCCGAGACCTGGCCGGTGACATCATCCACCGTCGCCACGACGCGCACCCCGCCGCCGCCGTCGCCGCCCGCGACCGGCGCGGCATTGACCGACAGGATGCGTTGGCGCCCGTCGGCGCCGATCAGCACATGGTGGAGCCCGCGCAGCGCATGGCCTTCCGCCATCGCCTGCCGGACGGGCATCGCCTCGGGCGAGAGCGGTTCGCCGTCGCGTGACAGCAGCCGGCAGCCGATGCCTTCCAGCGTGCATCCCCGCAGCCGCTCAAGCTCTGTCCCCAAAAGGCCCGCGGCTTCCTCGTTGGCAAAGACGATCCGGGCTTCGCCGTCGAAGGCGATGATGGCCGAGTTGCTGGTGCGCAGGATCGCCTCGAGCAACATCCGGTCGTCCTGAAGCGCCTGCAGGGACAGGGCGTGGCGTCCCTCGTGGTCGCGCCGTTCGGCTGCGGCCAGCATCGCCTCGGCCAGCGACTGCAGAACGGCGAGATCTTCGGGCGGCAGACCGGGCCCCCGGGATCGCCAGCCCAGCAGGAGGCTGCCCGCAAGCGCCTCATGCCGCGGCGCCGGTATCGCCACGACCGACCGCAGCCCCGCCGCCTCAAGCCGCGCGCGCAGCGCCGCATCCGACGCCTCGGCCCGGTCGCGCAGCACCAGGGGCTTCTCTCCCGCGGGCAGGGCCAGACCGGTTCGGGATGGGTCAGCGGCCGGGTCGCGCGCCCAGTGGTGGCATGTCTCCAGATCGCCTCCCGGAACGGCACGGCAGAACTGCGCCACATCCGCGCCGCAGCTCAGGGCCACATGCGCCAGAGCCTCCTGGATTTCGGCCGCATCGGGCGACCGCAGCAGCCGGCCGATCAGGTCGATGACGCCCAGTGCCGCCGGGCTGGCATGAAACTTGCCGTTCCCGGTCGAGGAAACGACCGTCGGCACCCATGATCCACCCTGTCCCTTGCCCGTCATCGATCGGCTTCGTCTTCTGTTCAGGCGGGGAGGGACCCGACCGTGGTTTCAACCTAGAGCACAGCCGAAGGCACTGTCAAACCGTTAGAGGAGAGCCCCGCTGGCGGGGTCCGGTCAGATCAGATCGAGAAGGTCTTCAAGGCCCTCAACATATTGCGTCGGCACGGCAAGGAAGTCACCATCATTCTCCATTTCGTATGAGGCGTGCGCGCCGCAGGCCTGTATTTCTGGCGTTACATCTCCTTAAGGATGCAGTGCTACAACAGTCAGGGAATTCAGGTAGGCTCGTTTTGATAAAAAGTAGCGACAAAGGACGAGGAATGCGATGCAGATCGCTTGAGTCCTCCCGTCGGGGAAGGTCGCGTTCGGATCTGCTGTGACGGAGCACGGATGACACAGGCTTGCACTTTTCGCGCCCCGCTGAGGCCCGCATTTCTGCTCGGGGCGGCGCTTCTGACCATCGCCGCCTGCCAGGAGACGTCGATCCCCGGTCGGCCGGCCCTCTCGATCCGCGAAGAGACGACCGAGTTCCGCAGCGTGCCGGACAGCCGCCGCTGGGTGGCGGTCCCCGGCGCCCTTCTGGTGCAGGAGCGTGATCTCGGCGGCGATGTGGAACAGCGCGTGGCGCTGCCCAACGCCACGACGCTCGAGGGCGACAACATGATGCTGCTGCGCGCGCGCGCCGCCGCGGGCCCGGTGCTGCCGCGGCTGCAGCTTGCCTCCTTCGCAGATGCCGAGGGCCGGCTGCCCGCGCCCTTCGGCCGGACCAGCGAAAGCGCGCTCAACACGCGTGAGGATGCGCTCGGGACGGTTGTCTATGCCGAGCGGCGGATGGGTGTGGATACGGTCTGCGTGCTGGCGATGCGGCGGATGCCGCCCACCGCGCGGCCGCTGCCCCCGCGGACCGAGGCGCTGGATGTGATGATGCGCAACTGCACCCGCGGCGGAACCGACGAGGCGCTGCGTCCGATCGACGCCGCAAGCCTCGGCTTGGCGGCGCCCGCGCCCGAGGCCGGAACGGCCACCGGCAGCCGCCGCAACCTCTCGCCTCTTGCCGCCCCCACCCAGTGAGCCACCGCCTTGACCCTGCCGGAGACCCGCCCATGACCGACCGAGCCGCGGCCCGCGCCCGAAGCCGTGTCCTGCCGCTGTTCCTGTTCCTCATGTGGGCGGCGCTGCTCGTGCCCTTCGCGCTGCTGGCCGCGGCGCCCGTCGCTCCCTCGTCGCAGGGGCTCATCGCGCTGTCGGCGGTTCTGCTCGTCGCCCTCCTCAAGCCCTTTGCCAACCATATGGTGCCGCGGTTCCTGCTGCTGTCGGCCGCCTCGATGCTGGTGATGCGCTACTGGTTCTGGCGCCTGTTCGAGACCCTGCCGCCGCCCGCGCTGGACCCGTCCTTCGTCTTCGCGCTGCTGCTCTTCGCGGTCGAGACCTTCTCGATCGGCATCTTCTTCCTGAACGGCTTCCTCAGCGCCGATCCGACCGACCGACCCTTCCCGCCGCAGGTGCAGCCCGAGGATCTGCCGACGGTGGACATCCTCGTGCCCTCCTACAACGAGCCGGCGGACATGCTGAGCGTGACGCTCGCCGCGGCCAAGAACATGATCTACCCGGCGCGGCTGCGCACGGTGGTGCTGTGCGACGACGGCGGAACGGACCAGCGCTGCCTCTCGCCCGATCCCGAGATTGCCCGGCAGGCGCAGGAGCGGCGGCGGGAACTCCAGCAGCTCTGCCGCGAACTGGGGGTGGTCTATTCGACGCGCGAGCGCAACGAACATGCCAAGGCCGGCAACATGTCGGCCGCGCTCGAACGGCTGAAGGGCGACCTTGTCGTGGTCTTCGACGCCGACCATGTGCCCAGCCGCGACTTCCTCGCCCGGACGGTGGGCTATTTCGTCGAGGATCCGAAGCTGTTCCTCGTCCAGACGCCGCACTTCTTCATCAACCCCGATCCGATCCAGCGCAACCTCGCGCTTGGCGACGATTGCCCGCCCGAGAACGAGATGTTCTACGGCAAGATCCACCGCGGGCTCGACCGGTGGGGCGGGGCCTTCTTCTGCGGCTCGGCCGCGGTGCTGCGGCGCCGGGCGCTGGACGACGTGGGGGGCTTTGCCGGCGAGACCATCACGGAGGATGCCGAAACCGCGCTCGAGATCCACGCGCGCGGCTGGAAGAGCCTCTATATCGACCGGGCGATGATCGCGGGGCTGCAGCCCGAAACCTTCGCCTCCTTCATCCAGCAGCGGGGCCGCTGGGCCACGGGGATGATGCAGATGCTGCGGCTCAAGAACCCGCTCTTCCGGCCCGGACTCGGGATCGCGCAGCGCCTGTGCTACCTCAACTCGATGAGCTTCTGGTTCTTCCCGCTGGTGCGGATGACCTTCCTGATCGCGCCGCTCATCTATCTCTTCTTCGGCGTTCAGGTCTTCGTGGCCACCTTCGAGGAGGTGCTGGCCTACATGCCCGGTTACCTTGCGGTAAGCTTCCTCGTGCAGAATGCGCTCTTCTCGCGGCAGCGATGGCCGCTTGTCTCGGAGGTGTACGAGGTGGCGCAGGCGCCCTATCTCTCCCGCGCCGTGATCGGCACGCTGCTGCGCCCGCGCGGGGCGCGCTTCGCCGTGACCGCCAAGGACGAGACGCTGAGCGAGAACTACATTTCGCCGATCTACCGGCCCCTGCTGCTGACCTTCCTGCTCTGTGCGGCGGGGGTGGCGGCAAGCGTCGTGCGCTGGGTCGCCTTCCCCGGCGACCGGTCCGTGCTTCTTGTCGTGGGCGGCTGGGCCCTGTTCAACTTCGTGCTTGTGGGCTTTGCCCTGCGCGCCGTGGCCGAAAAGCAGCAACGGCGCACCGCGCCGCGTGTCCATATGGAGGTGCCGGCCGAAGCCCAGCTGCCCGCCTTCGGCAACCGCCCGCTCTCGGCCACGGTTCTGGATGCCTCGACGCGGGGCGTCCGGCTGCTGCTGCGCCTGCCGGGATCGGGCGATCCGCGGCCCGCGATCGAGCCGGGCGGCATGATCCAGTTCCAGCCGAAGTTCCCCGATGCCCCGCAGCTCGAGCGGATGGTGCGGGGCCGGATCCGATCGGCGCGGCGCGACGGAGGGACGGTGATGATCGGCATGGTGTTCGAGGCCGATCAGCCGATCGCGGTCCGCGAGACGGTGGCCTACCTGATCTTCGGGGAAAGCGCCCACTGGCGCACGATGCGCGAGGCGACCTCGCAGCCGATGGGTCTCGTGCGCGGGATCGTCCGCATCCTGTGGAAGGCGCTGGCCAGCCTGCCCAGCACGGCGGGCGACTTCCTCGCCGAGCCTGCAAGGCGGAAACGGCGCCGGGAAGAGCCGGTGGAGCGTCAGGCGCATCTTCTGGCCTTCGGCACCGATTTCGCCGCCGAGGCTGACTGGCAGGACGATCTGCTCGACCCGACGGCGCAGGTTGCCTCGCGGCCCGGCCCGGTCGCATGGGGGGCAAACTGATGCGCGCGCCGCTTCTGGCCTGCCTTCTCCTCGCGGTGCCGCTGCAGGCTTCGCGGGCGCAGGAGGCGCCCATGATCGTGATCGACGGGCTCACGCCCGAGGAACAGGCGCAGCTTGCCCCGGCCGCCACGCCAGAGCCGGCGGCGCCGTGGCTCCTGCCCCTGCGGCCGGTGCTCGAGACGGTGCAGCCGGGCCCGGTGCTGCGGATCCAGGGTCAGCAAGCGCAGGCCAAGTTCCGCCTGTTCCTGCCGCAAGAGGCGCTTGGCGGAACCCTCACGCTTGCGCAGCGCAGCAGCATAGACGTCCTGCCCGAGGCCTCGCGCATCGTGGTGCGCCTGAACGGTGCCGAGATCGGCAGTTTCGAGCCGCGGCAGTTCGGCGCGCTCGGTGCGGTCGAGATGCCGCTCGGCACGGCCGCCCGGGCCGGGGACAATCTCGTGACGATCGAGGCCCAGCATCGCCACCGGATCTATTGCGGCGCCGATGCCGAGTTCAACCTCTGGACCGACATCGACCTGAGCCAGAGCGGCCTTGCCCTGACGGGTTCCGCGCTGGGCACCGGGCCGAACGCCTTCATCGCTGCCCTGACCGCGCAGGCGGCCTCGGGCCGCCCGATCGAGATCCGCGCCGCCGAGAGGCCCGACGCCGACAGCCTGCGCGAGCTTGCGCAGATCCTCGGTCGGCCGCTGGCCGACGAGGCGCTGCCGATCGCATTGGCCCGGCCCTGGTCGGCCAGCGCGGGCCGGTCCTTTGCGCGTGTGACGCTGCTTGGATCGGACACGGACCGCGCCACCATCCGGCGCGGCGGCGACGGCGCCCTTGTGCTTGTGATCGAGCATCGGGCCGGCGCCGCGCCCAGGCTCGGGCTGGTGGAAGAGATGCTTCAGGCCGCCACCGCCCTGCCGCCGCCGATGCTGCCGCAGGTGCCGCCGGGGCAGACCACGACGCTTGCGGCGCTCGGCGTGCCCACGATCGTCACCGAGGAGCGGTATTTCTACCGCAAGCTGGACTTCCGCCTGCCCGATGACTGGCTGCTGCTGGCCAGCCAGAAGGCGCGCATCGGCATCGACTACGGCTTTGCCGACGGGTTGGCTGACGGCGCGCTGCTTCTCGTGAAGGTCAATGGCACGACGGTGCGGATGCTGCCGCTCGACCGTGAGGCGGCCCCGCAGAAGCCGCGGCTCGAGATCCCGTTCCCGGCCCGGCTGCTGCGCCCCGGCGCGAACCGCCTCGCGTTCGAGGCGATCATTCCGGGCAACCCGCCCGACGAGCCCTGTCCGGCCGGGCAGGGAGAATTGCTGGCGATCCTGGACACGACCGACCTGACGGTGCCGCCCTCGCCCCGGATGCGGATGGCGGACATGGCGCAGGATCTTGCGCAGCTCTCGCCAGAGGCGGTGCAGCCCGCTACACCCGAGGCGCTTGCGCGCGCGCTGCCCTTCATGTCTGCCTTCCGCGATGCGGCGGGAGGAGGGCAGGTGCGCATGACGGTGGCGGGGATCCACGATCTGGGCCGGATGCCGCTGGCAGAGGAAGGTCTCACGCCGCGGCTTCTGGCGATGGCCCTGCTGCCATCCAGCGTGATGCGCCTCGACATCCCGGAGGTGACGGCGCCCGATGCGGGGGCAGACCCGCTCTCTCCGCTGGGCGCCGCACCGGGAGAGAGGACGATGCCGGCGCTGGTCGAGTCGAACTGGCTTGACCGGGCGCATGCCTTCGCGCTGGCGACGCTCGAGCCGGCGCTCGACGGGGTGCGCCGCCTCGTGCGGCCGGGCGACGGAGAGCTGGCCGAATGGCTTGCCGCGCGCAAAGGCATCGCCCTGCTGCTGGCGCCCGAGCCGGGCCATCTCTGGGTGGTGCTCGGGCCGGGCGCCGAGCCTGCGAAGGTCGCCAAGGCGCTCGCCGTGGCCGTGCACTCGCCACTGGGGCCGCGCGGGCAGGTGTCGCTTCTGGCCGAGGATGGCAGCTGGTCGAGCTGGTCCGCTCCGGGGCTGATGCCGCAACTGCAAGAGCCCGTGAGCCTCTCGAACGTGCGCAGCGTGGTGGGCAACGTGGCCTCGGCCCGCCCGCCCCTGCTGCTCGGCGGGATGCTGGGGCTTGCCTGGATCAGCGCCGCCATCGCGGTGGCCTTCGTGTTGCGCACCCGCGCGAGGAGCCGGTCATGAGACGTCGCACCCTTCTCCGGCTCGCCGCCGCCACGGCCCTTGCCTCTCCGGCAGGGCGGCTCCTGGCCCAGGAGAGCGGTGCGGTGCTGCCGCCCGATCATCCGCTCCAGACCGCCTGGGAGAGCTGGAAGGCGGCCTTCCTGCTGCCGGCCGGACGGATCATCGATGGCCCGCAACAGAACGCCAGCCATTCCGAGGGGCAGGGCTATGGTGCGGCGCTGGCGGCCATCTTCGGGGACGAGGCGGCGCTGCGACGCATCGTGGACTGGACCGAGACGAACCTTGCCCGCCGTGACGACAAGCTGCTGAGCTGGCGCTGGCTGCCGGGCGTGACGCTCGCGGTGCCCGACGAGAACAACGCCACCGACGGCGACCTGTTCTACGGCTGGGGTCTTGCGCTGGCCGCCCAGCGGTTCGGCAACGCCGACCTGGCCAAGCGCGCGACCGAGATCGCCCGCGCCATCGCGCTGCACTGCGTCCGCCCGCACCCGGATGGGTCCGAGCGGCTGGTGCTGCTGCCGGGCGCCACGGGTTTCGAGACCGAGGAGGGGGTGGTGCTCAACCCGTCCTATTACATGCCGCGCGCCATGACCGAGCTTGCCGCCTTCAGCGGGCAAGAGCGGCTGGCCCGATGCGCGCGGGATGGCGCCCTCTGGATTGGCGGGCTCGGTCTCGCGCCGGACTGGGTGCTGGTGACGGCCACGGGGGAGGATCTGCCGGCCAAGGGTCTGTCCGCGCACAGTGGCTATGACGCGATGCGCGTGCCGCTCTTCCTGCTCTGGTCCGGCCTTACCGCGAACCCCGCCCTTCGCCGCTTCATCGAGGTGCAGCGAGAGGCAGAACCCGGAACCGGAACCCCCGTCGTCTTTGACCGCGACACCGGCGCCCTGCTCGAGAGGTCGGCGGATCCGGGCTTCGCCTCGGTGCCCGCTCTGGCCGACTGTGCGCTGTCCGGGCGGCCCGGCGCGGCCATCCCGCCCTTTGACGCGCGGCAGCCCTACTATCCCGCGACGCTGCATCTGATGACGCTCGTCGCACAAGTGGAAGGTTTTTCCGCATGCGCTCCGATATGATGTCCCTGCGCCGCCTGACGCTGGTCCTGCTTGTCGCCGGAGGGGCGGCCCTTGCCCAGGCTGCGTCGCCCACCTCGCAGGATCTCGAGGCGCTGAACTACTATGTCTCGAGCGGCGATACACGCGCGGCAGAGGCGGAGCTGCGGCGGCTGCGGGCCCAGTTTCCCGATTGGGCCGTGCCTTCGGATCTCTCGACGCTGGGCGCGCAACGATCCCCCGCCTCGGAGATCGACCGGATCTATCGCCAGATTGCCGCCGGCGAGTTGACCGACGCCCGCAGCACGATGGATGAGACCTCGCGCAACTTTCCCGGCTGGAGCCCGCCGGCCGATATGGTTCGCCTGCTCGAGACGGCCGAGGCGCAGGTGGCCTTCGACGCCGCGGCCGATGCTGGCAATGCGGCTCTGGCGGTCGAGATCGCCCGGCGCATGCCCGCGATCCTGCGCTGCGACCGGGTGAACAATGTCTGGCGTCTGGCCGAGCTTCAGGCTGCGGCCGGCCAGACCTCGGCGGCGGTGCAGAGTTACCGGGGGGTGATCGGCTCCTGCTCGGGGCCGGCCGAGATCACGTCGACGCTGGAAAAGGCCGAAGCGGTCGCCAGCGATGCGGAACTGGCGGATCTGTTCCGGCTGGCGAACAGCCAGCTTCCGAACTCGGGACCGGCGCTTCGCGCTCTCGAAAGCCGCCTCAGGGCGGGACGGGGGCAGGCGGTCGCGGACGGGAGTTCCGCTCCGGCGGGCGGGGCTTCCACCACGGCCACTGGTCCGGGTCAGAGGGCGGCGTCGGAGGCCGGGCTGCCGCAGGCGGGCCAGCCCCGCGGGGCGGCCGTTGCAGCCGTGGCGCGGGGCGGCGGGGCGGGCCTCACCGCGGTCCGGGCCGCTGCACAACAAGGCGACTGGCGCAGGTGCACGGGCCTGACCACCGGCGCGACTTCGGCCGAGATGCTCTATGAGCGCGCATGGTGCGTCTACAATCTCGAACGGCCTCTCGAGGCGCTGGCGGCCTTCGAGCCGGCCGCCGTGGGGCGCCTGGGGGCGCAGGTCGCCCGCGACGCGCGGTTCGGCAAGGCGCTTGCCTTCCTTGCGCTGCAGATGACCGAAGAGGCCGCACGCCTCGCCGCCGCGACCGACCTGACCGATCAGCAGCGGCGCGAGGTCGAGGCGATCATCCTCGACCAGCGCGGCGTCCGCGCCTATCGGCTCAGGGAATACCGACGCGCCATCGCCTTCTTCGACGCCTATGAGGAGCTGACCGGCGGCCTGCGCCGCGATCTGGCGGTCCTGAGGGGCTACGCCTGGCTGAACATCGGCAAGCGCACTGAGGCGAAAAGGATTTTTACCGAGCTGAACAACCAGCTCGCCACGCCCGAGACGCGCGCCGGCCTCAATGCGAGCCGATAGGGCCGCAGAGGCGGCCGGCGCCTGAGGTCAGTGGAGCAGTCCCGGCGAGAGCCTCTCGCGCTTGTCGAGAGTCATCTCGCTCCGGTTGCGGCCGGCCACCTTGGCAGCCTTCACGCAAGTGTCGGCGGCCGCAACCCAGGCCTCGGCGCTGGTGTAGGCCGGCGACCAGGGCGCGATGCCGAAGCTGGCCGTCACGCGCACCTCGGGATGGCCGGGAAAGCGCGTGTCCTCGACCGCCTGCCTCAGGCGCTCTGTCACCTGTGCGGCCGCCTCGGGCGTCGCATTCTCAAGGTATATGCCGAACTCCTCGCCGCTCAGCCGGCCGAACTGGTCGCCGCGGCGGATCATGCCGCGGATGGTGCGCGCGACCGTGGCGAGCACCACGTCGCCGAAGGCATGGCCGTGCGTGTCGTTGACGTGCCGCAGGTGATCCAGGTCGAAGGTTACAAGAGCCGAGGGCGGACCGTTTCGCCGCGCCCGGTCCATCGCGCGACGCAGCACGGACAGGAAGGCGCGGCGGGTCGCGGCGGTCGTCTGCTGATCCTCGGTCGCCTGCAGGCGGAGTTCAAGCTGGATCACCGCAAGCCGTGCAAGGTCGGAGAGCACCTCGCGGTCCACCACCGTGTAATCCCGCGGGATCGTGTCCGCGATGCAGATCGTGCCGATGTTGTGGCCGTCGGGCGTGGTCAGCGGCGCCCCGAGATAGCTGCGGATATGGGGCGCGCCCACCACGAACGGATTGTCGCGAAAGCGAGGATCGCTGAGCGTATCGACGATCTGCACCACCTTGTTGTCGCGGATCGTCTGGTCGCAGAAGGCATGGCACCGCGGGATGTCCACCTCGACCGCGCCCGAGTGAGACTTGAGCCAGAGACGCTGATCGTCGATCAGCGTCATGGCCGCCATCGGCACCGCATAGATCGATCTGAGAAGTCCGACCATCAGGTCGAACTCGACCTCGGGTTCCGTATCGAGAATCTCGTAGCGCTGGAGGGCAGCCAGCCGCGCTGCTTCTTTGTCCGTAAGGGACATGCCTATGATAAGCTCCTGATGCGGCCAACCCAGCGGAAATGCGTGGCACCCGGACGGGCACGGACCGTTGTGAGAACTAATCTCCCCTACGGACGGGTTGTCAACCCTTCGACGAATTACCCCCTACGGATAAGACTATCCGTTCGACGGTATCCGCCCCAGCGAGGGCCGCAGCAGGCAGGGCCCGATCCGCCCGACATAGATCGCGAAGCCTAGGGTCCAGAAGGCGGCAGCGAGGCTGTAGCCGTTGATCCCGCCAAGATCGGCCGTGGCCAGCAGGGTCCGGGCGGCGGCCGCGGCCACGATGCAGGCAAAGCCTGCGGACAGGGCTGGCCCGGCCTCGAGCGGACGGCCGGTATGGCCGAGCGAGGCGCGCATCATCACCGCCAGCGTCATGCCCCCGATGGCGCCGATCCCGAGGAGATGCAGCCCGGCCGGGGCCGAAGCCCAGCCCGCCGCGGCCGCCGCCGTGGCGGCAAGTCCGAGGGGCAGGAAGCCATAGGCCACATGCAGCATGAGAAGGAGCGGCGAGCGCCAGACGAGGTGGCCCCGCCACCGCACCAGCCGGACGCCGTGGAGCGCGGCGGCGAGGGCCAGAAGGGCCGCCGTCAGGATCGCTTCGGGCGCCAGCGTCCAGCACAGGAGCGCGCCCACCGCAGCAAGGAGGCTCGCGGCGTCGAACCGGCCGAAGGGGACGGGCAGGGGGCCCGGGCCGCCCCTGGCCAGCCAGTTGCGGGTGAAGCTCGGGATGATGCGCCCGCCGATCAGCATGATGAGGAAGGTCACGGTGGCAAAGCCGAGGCGGCGGCCGATGTCGCTTTCGCCCTGCTGCATCGCCTCGAGGTGGAAGAGGACGTTGGCGGCCAGATAGAGGCCCACGGGCCCCACCACCATGAGGTTCTTCCAGTTCTTCCCTGCGGCGATCTCGGTCACGGCCATGAGCGTGACGGCGAGGAGGAAGCCCGCATCGATGACAAGCACGAGGAGCGGATCGGTGCCGAAGGCGCCGGCGACGGCGAAGCGGCCCGCGATCCAGAGGGCGGCGAGGGCGGCCAGCGGCAGGCCCCGGCGCGGCATCCGGCCCGTCCAGTTCGGGATCGCCGTGAAGAGGAACCCGGCGATCACGGCCGACGTATAGCCGAACAGCATCTCGTGGATGTGCCAGTCGATCGGAGAGAAGGGGCCGTCGATCCCGATCCGTCCGCTCCAGACCGCCAGCCAGACCGGGATGGCCCCGGCGGCGAAGAGCGCCGAGAGGAGGAAGAAGGGCCGGAACCCGTAGCTGAGCACGGCTGGTCCGGTGTAGGATCTGGGTCTGTCGCTGGCCATTGGCCGCCTCCTCGTGCAAAGAGAGGGCGGCGGCTGATGCCGCCGCCCTCCGAGGTGCCGGCCGTTCCGGGACGCGGGTGGCCGGTTGCTTGCAGGTACGACGGTCAGGCTCTGCTTGGGGCCGGCGCCTGATCTGTTCCGTCTCTCGCTCTCTTGCCCCAGGACCGGCAGGCGTTCATTGTGCTGTCGCAAACTCGGAACGGATCCGTGAACAAACTCGACGAAAGCCTTCTGACCAAGCTGCCGCCTTTCTCGCTGCTCGAGCGTCCGCAGATTCGGACCATCCTCGATCAGGCAACGCCCCGCCGCTACGACGAGGGGAGCACGGTCTTTGGCGAGGGTATGGCGGCGGAGCGGTTCTACCTGCTGCTCGACGGCACGATCCGCGTGGTGCGCACCACCCCCACCGGCGAGCAGATCATCGCGCTGCACATCGGGCCGGGACAGCTGTTCGGGATCGCTCCGGCGCTGGCGCGCGACACCTATCCGGCGACGGCGGTGGCCGCGGCCGAGTGCGTCACGCTCTCCTGGCCCGTGCGGCTCTGGGGCGAGTTCGTCGCCTCCTATCCGGGCTTTGCGACCGAGAGCTACCGCACGCTCGGCGCGCGGCTGGGCGAGATGCAGAACCGGATCACCGAGCTTGCGACCCAGCAGGTCGAGCAGCGGGTCGCGGCCTGCCTTCTGCGCATGGTCAACCAGTCGGGCCGGAAGGTCGCGACCGGGATCGAGATCTCGTTTCCGATCACGCGGCAGAACATCTCGGAGATGACGGGCACGACGCTGCACACGGTCTCGCGGCTTCTCTCGGCGTGGGAGCGCGAGGGGATCGTCGAGAGCACGCGCCGGCGCATCGTCGTCACCGCCCCGCACCGGCTGGTGGTGCTGAGCGGGCCCGCCGGTCAGGTCTGAGCGCGCCGCGGCGCGGGGTTTTCAGATCCCGGCCACGAGACGCAGGGCGCGACGGAACTCGTCCTCGTCCAGCCCGTATTCGGCGCAGGCTTCCACGACCGTGTGGAAGGGCGCGATGGGGCAGCCGGGGCAGAGCATCCGCCGCGTGAGGAACACCTCGGCCGTGGCCGGCCAGCGGTCGAAGAGCCGCGAGAGCGGCAGGTCTGGGTCGTCGAGATCGGGTCGCATCTGGGCCTCCGCCCGGCCGGGAAAGGCCCGACCGATGTCGGATCCAGATAACGCCGGTCAATCTCATGCTTCTTTGTGATGCCGCAACCTCTCCCGCGCCGGCCGGGGCTAGAGGGTTTCCACCCGAAACCATTCGCCAGGACCCTCCCATGTCGGAAATCCTCACGAAATCGCGGGCCCGCAACGTGTTCTATGGGGGATCGCTCTTCTTCATAGCCGTGTTCGTGGGCCTGACGGTCCAGAGCCACAACTATGTGGTTTCCACCACGCCCCCGCTGAGCGACGAGGTCATCCTCGGCAAGCACGTCTGGGAACGCAACAGCTGCATCAACTGCCACACGCTGCACGGCGAGGGCGCCTATTTCGCCCCCGAGGTCGGCAACGTGATGACGCGATGGGGCGTGCTCGACGATCCCGACGCCGCGGCCGAGATGCTGGGCGGCTGGATGGATGCGCAGCCCTCGGGCGTCGAGGGTCGCCGGCAGATGCCGCACTTCGAGCTGACCGACGAGGAAAAGCGCGGCCTGTCCGAGTTCCTGCGCTGGGCCGATCAGATGAACACGCAATCCTGGCCGCCGAACGACGCCGGCTGAGGGGGACCGCATCATGAAATATCAATCGCAAAAGGTGGCGCTGGCCTATTTCAGCGTGGCGATGGGGCTCTTCGCCATCCAGGTGCTGGGCGGCCTTCTGGCCGGCTGGATCTATGTCTCGCCGAACACCCTGTCGGAAATCCTGCCCTTCAACGTGGTGCGGATGATCCACACCAACGCGCTGATCGTCTGGCTGCTGCTGGGCTTCTTCGGTGCGGCCTACTTCCTCGTGCCCGAAGAGGCCGAGCGCGAGCTGTTCTCGGTGAAACTCGCCTATCTGCAGCTGGCGATCCTTGTCATCGGCACGCTGGGCGCGGTGGCGAGCTACCTGATCGGCATCCACGGCGGGCGCGAGTTCCTGGAACAGCCGCTCTGGGTCAAGTTCGGCATCCTCGTCGCGGCGGTGATCTTCCTCGTGAACATCTCGCTGACCGCATTGGCGGGCCGCAAGACCGCGATCACCAACATCCTTCTGGCGGGGCTGTGGCTTCTGTGCCTGCTGTGGGTCTTTGCCTTCATCAACCCCGACAACCTCGGCCTCGACAAGATGTACTGGTGGTACATCGTGCACCTCTGGGTCGAAGGCACCTGGGAACTGGTGATGGCCGCGATCCTTGGCTACCTGATGCTCAAGCTGACCGGCGTTGACCGCGAAGTGATCGAGAAGTGGCTCTATGTCATCGTCGCCACCGCGCTCTTCTCGGGCATCCTCGGCACGGGGCACCACTTCTACTGGATCGGCCTGCCGGGCTACTGGCAGTGGATCGGCTCGATCTTCTCGACGATGGAAGTCATCCCCTTCTTCGCGATGATGTCCTTTGCCTTCGTCATGGTCTGGAAGGGCCGCCGGAACCACCCGAACAAGGCCGCGCTGCTGTGGTCGCTCGGCGCCTCGACTGTGGCCTTCTTCGGCGCGGGCGTCTGGGGCTTCCTGCACACGCTGCACGGCGTCAACTACTTCACCCACGGCACGCAGATCACCGCGGCCCACGGCCACCTCGCCTTCTACGGCGCCTATGTCGCGCTGAACCTCGCGATGTTCACCTACGCCATGCCGATGCTGCTGGGCCGTTCGCCCTACAACCAGTGGCTCAACATGACCTCGTTCTGGCTGATGACGACCGGCATGGCCTTCATGACCTTCACGCTGACCTTCGCGGGCACCGTCCAGGTCCACATGCAGCGGGTGATCGGCGAATACTACATGGACGTGCAGGACCAGCTGGCCATGTTCTACATGATCCGCTTCGGCTCGGGCGCGATGGTGGTGCTGGGCGCGCTGCTCTTCATCTACAGCCTCGCCGCCGTGCGCAAGTCGGCCCCGGCCGCCAATGCGGTGGGAGAAGTGGCATGAACGCGATCCTGCGCGAAGCCGCGGTGCCCTTCTACAAGCCCGTCGGCAACGAGTGCGAGCTGTTCGAGGCGGCCAGCGCGAAAGGTCTTCCCCTTCTTCTGAAGGGGCCGACCGGCTGCGGCAAGACGCGGTTCGTGGAGCACATGGCGGCACGGATGGGGCGCAAGCTCCATACCGTCGCCTGCCACGACGACCTGTCGGCCGCGGATCTGATCGGGCGCTTCCTCCTGAAGGGGGGGGCGACCGAATGGGTCGATGGGCCCCTGACCCGGGCCGTCCGCGAGGGCGCGATCTGCTATCTCGACGAGGTGGTGGAAGCGCGCAAGGACGTGACCGTGGTCCTGCACCCGCTGACCGACAACCGCCGCACGCTGATGATCGACCGCACGGGCGAGGAACTGGTGGCGCCTCCGGGCTTCATGCTGGTGGCCAGCTACAACCCCGGCTACCAGAACATCCTCAAGCGGCTGAAGCCCTCGACCCGGCAGCGGTTCCTGTCGATCAGCTTCACCTTCCCCGATCCCGTCACCGAAACCGCCGTGGTGGCCCGCGAAAGCGGCCTGTCCGAGGCCCGCGTCGCGCCGCTCGTCCGGCTTGCGGGTCATGTCCGGGCGCTGTCGGGGATGGATCTCGAGGAAGGGGTCTCGACCCGGCTTCTGGTCTATGCGGCCTCGCTGATGGCGGGGGGCATGACGGTCGAGCAGGCGCTCGAGGCGGCGGTGGTCGAGCCGCTGACCGATGAACCCGATGTCGCGCAGGCGCTGCGCGACCTGATCGCGACCGTTTACGGGTGATGTCATGAGCTTCCACCTGCTCGACCTGATGGAGCCGGAAGAGACCGTCGGCAACCTCTGGCACGACTATGCCAGCCGCTTTGCCGCGGTGAAGGCCAACGACGGCGTCGCGGTGTCGCTCGACGCGATGCGCCCGAGCGTGGCCGTCCTCTTCCGGGCGCTCGGCGGCGCGGCCGGCGTCGAGATCGGCCCCAGCCCCGACACCGCCGCCCGCCATCGCCGCAGCCTCGGCTCGGTCATGGGCGAGACGCGCATCCTCGAGCAGGTGGCCAGTTTCGACGGCGAGCGGCTGCGGCTGCCCGCCCGGATCGACGCCTTCCCCTCGTGCGACCTCAACCGCGCGGCCTATCTGTGGCTTGCGGCGCTGGCCGCGCAGGTGGATCTGCCCGAGGCCGAAGGCGCGCTGGCGGCGGACCTTGCGCAGATCACGGCGATGGAGGCGGCGAGCGCGCGGGTGCGGGCCCTGGCGCCGGGCCTTGCCGCCGTTCACGGGGTGCTGGCCGCGCATGTGCTGGCCTCGCGCACGACCCATGCCGCCTTCGGCATCGAATCGGCCGTCGAGGCGCGGGTGCGGGCGGCGCTCGGCGGCCCGGCCGCCACGCGCGAGATCGCGCGCCACGAGCCGCGCGGCTACATGCCCTTCGCGCCGGTGCCGCTCTGGCTGCGGCTCGGGCGGGGCAGGGGCCAGGCGGCGGCCGAGACGCCCGAGGCGGCCAACGCCCCCGCGGGCCTGCCCACCACGACGCGCAAGGTGGGCCAGCGGCGCGACCTCGACCAGGCGAACCGCAAGGACAGCTTCATCGTTCACCGCTTCGAGGCGATCCTGAGCTGGGTCGAGAGCCTCAACATCAACCGCGCGACCGATGACGACGATCAGGAGAACGCGCAGAAGGCGGCCGAGGATCAGGATCACATCACCCTCACGCAGCATTTCAAGCGCGCGGCCAGCCGGCTGCGCCTGCATCTCGACCTTGCGCCGCAGGATGCCGAGCACGAGCGGCTGTCGGACCGCTTCACCTATCCCGAATGGAACCACCGCTCGCGCGGCCTGATGCCCGACCACACCCGCGTGCTCGAGGCCGAGGCCGACGAGGGGCCGGGGTTCCATCCCGACCCGCGGCTGATGACCCGCGTCCGGCGGCAGTTCGAGACGCTGCACCCCCGCCGCATCCTCTGCAAGCGGCAGGTCGAGGGGTCGGAGCTGGATCTCGACGCGCTGATCGAGGCGCAGGTGGCGCTGCGCAGCACCGGCCGCGGCTCCGACCGGATCTACCGCGACGCCCGCGCGATCGAGCGGGATCTGTCGGTGGCGATCCTGATGGACTGCTCGCGTTCCACCGAAGCCGTGGTCGGCGAGCGGCCGGTGATCGAGACCGCGCGCGAAGCGCTGGCGGCGCTGGCCGGCGGCATCGACGTGGCCGGCGACCGGCTCGCGATCTGGGGCTTCTCCTCGCTGCGCCGCGACCGGGTGTTCCTCCACCGCTGCAAGGGCTTTGACGAGCCGATGGGCGAAGCGGTCACCGGCCGCATCGGCGGGCTGCGCCCCGGCCACTACACCCGCCTCGGCGCCGCTGTCCGCCATGCCTCGGCCATGCTGGCCGCCGAAGGCTCGAGCCGCAAGCTCCTGCTGATCCTGACCGACGGCAAGCCCAACGACCTCGACCATTACGAGGGCGTGCATGGCATCGAGGACAGCCGCATGGCCGTCCGCGAGGCCCGCGGCCTAGCGCAGTCGGTTCATGCCGTTGTCATCGATGCGGACGGGCAGGACTGGTTCGCCCGCATCTTCGGCCGGGCGGGCTTCACGCTGCTGCCCGATCCGGCCCGTCTTCCCCGAGCCCTGCCCGACCTCTACCGTTCCCTCACACAGGAAATCTGAGATGCGCATGCTTCTTCCCCTGCTGATCCTCGTCCCCGGCATCACGATGGCCGCCACCTTCGAGGTTCCGACCCCCGCAGCCCAGACGGCCGCGGCCGAATTCTGGTTCGCGGTGGCGGCGGGCAGCTTCGTCGTGGCGCTGGCGGCCGTGCAATGGCTGGTGCAGCGCCGATGAGCCGCCAGCGCCGCGTGACGCTGCTGCTCTATCCGTTCGGAGCCGGGGCGGCGGCGGTGAACCTGTTCTTCGCCTCGCTCATCCTTTCCTGGGTCGGTCTGCCGGTCCTGAGCCCTGCATGGTCGGTGCTGGGCGGGATGATCCTGGGCATTCCCGCTACGCACCTCTTTGCCGGGCATATCGTGCGGCTGATGGAGCGGGCGGAGACCCAGGCTTGACCGACTGGATCGAATTTGCGGCGGCACTTGTGGCCTTCTTCGCGTCACACCTGCTGCCGGCGCGGCCCGGCGTGCGCGAGCGGCTGACCGGCCTTCTGGGCCGGCGGCTCTATTTCGCGCTCTATGGCACCGTCTCGCTGCTGGTTCTGGCCTGGGTCATCGTCGCCGCGGGCCGCGCGCCTTATGTGGAACTCTGGCCGCAGACGCCGGCCTCGCGCTGGGTGCCCAACTTCACCTCGCCGATCTTCTGGACGCTGGTGGTTCTCGGCATCCGCCTGCCCTGGCCCTGGACGCTCGGCGGCCAGCGGGCGGCGCGATTCGACCCCGACCGGCCGGGCTTTGCCGCCGTCAGCCGTCACCCGCTGCTGATCGCGCTGATGCTCTGGTCGTGCGCCCATCTCTTCCCGAACGGCGACCTGGCGCATGTGATCCTGTTCGGCTCGTTCTTCGGCCTGTCGCTCGCCGCGATCCCGATGTTCGACGCCCGCGCCCGACGCGCCCTGCCGCCCTGCGAGGCCTGGGACGCCTTCCGGGCCACCTCGATCTTCTCGCTGCGCCCGCTGCTGAACCCCGAGTGGCTGAAGCAGAACGAGGACCACCTGATCCCCCGCCTGCTGGCGATCGTGGCCTTCTGGGCGGCCGCGCTTGCGCTGCATCCGATCCTGCTGGGTGTCTCGCCCCTGCCGCACTGAGCCTGCGACACCCTGTCCCGGCCGTTTGATCCTGCGCAAAGTCGAATGTCGCGTGAACCGTTATCAGGTTCAGCATGACAAACATCGCCCTCCTCCAGAGTCTCGGACTCTTTGATGCGCGCGTGCCGCGCTACACGAGCTACCCGGCGGCGCCCGTCTTTTCCGGTGCCGTCGGTGCGGACTTTCAGGCACAGGCGATCGAGGCGCTCGATCCCGCCGTGCCGATCTCCGTCTATATCCATGTGCCCTTCTGCGAACGGCTATGCTGGTTCTGCGCCTGCCGCACGCAGGGCACCCAGACGCTGGCCCCGGTCGAGGCCTATGTCGGAACCCTCCTGCAAGAGCTGGAACTGGTGAAGAAGCACCTTCCGGCGGGCGTGAAGGCGGGGCGGCTGCACTGGGGCGGGGGCACGCCCACGATCCTGTCGCCCGAGCTGATCCACAAGCTCGCGCAGGCGATCAAGGCGGCCATCCCCTTCGCCGAGGACTACGAGTTCTCGGTCGAGATCGACCCGATGATGGTGGACGAGCCCAAGATCCGCGCCCTGAGCGAGGAGGGCATGAACCGCGCCTCGATCGGCATCCAGGACTTCACCGACATCGTCCAGAGCGCCATCGGCCGCGAGCAGCCGTTCGAGAACACCAGGGCCTGCGTCGAGACGCTGCGCCGCTACGGTGTCCATTCGCTGAACACCGACCTCGTTTATGGCCTGCCGCACCAGAACCGCGAAAGCCTCGCGGCCACCATCGACAAGGTGCTGCAACTCGGGCCCGACCGCGTGGCGATCTTCGGCTATGCCCATGTGCCGTGGATGGCCAAGCGGCAGAAGCTGATCGACGAGAACGTGCTGCCCAACGACATCGAGCGGCACGAGCTGGCCAATCTCGCGGCGAGGATGTTCACCGAGGGCGGATTCGAGCGGATCGGCATCGACCACTTCGCCCGGCCCGACGACAGCATGGCCGTCGCCGCCCGCAGCGGCAAGCTGCGCCGCAACTTCCAGGGCTACACCGACGACACCTGCCCGACGCTGCTGGGCATCGGCGCCTCGTCGATCTCGAAGTTCGAGCAGGGCTACCTGCAGAACACCGCCGCCACCGCCGCCTACATCAAGGCGGTCGAGGAGGGGCGCCTGCCCGGCTATCGCGGCCACCGCATGACCGATGAGGACTACCTCCACGGCCGCGCGATCGAGATGATCATGTGCGAGTTCCGGCTGGATCTGCCGGCCCTGCGGGCGCGCTTCGGCGAGGCCGCGGAGACCTTGGTTCCGCGGATCGCCGAGGCTGCGGCCAAGTTCGCCCCCTTCATCACTGTGGACGAGGCGGGCTCCATGTCGATCGAGGCAGAGGGCAGGGCGCTCACGCGGATGATCGCGCGCGTGTTCGATGCCTATGAGACGCCCGAGGCGCGCTACTCGCAGGCCTCGTGAACGAACTGCCCCGGCCCCCTGCGAGGGGGCCGGGGCATCGGCCGCTCCGGTTCAGGAGAGGCGACCTTCCCCCGCAAACATGCTGGAATTCAGCTTGAAGGCAGCCTCGGTGCGGTTCTTCGCACCCAGCTTCTTCATGATGTTGCGGATGTGGACCTTCACGGTGCTCTCGCAAAGATTGAGCTCGCCCGCGATGATCTTGTTGGACTTGCCCCGGCGAAGCGCGTCACAGACGGCCCGCTGGCGCTCGGTCAGGTGCTCGTTCACGGCCATGTGCGACTCTTCCCGGTCGGGAAGGGCGCCGCGCAGGGCGGTCAGGCTCGCCGTCGGCAGGAAGATCCCGTCGAAGGACGCAAGGCGGCTCGCCTCGACAATGTCGTCGATGCCGACCGAGGAGGGCAGATAGCTGCGTGCTCCGCAATCGAAGGCCGCGATCATCTCGCGCAGATCGTTCGCGGCGCCGATCACGACGACCGGCGCAGCGCCGGCCTCCGCAACAAGCGTCGCGATTTCACGGGAGACCTCGGTCACCGGGCGATTGCCGGTGCTGTAGAGGATCACCTCGTGCCCGTGGTGGTCGCGGCGGGTCTGCCACTCGTCGAACGAGCCAAAGCCCATGACCTTGATCTCTGGATGAGCGAGCTCGACACAACGGACAAGACACTCACGCTCGAGCGTCCGAGGGTCGATCATGATCAGGGTGCAGCGTTCCGAGAGACAGACACCGGCCGACCCGGGCAGATCGGCGCCGATGGAGTTCAGGGACTTGGAAAAAGTGTCTGGCAAATGTTTCATCGTAATCTGTCCACTCTGTGGCTGGGACGTCTATTCCGGCTAATCCTACTCTTCAAAGTTTTGTCGATATCCATACTTAGCATGCGGTATGGGGAGCCGCAAAGTCCTGTAATGACAGGAAAAAGGTGGATCTCGATTGCTACCCTGCCGAAATGGACAGGTCACCCCTGGATGAGCACTCGGAACATGTTGTTTCCGTTGTGTTAAGCATGATCAGGGGCACTGCAAGACAATTCCTGCAATGGGCGGAATCTCGCCTTGAGAGTTGTGTGGGTTCAACCTTTCGGGGAAAGGGAACCTGCCGGACGTCACCGGAAGCTGTGGAAGAAGCCTGGGTGCTGCCGCAGGCGGAGCGGGCGGGCGCGACCGGCCCGCCCGGTGATTCGCTCAGAGGCGGCGGGCCGCCAGGGCCGAGCGCAAGAGCGGCAGGATCACGATCATGGTGACCAGCAGGAAGGCCGCTTCAAGAGCGAATACAGCCAGATAGGGCGCACCGGGGCCGTAGGCGCCAAGGTCCGGCAGGGCCTGAAGCAGGTCGCGGATGATGCCGGCGCTGGCGATGCCGATCCCGGCCGCCGTGGCCTGCACAGCCCCCCAGGCGCCCAGAGCCAGGCCCACCTGCTCCTTCGGGGCCAGGCGCATGGTGGCCGTCAGCGTCCCGTGGCTGAAGAGGCCGCCGCCAAAGCCCACCGTCAGCGTGCCGAGGATGAAGATCCAGGTGCTGGTCATGCCCGTCGCGCCCATGATGGCAAAGAAGCCGGGCAGGCCCGCGGCCGCGCCCAGGAACGCCATGCGCAGCGGATCGAAGCCCCGGCCCAGCACCCAGGAGGCCAGCCAGAAGCCCACGAGCCCGCCGCCGGCGAAGGTCGCCGTCAGCCGCGTGGTCTCGGCCACCGTCATCGACAGCACCTGCCCGCCGTAGGGTTCGAGGATCACATCCGCCATGCCGAAGCCGAGCGTGCCGAGGCCGATCACGATCAGCCCGTGCAGCGCGTTCTCGCGGCTGATGAACTCGCGCCAGTGGTCCGAGAACTCGGGCTCCTTCTCGGGCTTGACCGTGTAGGCGCGGTTGCGCGGCTCCATCTTCCAGAGCGCGATCATGTTCAGGAAGAACACGGCCACCGCCACGCCCGAGATCACCTTGATCAGCTGCGCGTCATGGTAGGGCTCCAGCAGCCAGCCGAAGCCGATCGACGAGAAGATCATGCTGACGAGCAGCACCACATACATCAGGCCCACGACCTTCGGCTGATCCTCGCGCGGGGCGAGGTCGGTGGCCAGGGCAAGGCCCACGGTCTGGATCGTGTGGACGCCGCCGCCGACCATCAGGAAGGCAAGGGCCGCCGACGAGACGCCCAGCCAGACGGGCTGACCCTCGGCGTAGCCCTGTCCGCCTAGCACGATGAGGGCGAAGGGCATGATGGCAAAGCCGCCCCAGAGCGCGAGCGTTCCGCGATAGATCCAGGGCACGCGGCGCCAGCCCAGCGCCGAGACATGGGTGTCGGACTTGAAGCCGATCAGGGCCCGGAACGGCGCGAACAGCAGCGGCAGCGAGATCATGATGCCGACGACCGAAGCGGGCACCTTGAGTTCGACGATCATCACGCGGTTCAGCGTGCCGACCAGCAGGACAATGGCCATCCCCACCGCCACCTGGAACAGGGACAGGCGCAGCAGCTTGCGCAGGGGCAGCTCATCCGATGCCGCATCGGCAAATGGCAGGAAACGCGGTCCGATACGGACCAGATGCTGGGCAAAGCGGCTCATGCGTGGAAGTTCCCGGGAAGGCGCAGGACAGCGCAGCTTGAGGAGGATCGGGCTTCAGGCACGCCGCCCGAACGGGTAAGGCGACAACAACGCGTCGCTATTGCGACGAGCAGGCCGGAACCCTGCGATCCCGGCCTGCTCGGAACTCAATGACTGCATGGCGCGGGCCCGCAAGCCCGCGCCTTTGGCAGCATTACTCAGCAGCGACTTTCGCCGAGCCCTGGTAGTAGTCGGGCAGCCAGGTGGTGGTGGTCAGCACAGCAGCGTGAACCACAACCGAAGCGATGACGGCGGCGCTGAGGAACAGCGGAACGCCAACAGTCGGTTTCACCACGAGCCAGATTTTGCCGTTGGTCATGTCAGTCTTCTCCTATCAGCCGAGCCACGGGGTCGCAGCGGCGGCGAGGAAGTGCGCGATGAGCGCCATGCCACCGAACACACGGGTGCCGAGGATGAGTTGCTTATGAACTTCTTCGGCTTCGGCAACGGTCAGGCCGCTCGGCCAGACTTTGTTCAGATCGTCAGTCACTGTGTCGTCTCCCAACTGGTAATCGACGGTTTTGCGTGTAGGGCCTGCACGCTGGCTTCGACGAGACCGGAGAGCCCTTGGCCACCTTGTCGGCGTCCTTGGATCCGCCCCGGCTCACATTATGGGTGTCACATCCCACTGACAGTTTCAACGTCAACGTGGCCTGACAGAGCCGTTTTGGGTGCGACTTATTGGCCGCCGAATTGGCGCGCGCATCGGACTAAGGGCTTGAAAAGGGACAATTTTGACGCAGGCGCGCGGAAAATTGACGCTGCCTGCCGCGCAGTGGGGAGGGCGGTTCAAGGCCATGTTCTGCCGCGGAATCCATGCCAGGCGAGCCCTTGCGCCGGGGCTCCGCCTCTCCTATGTCGGGTGATTTTTCCGGTGAAACAGGGGGCTTGGCCGGTTCCGGTCAGGCGGCCTCGGGCGTCCTGAATCAGCCGATCGCGGCCAGCACCGACTCGATCCGGTCGAGGAACAGCGCGGCATGCGCCGTCGAGAAGACCAGGGGCGGGCGGATCTTGAGCACATGGCCGAGCGGACCCGTGGCCGAGATCAGCACCCGCGCCTCGCGCAGCCCGTTGACGATGCGCCCGGCGGTGAGCGGGTCCGGCGCCCGTGAGTCGGGATGTTCGACGTCGATGCCGATGAAGAGTCCCGCGCCCCGCACCGCGCCCAGCCGGGGAAAGCGCGCGGCGAGGGCGCAAAGATCCTCGCGCAGCCGCGCCCCGACCGTAAGCGCATTGGCCTGCAACCCCTCGGTCTCGATCACCTCGAGGACGGCCAGTGCGGCCGCCGCGGCGACGGCGTTGCCGCCGAACGTGTTGAAGTAGCGGGCACGGGCCCCGAAGCTTTCGACCAGTTCGGGCCGCAGCGCGAGGGCCGCCACCGGATAGCCGTTGCCCATCGGCTTGCCCATCGAGATCATGTCGGGCACCACCCCGTGGCGCAGGAATCCCCACATCGCCTCGCCGGTGCGCCCGAATCCCGGCTGCACCTCGTCAGCAATGAAGAGGCCCCCCGCCGCACGGATCGCCTCGGCCGCGGGCGCGAGGAAGCCCGGCGGATCGGTGAAGACCCCGTCGGACGAAAAGACCGTGTCCAGGATCAGCGCCGCGGGGCGGATGCCGTGCCGCTGAAGATCCGCCGCCGCCGCCGCGACCGCCGCGGCAAAGCCGGCATCCGCGCCCTTGGCGGCATCCGGCGCGGGTACGGTGCGGACATGGGCCCCGAGCGGCACGCCCGGACCCAGCGAGGGCGACAGGGCCGCGACGGCCTGCGTCACGCCGTGATAGGCGTTCTCGGTCACGATCACGCCCGTGCCGCCCGTCGCCGCAAAGGCCAGCCGAAGTGCGAGATCGTTCGCCTCCGACCCGCTGCAGGTAAACATCACATGCCCGATTCCCTTCGGCAGCGTGGTGAGCAACCGCTCGGCCAGCTCCAGCACGCCTTCATGCAGGTAGCGCGTGTGGGTGGCCAGCTCGGCCGCCTGCCGTGCCACGGCCTCGACCACGCGGGGATGGCAATGGCCGAGGGAGGCCACATTGTTGTAGGCGTCGAGATAGGCCGTGCCGTCCGCGTCATGGAGCCAGACGCCTTCGCCCCGCACGATATGCAGTGGACGCTCGTAAAAGAGCCGGTAGGCCGGCCCGAGGACCGCCTGCCGCCGCTCGATCAGCGCCCGCTCCGGTTCCGAAAGGCGAGCCTCGCCCGGGAGGAAGGCGTTCGGCATGGCGTCACGGGTCATGGGGGCCTCATCCCTCGTCGAGTGCACGGGCGAGGGTCGCGGCCGCAGCCCCCGGCGCGAGCGCCGTCAGCGCCTCGAGCCCCGCCGCCGCCGCGGGCAGGTTGCGCAGGATGTAGGGCGCGTTCTCGGGCTGCTGCGCGGCCCGCGACGAGGCGATGGCAATCGTCGCAACCATCCGCGCCGCGACCAGCCCGGGCAGGACCTCGATCTCGGCGCGCTGAAGCGGATTGGCCTCGTGGTAGCCGGCCACCATGTCGGCCAGCGAACCCGCGGGATCGCCCGGGTCCAGCTGGTAGGCCCCGGCGATCGCCAGATCGCATACCCGCGCCGTCCTCACCATGTCACCGAAGTCGATCACGCCCGTCACCCGCGAGAGGTCGGCCGGATCCACCATGATATTGTGGGGATTCATGTCGTTGTGCACCACCTGCCAGGGCAGGTCGGCCAGCCGCGGGGCGGCCTCGGCTTCGAACCGGTCGATCACCTGCGCGGCGAGGACCGCCGTTCGCGCATCGGGAATGGCGGGCAGAAGGGGCCGCAGCCGCGCCGCATGACGGATGTCCCACAAAAGCTCGTAATCCGCGGCCGGGTGCGCGAAGTCGGCCAGGGCCGCCGTGATCCCGCCGAGGCAGCGCCCGACCGCCCGGCGCTGCGCCGCGCCGCCGCGGACGCGCCAGAGCGGCTCGCCCCCGACCCAGGTCAGAAGCCGCAGCAGATGGCCCGACGGCAATTCGGCCCACGGCGCGCCCTCTGGCGTGCGGCCGACGCGCGGCACCGGCAGGCCCGGCGCCCGGTCCTCGAGATGGAGGAGGGCGAGCGTCTGGAACTCGGTCACGCCCCGCGGCTCGGCGGCGTTCGCGATCTTGAGCACGAACTCGCCATGTCCGGTCACGAGGCGGAAATTCTGATCGCGCTCGGAAGTCAGCGGCAGGGCCCGGCCCTCCTGTCCGAAATGCGCCCGTGCCAGCCCTTCCGCCTCAATTGCCGTGAAGGCGGGGCGGGGCGTGGCGAGCAGGGTTCCGATCGGCAAGGTGGAGTGGGGCAAGGCGGGCTCCTCGGCGATGTGGAGGCGATCATGGGCGAGCCGCCCGCGGAAGGGAAGTCGAAGTGCCCTTTTCCATTCCGCCCGATCCGCAGGCAAGACGCCGTCAAAACCGGCAATGACGCCGGTGCGGGCGGCGGCCCCGCGAACCGGGCCGGATGGCCGATTGCGGCGCCCGGGGGCCGATGATGGGATGCGCTGAGAATGAACGCCCTCACGCCCCCTCGCGATTGTCTGGAACGCAGCCAAGGCCATGCGCAGGTGACGCTTGCGCGGGTGCGCGGGGCGGTCCGGCTGCGCGATCTGGCGCAGCGGGGCTCGGCCAAGGCCTTTCTGCCGCGGGTGGATGGGCCGGTGCCCGAGATCGTGTTCCTCAACACGTCGGGGGGACTTACCGGCGGGGACCGGCTTTCCTACCGGCTGGAGGTTGGCGAGGGATGCCGCGCCGTCGCCACCACCCAGACCGCCGAGCGGGCCTATGCCGCGGGCCAGGGCACTGCACAGGTGCGGGTTGCGCACGAGGTCGGGGCGGGCGGCTGGCTCGACTGGCTGCCGCAGGAGACGATCCTGTTCGAGGATTCGGCCCTCGACCGGCGGACCGAGATCGCGCTGGGGCCGGGGGCGGGCTGCCTCATGGTGGAATCGGTGGTGCTGGGGCGGGCGGCCATGGGCGAGACGCTGTCGCGGCTGGCCTTCCGCGACCTGCGCCAGATCACGCGCGGGGGGCGCCCGGCGCTGATCGAGCCGCTGAGGCTGGACGGGCGGGCGCTTGCGGCGGCCGGTGGCGCCGCCGTGCTCGGCGGAGCGCGCGCTCTTGCCACGCTTGCTCTGGTGGGTCCGGGCGCCGAGGATGCGCTGGGCCCCGCGCGGGCCGTGCTGGACGAGCCGGGGGTGGAAGCCGCAGCCTCCGCCTTCGATGGAAAGCTGCTGGTGCGGATGCTGGCGCCCGATGGCTGGCCGCTGCGGCGACAGGTGGCGCGGGTGCTGGGGGTGCTGCGCGGCCGGGCTCTGCCGCGCGTGTGGCAGGACTGAGGGGAACGACATGAACCTGACACCGAGAGAGAAGGACAAGCTCCTCATCAGCCTGGCCGCCATCGTGGCGCGCAACAGGCTCGAGCGCGGGGTGAAGCTCAACCATCCCGAAGCGGTGGCGCTGATCTCGGACTTCGTCGTCGAGGGGGCGCGCGAGGGTCGCTCGGTCGCCGATCTCATGCAGGCCGGTGCCCATGTGATCCGCGCCGAACAGTGCATGGAGGGCGTGCCCGAGATGCTGCATTCGGTGCAGGTCGAGGCGACCTTCCCCGACGGAACCAAGCTCGTCACTGTCCACCACCCGATCCGCTGAGAGGTGCGCATGCCGGCCCATCCCTTCCGCTTTTCCCCACAGGTGAGCGCATGATCCCCGGAGAGATCTTCCCCGCCGAGGGCGAGATCCTGCTGAACGCGGAACGCATGCAGGTGACGCTTGTTGTCTCCAATGCCGGCGATCGGCCGGTGCAGGTAGGCTCGCACTACCACTTCGCGGAGACGAACCCCGCGCTCGACTTCGACCGTGAGGCCGCACGCGGGATGCGTCTGGACATCCCCGCCGGCACCGCTGTGCGATTCGAGCCTGGGCAGACCCGGGAAGTGCGACTTGTGTCCTATGCCGGCGACCGTGAAGTCTATGGCTTCAACGGCCGGATCATGGGCAAGTTGTAGCGGCCTCGACATAAGGAGTATGGAATGCCGCTCGCCTTGCCCTTCACCAGCCTCATGGCGCTCTATTGGCAGACCGGGATGATGGTCGTCGAAGCGCAGACCGTCGTGGCCATCCGAACCATGGGCATGATGGGCGTGCTGACGCCACACCCGCTCGAGAACCAGCGCATGGTGGCCGAGAAGGGCGTTGCCTTCGCGCAGGCGGCCCATGCCGCCACGACGGCCGCGATGCAGGGCAAGCGGCCCGATGAGGTTGCCGCGGCCGCGCTGAAGCCGATCCGCCGCCGGACGCGCGTCAATGCGGCGCGCCTCACTCGTGCGGCGAAGCGCTCGAAGGCCTGATGTGACGCGCCTGCCTGCCGGATCTCCGGGCCCTGGCGGTCCGATCGGCGTCCGGCGGCGGAGGCAGGCCCCTTGGGCAGAGGAGGGGCCCCACGGCGCCCGTGTCGGGCGGGCCGCGCACCTGTCCGGCTCGCGCTCCGCCGAGGGCTCCTGCGCGCAAGAAGCTGCTGATCGATCTCGGGATGCCTCACTGAAATTTGGCGCGGGCCGTGCGGGGCGACCTTGGGTGATCGCACCCGACGCGCGCGCCCGCCTGTGTCAACCGCCGCACGGGGCGGACCCGCCCCACTTCCGCTAGCGCCAAGGAGGGTTCATGCCTGCTTCCATCTCGCGTTCGACCTACGCCGCCATGTTCGGCCCCACCACCGGCGACCGGCTGAGGCTGGGCGACACCGACCTGATCATCGAGGTCGAGCGCGACCTGACCACCTATGGCGAAGAGGTGAAGTTCGGCGGCGGAAAGGTGATCCGCGACGGCATGGGTCAGAGCCAGCGCACCCGGGCGGACGGTGCGATGGATACGGTCATCACCAACGCGCTCATCCTGGACTGGAGCGGGATCTACAAGGCGGATGTCGGCCTGCGCGACGGGCGGATCGCGAAGATCGGCAAGGCCGGCAACCCCGATACCCAGCCGGGCGTCGACATCGTGATCGGGCCGGGCACCGAGATCATCGCGGGCGAAGGGCGGATCCTCACAGCCGGTGGGATGGACGCGCATATCCACTTCATCTGCCCGCAGCAGATCGAGGATTCGCTCCATTCCGGCATCACCACCATGCTGGGCGGCGGCACGGGGCCTGCGCATGGCACGCTCGCCACCACCTGCACGCCGGGGCGCTGGCACATCGGGCGGATGCTGCAGGCGGCTGATGCCTTTCCGATCAACCTCGCCTTCGCGGGCAAGGGCAACGCGTCGCTTCCCGCGGCTCTCGAGGAGCAGGTCCGCGCCGGCGCCTCCTGTCTGAAGCTGCACGAGGACTGGGGCACCACCCCCGCCGCCATCGACTGCTGCCTGACGGTCGCCGACCGAATGGATGTGCAGGTGATGATCCACACCGACACGCTGAACGAATCGGGCTTCGTCGAGAACACGCTGGCCGCCATCGGCGGGCGCACGATCCACGCCTTCCACACCGAGGGGGCGGGCGGCGGCCATGCGCCCGACGTCATCAAGGTGGTGGGGGCGGCGAACGTGATTCCCTCCTCGACCAATCCGACGATGCCCTACACCGCCAACACTGTGGAGGAGCATCTGGACATGCTGATGGTCTGCCACCACCTCGACCGCTCGATCCCCGAGGACGTGGCCTTCGCCGAGAGCCGCATCCGCAAGGAGACGATCGCCGCCGAGGACATCCTGCACGACATGGGCGCCTTCTCGGTGATCTCGTCGGACAGCCAGGCGATGGGGCGGGTGGGCGAGGTCATCACCCGCACCTGGCAGACCGCCCACAAGATGAAGGTGCAGCGCGGGCGTCTGGCCGAGGAGACCGGCGCGAACGACAACATGCGGGTGCGCCGCTACATCGCGAAATATACGATCAACCCGGCGATCGCGCATGGCCTCTCGCGCCATATCGGCAGCGTGGAAGAGGGCAAGCGCGCTGATCTCGTCCTCTGGACGCCCGCCTTCTTTGGCGCCAAGCCCGACATGGTGCTGCTGGGGGGCATGATCGTCTGCGCGCAGATGGGCGATCCCAACGGGTCGATTCCGGCGCAGCCCTTCTATTCGCGGCCCATGTTCGGGGCCTTCGGGGGGGCGCTTCATGCCAGTGCCGTCACGTTCGTGTCGCAGGCGGCCCAGGCCGATGGTGTCGGCGAGCGGCTGCGGTTGCAGAAGGAGACCCTGGCCGTCGAAGGGACGCGAGGGATCGGCAAGGCCGACATGAAGCTCAACGCCCACCGCCCGGCCATCGAGGTCAATCCCGAAACCTACGAGGTGCGCGCGGATGGAGAGATCCTGACCTGCCAGCCGCTGGCCGAGTTGCCGCTTGCCCAACGCTACTTCCTTTACTGAGGCCGGCCGTGGCGGGGCAGGCGTGGGCGGCGGCGGACCGCCGCGCCTAATGCACGGCGCGCAGGGCGGGCGCGCGCGGGCGGGCCGGGCCTACGGCGGCGGGCAGGCAGCGCACCTCCCGCGTGACGCTCTCGCTCCAGTAGCGGGGGTCGGCCAGCACCGCTTCGGGCAAACGTGCCGTGTCGAACAGGCGGAACCGCCGCTCGGCCACTTCGGCGCGGAAGTGCCGGCCTTCCATCCCGTCATCCGGGGCCGCAAGGATCCGGGCGCAGAGCCGGGCCTCCCGCAACCGCAACCGCGCGATGGCCGCTCGCACCTCTCCCAGTTCGTCGGCCGGGCTGGCCGCGTCCGACTTGTGCATGTCTGCCCCCGTTGCCATTCTGTTCCACGACACATAGCCGGCTGTCCCTTAACGAATCGCTGACGCCGGAGCAGAGAAAGGACCTTCCATGACCGAGCTTCCCCAGGCGCGCCGGCTGCTGAGACAGGGTGAATGGACGGGCGTGGCCGCAGGCCGCGTGCAGCTGGGCTATGACGAGCGGCTGCTGCGCCGCAAACGGCTCGAGACCGACGCGGGCGACGGGTTCCTCGTGGATCTGCCAGAGACGACCAGCCTGGACGAGGGCGACGCCTTTGAGCTGGCCGACGGCCGTCTGATCGAGGTGCGCGCGGCCGAGGAAGAGGTGCTCTCGATCACCGGGCCGATCCTGCGGGCGGCCTGGCACATCGGCAACCGCCACACGCCTTGCCAGATCGAGTCGGACCGGCTGGTGATCCGCCGCGACCATGTGCTCGAGGGGATGCTGCGGGGCCTTGGCCTCAGCCTCGAGCCGCGGACCGAGCCTTTCCGGCCCGAAGGGGGCGCCTACGGCCACGGCCGCACGATGGGGCACGATCACGGCCCCGCGCATGACCATGATCATCACCATCCGCATGTCCATGTTCACATCTCGCGCAAGGCCGACGAGGACGAGACGCCCGACGCCGACCCGGCATGAGTCGCGCGCTGCTCACGCTTGTCCAGTGGCTCTCGCCGGCCTTCCCGACCGGGGCCTTCGCCTATTCGCACGGGCTGGAATGGGCGATTGCGCAGGGCGAGGTGCAGGATGCGGCCGGCGTGGAACGCTGGATCGCCGACACCCTGCGTTTCGGATCCGGGAGGACGGATGCGATCCTGCTTGCCCATGCGCTGAAGGGCCATGACCTTGATGCGCTCTCGGATCTGGCGCGCGCTCTGGCGCCTTCGGCCGAACGGCTGCGCGAGACCGAGGAGCAGGGGGCGGCCTTTGCGGCCACCACGGCGGCCCTGACCGGGCGCGCGCTGCCCCCGCGGCCCCTGCCGGTGGCGATGGGTCAGGCGGCGGCCGCGCTCGGCCGGCCGGTGGCCGAGGTGCTGGCGCTGACGCTCCATGCCTTCGCCGCCAATCTGGTCTCGGCGGCGGTGCGATTCGTTCCGCTCGGCCAGACCGAAGGGCAGGCGATCCTGTCCCGCCTGCATCCGCTGATCGAGGAGATCGCGCGCGAGGCAGCCGAGGCGCCGCTCGAGGCGATCGGCAGCGCGGCCGTCCGCGGCGACCTTGCGGCGATGCGGCACGAAACCCAGCAAGTGAGGATCTTCAAGACATGAGCCACGGACCCCTGCGGGTTGGAATCGGCGGCCCGGTGGGCGCCGGCAAGACCACCCTGACCGAAAAACTCTGCGCGGCGCTGGCGCATCGCTGCTCGATGGCCGTCATCACCAACGACATCTACACGCGCGAGGATGCCGAGGCGCTGATGCGGGCGCAGGTGCTGCCGGCCGAGCGGATCCGTGGCGTCGAGACCGGAGGCTGCCCCCATACCGCGATCCGCGAGGACGCCTCGATCAACCTCGCCGCCGTGGCCGATCTGCGGCGCAGCTTTCCCGACCTTGACCTGATCCTGATCGAGTCGGGGGGTGACAATCTCGCCGCGACCTTCAGCCCGGAACTGGCCGACCTTACGCTTTATGTCATCGACACGGCCGCCGGGCAGGACATCCCCCGCAAACGGGGTCCGGGCCTCGCGCGCTCGGACCTGCTGGTTGTCAACAAGACCGATCTTGCGCCCCATGTGGGCGTCGATCTTCGCTTGCTGGAAGAGGACACGAGGACGGCGCGGGGTCGCCGGCCCTATGTCATGGCGCAGCTTCGCCGGGGCGCGGGCGTGGCCGAGATCGTGGCCTTCCTCAAGCGGGAGGGCGGGCTGCAACTCCTGCCTCAGGAATGAGCAGCTGGCCGATTCCGCGCCACACCGGCGCGGTGGCTGCCCAATCCTTGGACGTTCGGTCCTGATCTGATGAGATAAAGGGCATTTTCACCCAACGCCTGATGCCCCACCGTCCGCTGTCTTGCCCGCTCCGGCGCCCCAATGTCATCTGATCCCGCGAGGATCGTCCGCGGGGCGATCCGGCGCCCGCGGGCCGACAGCCCCGCGGCGGATCAACAGGGGACTGCCAAGGCTCGAGAATCGCGACCGGCCCACCGGGACCGGACGGGCGGAGCCTTGCTGCGAAAGGGAACAGGAACATGAAGATGTTCAGGGGATATCTGATCGGCACGGCGCTCGGCCTGTCGCTGGCGGGCGCGGCTCTCGCTCAGGAGGACACGATCAAGATCGGCGTGCTCCATTCGCTTTCGGGCACGATGGCGATTTCCGAGACGACGCTGAAGGACACGGTCCTGATGCTCGTCGACCAGCAGAACGCCAAGGGTGGCCTGCTGGGCAAGAAGCTCGAGGCGGTGGTGGTGGACCCTGCCTCGGACTGGCCGCTCTTTGCCGAGAAGGCGCGCGAGCTGCTGACCGTGAACGACGTGGACGTGATCTTCGGCTGCTGGACCTCCGTCAGCCGCAAGTCGGTGCTGCCAGTGATCGAGGAACTGAACGGCCTTCTGTTCTATCCCGTCCAGTATGAGGGCGAGGAGAGTTCGAAGAACGTCTTCTACACCGGCGCCGCGCCGAACCAGCAGGCGATCCCGGCGGTGGATTACTTCCTCGAGGAACTGGGCGTCGAGAAATTCGCGCTCCTTGGCACCGACTATGTCTATCCGCGCACCACGAACAACATCCTCGAAAGCTACCTGCAGCAGAAGGGCATCGCCAAGGGCGACATCTTCGTGAACTACACGCCCTTCGGCCATTCCGACTGGTCGAAGATCGTGGCCGACGTGAAGGCGCTGGGTGCTGACGGCAAGAAGGTGGGCGTGATCTCGACCATCAACGGCGACGCCAACATCGGCTTCTACAAGGAGCTGGCCGCGGCCGGCATCTCGGCCGACGACATCCCCGTCGTGGCCTTCTCGGTCGGCGAGGAAGAGCTTTCGGGCCTCGACACCTCGAACCTCGTGGGTCACCTCGCGGCCTGGAACTACTTCCAGTCCGCCGAAAGCCCCGAGAACGAGACCTTCATCACCGACTGGAAGGCCCGCATGGGCGAGAACCGCGTCACGAACGACCCGATGGAAGCCACCTACATCGGCTTCAACATGTGGGTGAATGCCGTGACCGAGGCTGGCACGACCGATGTCGATCCCGTGGCCGAAGCCATGATCGGGCAGAAGTTCCCGAACCTCACCGGTTCCGAGGCCGAGATGCTGCCGAACCACCACCTGACCAAGCCCGTGCTGATCGGCGAGATCCGCGACGATGGCCAGTTCGACATCATCTCGCAGACCGACCCGGTGCCGGGCGACGCCTGGACGGATTACCTGCCGGAATCGGCGGTGCTCGAGTCGGATTGGGCCGAACTCGACTGCGGCATGTACAACACCGAGACCAAGAGCTGCGTGCAGATCAAGTCGAACTACTGACGTGACGGGGGCGGCCTCCGCCGCCCTCCGATCGCCGAACCGGGAGCGGTCCGCGCCGCTCCCGTCCCCTCCGACGAGGTCCGAATGCGGTTTGTCCTGATTTTCCTCGCGGCGCTGGTCTCCGCGCTGCCCGTCCTTGCGCAAGGCACACCGGCCGCGCAGATCCTCTCCGAAAACCGCGCGCTGGTCGAGAAGGCCTCGCGCCAGACCATCGGCCCGGTGATCGGGGCGCTGGCCGCCTCGGGCGACCCGGCCGCCGCCACCCTGCTGGACGCCTGGGCCAACCGCGGCCTCGGCCTGCGCGAGAGCGACGGCACCTTCTTCCTGATCGAGCCCGCCAATGAGGGCTGGGAGCTGCGCGACCTCGACGGCGCGCCCGCCGGAACCGCCGGCCGGCGCGAGATCCAGCAGCTTCGACCGAACAGCGGTGTCCGCGGCCTGATCGCCACGGCCCTCGTGCAGTTCCAGCTGGCCGATCCCGATCCGGCGCGCCGGTCGGCGGCGTTGGCCTCCATGGCCCGCGATCCCGCGCCGGAGCATCTCGAGCCGCTGCGCGCCGCGCTGGCGCAGGCGCACGATCCCGCCATGGCCCGGCTCGAGCGTCTGCTGACCCTGCGCTTCGGTGCGACCGCCGAAGAGCGGGTCGCCGCCATCGAAAGCTTCGGCGCCGATCTGGGCCTTGACCTCCGGGGCGCGCTGAACCCCCTCGTCGCCACGCGCCGCATGGCGGTGGAGGGTGAGCCGCAGGGGCTCAACATCGCCCGTGAACTGACGCCCGGGCGCGAGATCGCGCGCGAGGAGGCCTACGACCTGCTGGTGGCCGAAGGTTTGGCCCCCGCCCGGCTCACCCGTGCCGCCGTGCGCGAGACGCTGGTTGCGCAGATCCGCGACGGTCAGGTGGCCGGCATCCCGGTCTCTGACCTGAAGAGCCAGGAGGCCCGCGACCGTGCCTACACCGCACTCGAGGCGCAGGGCATCGTGCCGCCCGGCGCCACCGAGGACGAGGTCGACGCCACGCTCGACCGCTTCCGCTTCCTCGAGGTCCATGCCGAGCCCGACCCGGCGGTGACCGAGGCCGCCCAGGCCGCGCTCGCCCGGATCGGCCGGACCGTCGGTCTCATGCAGGCGGCGGACCTCGCGCTCGATGCGGTGTCGCTCGCCTCGATCTACTTCCTTGCCGCCATCGGCCTCGCCATCACCTTCGGCGTCATGCGGGTCATCAACATGGCCCATGGCGAGTTCATCATGATGGGCGCCTATACCGGCTATGTCGTGCAGCAATGGATCGCCGACTACACGATCTCCATTCTGGTCGCGCTGCCGCTCGCCTTCGCCGTCACTTTCGCCGCAGGCGTCGCGATGGAGCGGCTGGTGATCCGCCACCTCTACAAGCGCCCGCTGGAGACGTTGCTTGCTACCTTCGGGATCTCGATCGCGCTCCAGCAGCTGGCCAAGAACATCTTCGGCACCCAGGCCCGGCCGCTGACCGCGCCCGCCTGGCTCGACGGGGCGCTGAGCTTCAACGACGTGGTGTCGATCAGCTACATCCGCATCGCGATCTTCGTCCTGGCCCTGATCTTCCTTGGCGTCTTCCTCATCATCATGAAGCGGACACGCCTCGGGCTCGAGGTGCGGGCGGTGACGCAGAACCCGTCGATGGCGGCCTCGATGGGGATCAACCCCGACCGGATCAACATGCTGACCTTCGGGCTCGGTTCGGGCATCGCGGGCATCGCGGGCGTGGCCATCGGGCTCTTCGCCAAGGTCACATCGGAGCTTGGTCAGGACTATATCGTGCAGAGCTTCATGACTGTGGTCGTGGGCGGCGTCGGCAACATCTGGGGCACGCTTGCGGGGGCCGCGATGATCGGCGGCGCGCAGAAGGGGATCGAGTGGCTGAACCCCTCGAACACGCTCGCGGCCCAGACCTACATGATCCTTCTCATCATCATCTTCATCCAGTTCCGGCCGCGGGGGATCATCGCCCTCAAGGGCCGCGCCGCAGGAGACTGACATGCACCCGACGAACCTCTGGGGCCGCCTGCCATGAGACAGGGCTTCCTTTCCCGCAACCCCTCGGTGCTGGTGTTCCTGCTGATCCTCGCGCTCTTCACGCTGGGGGTGACGCTTTTGTCGCACGCCTATGGCAGCGCCTTCCTCTCGACCTCCTTCATCAAGACGCTGGGCAAGACGCTCTGCCTGTGCCTCGTGGCCCTCGCGATGGATCTGGTCTGGGGTTACGCCGGCATCCTCAGCCTTGGCCACATGGCCTTCTTTGCCCTTGGCGGCTACATGATCGGCATGTGGCTGATGTATGCCCGCACCGAGGAGATCGTGTTGCAGGCGCTGGCCAACGCGCCGCTGCCGGCCACGCCGCAAGAGATCTCGGACGGGGTGGCCAGCCAGATCTTCGGCGTGGTGGGCGGGGCCGAGCTGCCCGCGGTCTGGACCTTCGCCCACAGCCTCCCCCTGCAACTGGCGCTCGTGGTGCTCGTGCCGGGTCTTCTGGCGCTCGCCTTCGGATGGCTGGCCTTCCGCAGCCGGGTGACGGGCGTCTATCTCTCGATCCTCACGCAGGCCATGACGCTCGCCCTTGCGCTGCATCTCTTCCAGAACGACTCGGGCCTGCGCGGCAACAACGGGCTCTCGGGGCTTCAGAACATCCCCGGCCTCGGTGGCCTGTCGCAGGACCGGCTGTCGGTCTGGTTCTTCTGGGCTTCGGCCGCGGCGTTGGCACTGGGCTATCTGCTTGCGGCTTGGCTCGTCTCGGGCAAGTTCGGCTCGGTCCTGCGCGCGATCCGGGATGACGAGCAGCGCGTGCGCTTCCTCGGCTATTCGGTCGAGGGCTACAAGCTCTTCATCTTCACCTTCACCGCCGTGGTCGCGGCCATTGCGGGCGCGCTCTATTATCCGCAGGCCGGGATCATCAACCCGGCCGAGCTGGCGCCCATCGCCTCGATCTATCTGGCGGTCTGGGTGGCGATCGGCGGGCGGGGGAGGCTCTACGGGGCCGTGATCGGCGCGGCCTTCGTGTCGCTGCTCTCCACCTGGTTCACCGGGGGGCGCGCGCCGGACGTGAACCTCGGCTTCGCCACGATCCAATGGGTGGACTGGTGGCAGATCCTGCTGGGGCTCGCCTTCGTGCTGGTCACGCTGCTGGCCCCGCAGGGGATCGGCGGGCTCTTCGACTGGGCCGCGGGCCTGCGCCATCCGGCGCGGCGCGGGGCACCGCTCGGGCCCGCCGAAGGCTCGCTGCAGGAGAGGGAGGCCACGGAATGAGCGCGCTTCTCGAGGTTTCGGGCGTCTCGGTCACCTTCGACGGCTTCCGGGCCATCAACAACCTCTCCTTCAACATCGGCGCGCAGGAGTTGCGCGCCATCATCGGGCCGAACGGCGCCGGCAAGACCACCTTCATGGACATCGTGACCGGCAAGACCCGGCCCGACGAAGGCTCGGTGACCTTCGGCGAACGCTCGGTCTCGCTGCTCGCGCTGTCCGAGTCGCGGATCGCGCAGGAGGGGATCGGCCGCAAGTTCCAGCGCCCCACCGTCTTCGAGGATCAGACGGTCTTCGACAACCTGATGATGGCGCTGAAGAAGCCGCGCTCGCCCTTTTCGGTGCTCTTCTTCCGCCCCTCGGGCCGCGACGCCGCCCGCGTCGAGGAACTGGCGGCCGAGGTGGGGCTTGGCGATCATCTCGCGCGCAAGTCGGGCGAGCTGAGCCACGGGCAGAAACAATGGCTCGAGATCGGGATGCTTCTCGCGCAGGAGCCGCGGCTTCTGCTGGTGGACGAGCCCGCCGCCGGCATGACGCTGGCCGAGCGCGAACATACCACGGCGCTTCTGGTCGAGATGGCCAGGACCCGCGCCGTGGTGGTGGTGGAGCATGACATGGAGTTCGTGCGCCGGCTGAACTGCAAGGTGACGGTGCTGCACGAGGGCTCGGTACTGGCCGAGGGCAGCCTCGACCACGTCACGAAGAACCCGGCCGTGATCGAAGTCTATCTGGGGCGCGGATGAAATGCTGAAGACCGAAGGGCTGACCCTGCATTACGGCGGCAGCCAGATCCTTTACGGGATCGACATGGAGGCCCGCACGGGCGAGGTGACCTGCATCATGGGCACCAACGGCGTGGGGAAGACCTCGCTGCTCAAGGCCATCGCGGGGGCGCATCCGCGATCGGGCGGGCGCGTGATCCTCGATGGCGAAGAGCTGCCACGGCTGCCGCCGCAGGCCATGGCGCGCCGCGGGCTGGGGTTCGTGCCGCAGGGGCGGATGATCTTCCCGCTGCTGACGGTGACGGAGAATCTCGAGACCGGCTTTGCCGTCCTGCCGCGCTCCGAACATCGCATCCCGGACGAGATCTACGAGCTTTTCCCGGTGCTGAAGGACATGGCGCACCGGCGGGGCGGGGACCTCTCGGGCGGGCAGCAGCAGCAGCTGGCCATTGCCCGCGCCCTGATCATGAAGCCGAGGCTTCTGCTCCTCGACGAGCCGACCGAGGGCATCCAGCCCAACATCATCCAGCAGATCGGCCGCGTGATCTCGTATCTGCGCGAGAAGGGCGACATGGCGATCATCCTGGTCGAGCAGTATTTCGAGTTCGCCTACGGGCTCGCCGACCGCTTCTATGTGCTCAAGCGCGGATCGGTCGATGTGGCGGGCAGCAAGGCGGAGCTTGGGCGCGACCGGGTGCGGCAGGCCGTTTCGGTCTGACGGCCGGTCGTCCGTGGCCGACATGACAAAGGGGCCGGCAGGATTGCCGGCCCCTCTTCGCGTCGGGAACGCGATCAGTTGGTCGCGGCTTCTTCCGCAGCCTCTTCGGCGGCCGGCGAGACGGACACGAGATAGGCCCAGATGTTGTGGGCGTCTTCTTCCTTGCGGACCTTGTAGGTCATCTTCCCCCGGGCCTTCGAGTTGTCGGTGTACTCTTTCAGGAAGGCGGTCGGGTCCTTGGTGTAGGCGGTGAACTGCGCTTCGTTCCAGACCAGCCCGCTTTCACCCGCCGCGATGAGGTCCTTGCCGTAGCCATTGAAATCCTCACGGGTGCCGGCCTGACGGCCCGGCACGCCAAAGAGGTTCGGGCCGGTCTTGGCGTTGCGCCCGGCGATGGTGGTGCCGGCATCGTCCACGATGACGTGGCAGGTCTGGCACTGGTTGAAGGCCTTCTCACCGGCCGCGGCATCGCCTTCCTGAGCGAGCGCCGGGGCGGCGGCGAATGCGGCGATGGCCGCGAGAGCCTTGATTTCGAACTTCATGGGTATCCTCCCTGTATGGGTAGATGGTGATGGTAATGTCGGGTGCCGCCGGCACACAATCGATACTGCGGAACGCGCGCCCCGGATCATCCATGGCATCTGGAAAATGGTTGCGCAACGGCCGCGGGAGGCGGCAGGAACGGGGAGCGGGCAGAGCGCCCGGTAGCTTCGGGGAAGAGCCGGACCTGCGGACCCGAAAGGCGCTTGAGGTTGCGGGGCGGCTGACATGAACTTCCTGCCGGGCTGATCGGACGCAGGGGACTATGCCGCCCGCCCACGTCCGGAATTATATGACGGATTGCCGCAGAATGTGCGGTGGGGCGCGCCTCACCTCGATTTGACCAGAGCCCCCTTCGCCTCTTCCTTGAGCAGTTTCGTCTCGGCCCGGCGCACCGGCTCGGGCAGGGGGGCGGACACGGGCCGGAAGGCGCGCGCGCCGGGCGGCCGCCGCTCGGGCATCATCCATTTCCAGAGCTTGCGGTCCTGCAGGTTCACCACCATGAACCAATGTTCAAGGACGGCGAGCGCCGTCAGGGCGGCCAGCAGCCAGAAGCCCACCTCCCGATGGCTCGAGCCGCCGGACGAGATCGCGCGCTCGACCCAGCAGCCGGTGGCGAAGGTCAGCAGCGTCACCGACAGCGGAAAGAAATGGTTCATCCGCGTCCGGCGGAAGTAGCTCGACAGATGCGAAAGGGTCGAGGGCAGGAACTCGACGTTGATGTAGGGCACCCCCAGGTAGAGGTTCAGCTTGGCTGAGACCCGCGCCACGAACAGGATCAGGAAGGTCCAGAGGCCGAAGCGGTTCGGCGCGTCGCCGGCATGCATGGCCATCGCCACCAGAACCGTCACCAGTACGATCTCGTGCCACAGGACCGTGCCGACCGCGCGCAGGAATCGCTCGAGCGGCCCGGCATGGGTCGGGCAGGGGTCGGTGTTCGGCCCGGTGATCACGCCTGACAGGAAGGCAAGCTCGATCCAGCCCCAGACGGCCAGTGAGGACAGGAAGGCCACATAGACCCCCTGCACCGTCGCATCCTGCAACGTATGAACATACCCCCAGGCGCCCGCGAACAGCATCGGCAGGCCGATGATGACCGAAGTCAGGTGCGACTCGGGTCCGCGGTTGTCGGCATGACGCACCCGCCAGAGCAGGATGCCGGTGGAGAACCACCAGACGAAGATGGCCGACAGGGCAACGACCCAGGGACTCGTAAGCATCAGCGGCCACCCAGCCGGCAGGAGGAAGCGGGCAGGGCCCGCTCCCGGAGATCGTCAACAGTCAATAGCTCGGCTCCAGTCGCACATTCTCGGGCAGGGCGTTGGTCCTGACCGGAATCGTGTAGAGGGCGGTGAAGGCGGCCAGCGCCTGCGCGCCGCCCAGCACCTTGTCGATCCGCCCCGCAAGGCCGCCCCTGCGGGTGCCGCGGTCCATCCGAAGGAAGGCGGCGTTCATGCGGTTCAGCGCCGGCTTCCAGCGCGGATGGTCGATGTCCAGCTCGACCGGGAAGATTTGCCGCGCGATCTCGGATGTCTTGCGGAACACCTCCTGGTCATACCAGTCGATGTCCACCCCCAGCGCCTTGTGGAACTCGGGCCGGGCATGGTCGCGCACCCACATGGTCGAATAGACCGCCGTCAGGAAGAAGCGGATCCAGAGCCGGTTGACCGTCGAGTCGGTCAGCTTCGGATCGGTCTTCATCAAGAGCGCGAAGGCCTCGCCGTGGCGGAACTCGTCGTTGCACCACTCCTTGAACCATTTGAAGATCGGGTGGAACCGATGCTCGGGGTTGGCCTCGAGGTGGCGGTAGATCGTGATGTAGCGTGCGTAGCCGATCTTTTCCGACAGGTAGGTGGCGTAGTAGATGAACTTGGGCCGGAAGTAGGTGTATTTCTTGGCCTTGGTCAGGAAGCCGAGGTTGACCGCCACGCCCGCCTCGCGCAGCGCGTCGTTGATGAAGCCCGCGTGCCGCGCCTCGTCGCGCGCCATGTAGCTGAACAGCTCGCAGATGTCTGGGTTCGAGCCCCGGCGCTTCATCTCCTTGTAGAGCACGCAGCCCGAAAACTCGGCCGTGCAGGAGGACACGAGGAAGTCGATGAACTCGACCCGCAGGGCCGGGTCCATCGCCTCCCAGTCGATCCGGTCCCACGCGTCGGTCTTCTTGAAGTGGCCCTTGTTCGGGTCCGCCTTCATCTCGGCGATCAGCTCGTCCCACTGGGCGCGGACGGGGGTCACGTCCACGCGGTCAAGTTCGTCGAAATCGGTCGTGTAGAAGCGCGGATTGAGGATGTGGGTCTCCGTCGCCATGGCGGTCGTGTCGGCGACGGCTTCGGGATCGAGGGCGGGGGACAGGTCTCCGGGCGACGCGTTCACAGCGTCACCTGCTCGGAGAAGGAGAACTCGCACAGTTCCATCGCGCCGAGGTCGCCCGTCAGCCGCGTCCACAGCCGCTCGAGCGCCGAGGCGCGGGTGATCGTGGCGGTGCGTTCCTCGACCACCACCTCGCCGAAGGCGGCCGTGACCGGCCCGCCGTGAACCAGAACCTCATCGCCCGGATGGACGATGGCACCATTGTCAAAGCGCACATGCGCGTGGAGAGACTCGAACCTGTGACTCACTTCAACGGTGCAGGGCACCTCTTCCGCTTGTTTCGTGAACAGACCCATGGGGGTTCCCTTCTCTTGGCGTCATTCGGACAGCATCCGCGCGAAGACCGCTTGGTTGTCGGGTCCGAAGGCCTGGAGCTCGGCGCTCCAGCCGGTTGCGTCATCCTGCAGGGAAAGTCTGCCGTTCTCGTACTTCACCAACCGCACGGGGGGATTGTCCTCAACCCGATGCACGGTGCGGGCGCGCCTCAGGCCGATCTGGATCACGGTGACGAAGCCGCCGTTGTCGGCTTCGAACAGGGTCTCGCCCTCGGGGGTGCGGACCGCGACGGCCTGTTCGCCCAGCCCCACCAGCACGAGCTGCCGCTCGGCCACTACGGGGGCGGCGGGCGGCTGGCCGGTCGGCTCGCGGCCGGTCCAGACGGCCCAGGCCACCATCAGGACCGAGCCGAGGGCGAGCGCGAACATCGCCTTGAGCAGGAAGGGCGGGATCAGCTCCTTCTCCTTGTCGCTCTGGGGACGGCGGGAGTTCGGTGCGGTCATCATGGTCTTCCTGCGGGCTGTTGCCGGAGGCATCCTCCGGCCGTGGATCTTGCCGTTCGGGGCGGTCTCAGGCGGCGGGCACGGCCTGCGCCGGCATGGCCGCGTCGGCCCGGGCGATGGAGGGAACCGACAGCCGCGCCTCGGCCGCCTCGGTCAGGAGGCGCGCCACCCGCTCGGCCTCGGGGATGCAGCGCATGGCCGGCTCGCCCCGCCACTTCCACGGGCGGATGTGCGGCCAGCAGACCAGCTTCGAAATCCGGTTGGGCTGCTTCATCTTCAGCGCGATGGTGCCCGAGCCGGACTTGCGCAGGTCAAGCGCCGCGCTTTCCAGCTGCTTGAAGGGCAGGTTGAGCGTGACCGACAGGGCCGCGCCGATCCGCAGGATCACGCGGGCGGTGGTGATCGTATAGATCGTGGCGCGCGCCTGCCAGAAGGCCCCGAGCAGCAGCAGCAGATAGGTCAGCACGCCCATCCCCACATAGGGCAGGCCGTAGGCGAGGGCCATCGGCAGGCCGCCATCGGCCCAGCCCATCGAGCCGCGCCAGAGCACGATCAGCGCAAAGTAGCCGGCAATCCAGTTGACCTTGTAGGCCTCGCGCGCCAGCGCGAAGGCCGCGGGGCGGCCCTGCCACAGCAGCGTCTCGCCCTGCGGCGGACGCTCGGGGAGGCCAGGGATCGGTTCGAACTTGAAATCGTCATGGTCCATGGTCGTCTCCTCGGGTTCGTCGGCGGCGGATCGGATGCGGATCGGGCCTCGGGGGCCCCATTCGGATCGGGTCCGGCAGGTGCGGCGCGGCCCCGGAGAGGGCCGCGCCGTGGTCGGATCAGGCGTATTCGGCCAGCATCGCGCTGATGACCGACTTGCGCTTCGGCGCGGCGTACATCAGGCCGCCCGCGACATAGGCGCAGATCTTGTCCTCTTCGAGGAGCGTGACCTCGGAGGGGTTCTTGATCGTCGGGATGCCGGCGAAGAGGTCCGACGAGAGCGCGTTCACATGGACGCGGTTCGCCTGCACCTTCACCATCTGCATCGGCACGAGGCGGGTGGAGCCGTCCTTGAGCTCGACCTCGAGGAAGCGGGCCATCTGCTCGGGGATGTCCACCCAGATGTCCACGACCTTGCCCGCGATCTCGAGATCGCAGCCGCGGACGGGCAGGCCGATCGGGTTCTTGCCGGCCGAGACGTAGAAGCCGGCAGCGGCCTTCATCGGCTTGATCTTGTTGTGGCCGTGGCCGTCGAGTTCGGGCAGGTCACGGCGGGCAACCCACGAGGCCGGGCCAACGCCGTCCTTCATCGGATCGCCCGTGGGCGCATGCGGGAAGCCTTCCGACACGGCCGTACGGGCCAGCGGGATCGGACGGTCTTCGCTTTCCGGGCCGGGAACGGTCAGGGTGCCGCGGCCGTGGGGCAGGATGAAGGTCTTCGGCTTCGGCAGCGGGAACGGGCCCTGGTTCGCGGCCGGGGTGCCGTCCTCGTTCTCCAGCGGATAGCCCTCGCGCATGTTCTCGGTCTGGAGGTAGTAGATCAGGCCCGCGAGGAAGATCCAGAAGCTATAGATCGCCAGCGACGCCAGATCGAAGTTTCCAAAAGCAGTCACACCAACCATTTAAGGGGTCCTCCGGTGTCAGGTGGGGAAGTCGGCGAGTCCCACGCGGGTCCCGCCGGCCGGTCGTTCGGATGAGAGGATCGTGGTCCGGACCAGAGGCCCCAGCACGATCAGTGTGGCGAACAGCAGCCCGATCTCGAGGAGATACACGGAGCTGTAGCCGATGGCCGCGTCCTGCAGCGCGGCACCGAGATGCCCCGCCTCGGCCCAGTGGCCGATCAGGTCGCGCAGGGCGCCACCCATGAAGATGGCGGTGCCCGCCGCCGTGGCCTGCGCAGCCCCCCACGCGCCGAGCGCGAGCCCGCGGCCGGCCAGGCCAGAGACGGGCATCGCCATGGCCATCGTGAGGGTGGCGACGGAGAACAGCCCGCCGCCCATCCCGATCAATGCCGCGCCGGCGAAGAACATCGCCCGCGACTCCGCCGGCCAGGCGAAGAGCACGAGCAGGAAGGCCGCCAGCCCGATCAGGATACCGCGCCCCGCCATGCGGGCCGGGTCGAGACCGCGCGCAAGCCAGCGCGCAGCCAGTCCGAAGCCGATGAGCGCGCCCAGCGACCACATGGCGGTCAGAAGGGTGGTCGCCGCCACCGGCAGATTGAGGATCTCGCCGCCATAGGGCTCGAGCAGCACGTCCTGCATGTTGAAGGCGAGCGTGCCGCAGGCCACCGCCGCCAGCAGGCGGAAGGCGGTGCCGTCCACGTTCAGTTCGGCCCAGGCGTCGCGCAGGCGCGGCCGCGGGGCGGCGCGCTCTTCCTTCGACATCGGGCGGACATGCTCCTGCTTCCACAGCGCGATCAGGTTCAGCACCATCGTCAGGAAGGCGCAGCCCTGCACCACGCGGATCAGCCGGATCTCGGAGAAATCGGCCAGAAGCCAGCCCACGATCAGCGACGAGATGCCCATGCCCACGAGGAACATCACATAGAGCAGCGCCACCACACGCGGCCGGGTTTCGTCGCTCGCCCGGTCCGACGCGAGGGCGAGGCCCGCGGTCTGGGTCATGTGCATGCCCAGCCCCGCCATCAGGAAGGCCAGCGCCGCCAGCGCCTCGCCCGCCCAGGTGGGCCCGTGGATCTGGTCGCCCGACAGAACGATCAGCGCAAACGGCATGATCGCAAGCCCGCCCATCTGCCAGAGCGAGCCGAACCAGAGATAGGGGATCCGCTTCCAGCCGAGCGACGAGCGGTAATTGTCGCTCCGGTGGCCGAGCAGCGCCCGGAACGGCGCCGACAGGACCGGCAGCGCGATCATCAGCGCGACAACCGTCGCCGGCACCGCCAGTTCGACGATCATCACCCGGTTCAGCGTGCCCAGCAGCAGCACCGAACACATGCCGACCGAGACCTGGAACAGCGACAGCCTCAGCAATTGCCCCAGCGGCAGCCCTTCAGAGGCCGCATCCGCGAAGGGAAGCGCGCCGATCGTCAGTCTCTTCAGCTGTTTCCGCCCCAGGATCACGGCCGGAACTCCAGACACTCGGAGATGTAGAAGCCGCGCGATACGCGCCCGATCTTCACCAGCCGACCCCCCGTGGCCTCGTTCAGAGGCTTGAACGGATGCGGGATCATCACAGGTGAGCGGTCGGAACGCGGGAACAGCTTTCCCATCCACCAGAACGCCATCAGGAAAGGCGTTCGCGGCGCCACGGTAAAGACGACCGAATGCCGCGTTCTCGCCCCCAGCTTGTCCAGCGCCTTCGCGATGTCCTCGTCGGTGTAGTAGATCAGGCTGTCCATCGCGACGACATAGTCGAACGGACCCAGATCATCGGACAGCATGTCGCCGCTGGCGAAGGTCACGCGGTCGAGATGCTCGGGCGGCAGGCGCTTCCTCGCGATCTCGACCAGCTGCGGCGAGATGTCCACCGCCGTCACCTGCGCCCCGCGGGCCGCAAGCTCGGCCGTCATCTGGCCCGCGCCGCAGCCGGCATCCAGCACGCGCAGGCCGGTCAGATCCTTCGGCAGCCGCCAGAGCATCTTCGCCCGCATCGTGTCGCGGCCCTCGCGGACCGTCTGGCGGACCCGGCTCACCGGCGCGGACGAGGTCAGCCGCTCCCAGGTATGGGTGGCGGTGCGGTCGAAGTAATGTTCGACACGGTCGCGGGTGGTCGAATAGTCGGTCATGGGGTCTTCCTTGAACGCCGGATCGACTCCGGCAGGGGGCGGCTCAATCGAAACCCAGCAACTCGAAAATCTCGCGGTCCGGCAGCGAATGCGGATCGAGCGGCGGCAGCCCGTCCCAGAGGCTCTGGGCCAGCCGCAGGTATTCGGCCCGCGCGACCATCACATCCGGGTCCTCGTCCATCGCGAAGAGGGTCTTCTTCTTCAGGCGCGAGCGGCGGATCGCATCGAGATCCGGCATGTGGGCGAGGCGGCGGAAGTCCGAGGCCTCGCAGAAGCGGTCCACCTCGTCCGTCGCGCGCGAGCGGTTGGCCACGCAGCCGGCAAGCCGGACCTTGTAGTTCTTCGACTTGGCCTGCACCGCGGCAATGATGCGGTTCATGGCGTAGATCGAGTCGAAGTCGTTCGCCGTCACCACCACCGCCTGGTCGGCATGTTGCAGCGGCGCCGCAAAGCCGCCGCAGACCACGTCGCCCAGCACGTCGAAGATCACCACGTCGGTGTCATCGAGCAGGTGGTGCTGCTTCAGCAGTTTCACCGTCTGGCCCACGACATAGCCGCCGCAGCCGGTCCCGGCCGGCGGACCGCCCGCCTCGACGCACATCACGCCGTTGAAGCCCTCGAAGACGAAATCCTCGGGGCGCAGCTCCTCGGGGTGGAAGTCCACGTCCTTCAGCACGTCGATCACGGTGGGCACGAGGCTACCCGTGAGCGTGAAGGTCGAGTCATGCTTCGGATCGCAGCCGATCTGCAGCACGCGCTTGCCAAGGATCGAGAAGGCGGCCGACAGGTTCGACGAGGTCGTCGACTTGCCGATCCCGCCCTTGCCGTAGACGGCAAAGACCTTGGCGCCGGTGATCTTGTCGCTCTCGTCGAGATGGACCTGAACGGAGCCTTCTCCATCCTCTCCGTTCGGGATCGTCAAGTCTTTCGGGCTCATCGGAGGCCCCCCATTTGTTAAAGCCATCCCCGCAGCCTGCGGGGCTCGCCGTCCCGGGACCGCCTTACTCGGCGGCGATCCCCTCGAGCCGGTCTTCCAACTCATCCGCAGCCCCCTGAAGCGCGGCAAGCGTTTCCGCGTCGGGCTGCCAATAGTTACGGGCACTCGCTTCCAGAAGACGCTCGGCCATGCGGACGCTCGCCTCGGGGTTCAGTTCGGCCAGACGGCGGCGCATCGCCTCGTCCAGAACGAAGGTCTCGGACAGGCGCTGGTAGACCCAGGGCTCCACCTGCTGGGTCGTGGCCGACCAGCCGAGCGTGTTGGTCACCTGCGCCTCGATCTGCCGGACGCCTTCCGCGCCGTGGCGCAGCAGACCCTCGTAGTACTTCGGGTTCAGGCTGCGGGCGCGGGTTTCCAGCGCGATCTGGTCCTTCAGCGTGCGGACGGTGCCGCCGCCGCGGGTCTGGTCGCCGATATAGACCGCCGCCTCCTCGCCCTTGGCGCGCTTCACCGCGCGGGCGATGCCGCCCAGCGTGTCGAAGTAGTGGTCAACGGTGGTGACGCCCAGTTCCACGGATTCGAGGTTCTGGTAGGCGACATCCACGGTTTTCAGCGACTTCTGCAGCAACGCCGCGTTCTGCACCGGCTTGCCCGAACGGCCATAGGCAAAGGACTTGCGCGCCTCATAGGCGTCGGCCAGTTCGTCCTCTTCCCCGAAGGCCGACGACCCCACCAGCACGTTCACGTTCGAGCCATAGGCGCCTTCCGCGTTCGAGAAGACGCGGAGCGAGGCGGTCTCCATGTCCACGCCCATCTCCTGCGCATAGGCCAGCGCATGGGCACGGATGAAGTTCTGCGCCAGCGGCTCACCTTCCGCATTGGCGCATTTCCACGCGGCCTCGGCCAGCATCCGGGTCTGAAGTGGCAGCAGGTCGCGGAAGATGCCCGAGAGGGTCATGATCACGTCGATCCGCGGACGGCCCAGCTCCGACAGCGGGATGAGATCGGCGCCCGCAAGGCGGCCGTAATGGTCGAAGCGCGGCCGCGCACCCATCAGCGCCAGCGCCTGCGCAATCGGCCCGCCGTCCGACTTGATGTTGTCCGAGCCCCAGAGCACCAGCGCCACCGTCTCGGGCAGCTTCGGATGGGCGTCGAGCAGCCGCTGCGCCTGCGCCGCGCCGTCCTGCAGCGCATAGGCGGTGGGCATGCGGAACGGGTCGAAGGCATGGATGTTGCGGCCCGTGGGCAGGATCTCGGGCGCGCGGATCAGGTCGCCGCCCGGCACCGGCTCCATGAAGTGACCGCCGAGCGCACGCAGCACGCCGGGGATCTCGGTTTCCTGCCGCAGCAGGGTCTCGATCTCGGCACGGCGTTCGGCGTCCATCTCGGGCATCAGCGCGATGTTGGCCGCGATCTGCTCCTCGGTCATGGGCGTGCCCACGACATGCAGGCCGTCGGTGATCAGCGAGCCCTCGGTTTCCAGAAGCTTCAGCCACATCGTCTCGACCGGGTGCATGTCGAGGTTGACGGCCTTGGCCTGCTCCTGGATCAGCAGAGAAAGCTCTTCACGTTCAGGGGCTTCCGGGGCAAGCTGACGATAGCGCGTCAGGCTGTCCTTCAGATCCTGCAACCCGCGATAAAGGCCCGCCTGGGTCAGCGGCGGCGTCAGGTGCGAGACGGTGATCGCGTTGGTCCGGCGCTTGGCGAGCGAGGCCTCGGACGGGTTGTTCGCGGCGTAGAGATAGACGTTCGGCAGCGCGCCGATCAGCCGGTCCGGCCAGCAGGCGCCCGACATGCCGGCCTGCTTGCCGGGCATGAATTCCAGCGCGCCGTGCATCCCGAAATGCAGCAGAACGTCGGCGTGGAAATCCTCGCGCAGCCAGCGGTAGAAGACGCTGAAGGCGTGGGTGGGCGCGAAGCCCTTCTCGAAGAGCAACCGCATCGGGTCGCCCTCGTAGCCGAAGACCGGCTGGATGCCGACGAAGACATTGCCGAAGTTCTGGCCGAGGATGTAGACGCCGCGGCCGTCCGACTGGATGCGGCCGGGGGCGGCGCCCCAGGCCTTCTCGATGTCGGCAAGCCAGGGGGTGCCCGAGACGATCTTCTCGGCCGGGACATGGGCTGCGATGTTCGCCGGCTGGCCATACTGGCTCGAGGTGCCGCCAAGGACCGCGTCGCGCAGCGCCTGCACGCTTTCGGGCACCTCGAGCTGGTAGCCCTCGCGCTTCATCGCGTTCAGCACGTTGAAAAGGCTCTCGAACACGCCGAGATAGGCGGCCGTGCCGACCGCGCCCGCGTTCGGCGGGAAGCCGTAGAGGACGACGCCCACCCGGCGCTCGGCCACCTTCGAGCGGCGGAGAAGGGCGAGGCGCAGGGTCTTTTCCGCGAGCGTCTGGATACGCTCGTGGCAGGGGGCCATGGCGCGGGTCTCGGCGCCCTGCGCGGTGGCGCGGCAGCCGCCGGGGCAGCCGTCGCAGCCGGCAAGGTCATGGCGGCCGGCAAAGACGGTGGGGTTGGTCGCGCCGTCGATCTCGGGCAGCGCCACGAGCATCGTGGTCTCGACCGGGCCGAGGCCGCCGCCGGCCTGAGCCCATTGGCCGAGCGTCTGGAACTCCAGCGGGTGGGCGGCGACATACGGCACGTCGAGCGCCTTCAGCGACTCGATCGCGGCGTGGCTGTCGTTGTAGGCCGGGCCGCCGACGAGGCTGAAGCCGGTCAGCGACACCATCGCATCGATGGTGGGGCCAAGCTTGTCGTGGAAATAGGCGTCGATCGCCGGGCGTCCGTCGAGCCCGCCCGCGAAGGCCGGCAGGACCGCGATGCCCTTCTGCTCGAAGGCCTCGATCACCGCGTCATAATGGGCGGTGTCGGAGGCCAGGATGTAGGAGCGCAGCATCAGCAGGCCGACCGTGACCTTCGCGCCCGCGGGGCGGGGCAGGTCGTTCGGGTCGGTGGTGATGCGGTCGGGCAGGCGGGGGTGGTAAAGGCCGACCTCGGGATATTCGATCGGAGCCTTGGCGCTGACCTTGTGCCATTCGCGCACGCGCGAATAGCGCGAGACGAGGTAGCGCATCATCTGCTCGAGGTTGTCGTCCGAGCCACCGAGCCAGTATTGCATGGCCAGGAACCAGGCCCGCAGGTCCTGCGCCTTCCCGGGGATGAACTTCAGCATCTTCGGGATGGTGCGGAGCATCCGCATCTGGCTTTCGCCGGTGTTGCCCGACTCCTTGCTGGAACCGCGCAGCTTCTTCAGAAGCGCCATCGGCCCCGAGGCCGGCTTCTGCATGTCGAGATCGCCCATCTTCGTGAGCTTCACGATGGCCGGATCGGCGATCATGCCGACGAAGGCATCGACGCGCTCGCGCGCGGCCTGAAGCTCGGGCAGGACGGCGTTGATATGTTCCTCGATGAAGAGGAGGTTGGCGATCACCAGATCGGCGCTGTTGATCGCCTCTTTCGCGCGCACCAGCGTCTCGGGCTTTTCGGCCCATTCCGCGGCGGCATGGATCGAGACCGTGAGGCCCGGAAAGTCCTGCCGCAGCCGCGGCGCGATCCGCGCGGCTGGCCCCGCCGCATGGGCGTCGAGGGTGACGATGACGATGTTGTAGCCGGTCACGCCGGCCGAACCTGAGACTTCACCGCGCATAATGAGCCTTCGCCTCGTAAAGGGTCTCGATGCTGATACGGGTCAGGCCCTTTTCAGCCGCGAATTTCTCGGTGTTCCGCCGTGCCTTGCCGCGAACGAAGAACGGGATCTTCTTCAGTTCCTTTTCAGCGTCCGACAGCCAGACGATCTCGCCCGGAGTCGCCTCGGCGGCGACGGGGGGGACGGCTTCCTCGGGGATTGACCCCTCGTCGGCCGTGGCCTCGGCGCGGGGCGCCGATGCCGGCACCGCCTTTCCGCCGTGGTGCGAGGGGCCGGCCTCGTCGTGGAACTCGAAATCCTCGCGGAACATGGTGAGGAGATGTTCCTCCAGCCCCATGGTCAGCGGGTGGATCCAGGTGTCGAAGATGACGTTCGCGCCCTCGTAGCCCATCTGCGGCGAGTAGCGGGCGGGGAAGTCCTGCACATGGACCGGGGCCGAGATCACCGCGCAGGGGATGCCGAGGCGCTTCGCGATGTGGCGTTCCATCTGCGTGCCGAGGATCAGTTCGGGCGCGAGGTTCTGGATCGCCTCCTCGACCTCGAGGTAATCGTCGGTGATCAGCGCCTCGAGGCCATACTCCTTCGCGGCGGCACGCAGGGGCCGTGCGTATTCGCGGTTGTAGCAGCCCATGCCGACGACCTCGAAGCCGACCTCGTCGCGGGCGATACGGGCCGCGGCGATCACATGGGTCGCGTCGCCGAACAGGAACACCCGCTTGCCGGTGAGGTAGGTCGAGTCGACCGAGGCCGACCACCAGGGCTGGCGCAGGCGGCTCTCGTCGGCCTTCGGCTCCACGCCCGCCAGTTTCGCCACCTCGGCGATGAAGTCGCGGGTGGCGCCGACGCCGATGGGGACGACCTTGGTGTAGGGCTGCTTCAGTGTCTTCTCGGCCCAGCGGGCGGCGGATTCGGCCGTCTCGGGGTAGAGGAGGACGTTGAAATGCGCAGCCCCCAGCCGGGCGATGTCGGCGGGGCTCGACCCCATCGGCGCCACCACGTTCACCGCGATCCCCATGCCTTCCAGAAGCCGGGTGATCTCGGTCACGTCGTCGCGGTGGCGGAAGCCGAGCGCGGTGGGGCCGAGGATGTTGCACGAGACCTGCGCGGTGCGGTCAATCGGCTTCGCGAGCTTGCGGCAGATTTGCAGGAAGCTCTCGTCGGCGCCGAAGTTTTCCTTGCGCTGGTAGGAGGGCAGTTCCAGATGCACGACCGGCACCGGCAGGCTCAGCGCATCCGCCAGGCCGCCGGTGTCGTCCTGGATCAGCTCGGCCGTGCAGGAGGAACCCACCATGATCGCCTGCGGCTGGAACCGCTCATAGGCGTCGCGGCAGGCCTGCTGGAACACCTCGGCGGTGTCCGAGCCGAGGTCGCGGGCCTGGAAGGTGGTGTAGCTGACCGGCGGGCGCTTGCCGCGCCGCTCGATCATGGTGAAGAGCAGGTCCGCATAGGTGTCCCCCTGCGGAGCGTGCAGCACGTAATGCAGGCCGGTCATGCCGGTTGCCACGCGCATCGCGCCCACATGGGGCGGGCCTTCATATGTCCAGAGCGTCAGTTTCATGTCCGGTTCCCGGGGCCGTGAGCCGCCCCTTGGGCTTGGGATAGCCGAGAATTGGGGTTCTGGGGATGCGTCATTCCGCGGCCTCGCGCCGCAGGATCGCCCGCCTGCGCAGCGGGCGGGCGAAAAGCCCCGCCAGATCGCCGGCTTGCTCGTAGAAATGGACCGGCGTGAAGACGAGTTCGATCGCCCATTTCGTGGTGAAGCCCTCAGCCTCGAGCGGGTTGGCAAGGCCAAGGCCGCAGACCGTCAGGTCGGGATTCGTCGCGCGCACGCGCTCGATCTGGCGCTCGACGTCCTGGCCTTCCGAGATCACCGGCCCCTCGGCCAGCAGGTCGAGATCGGGGCCGAGGATGCCGCGGTGCAGGAAGGGCGTGCCGACCTCGATCGCGCTCATCCCGCATTCGCGGGTCAGGAAACGGGCGAGCGAGGGTTCCAGCTGGCTGTCGGGGAAGAAGAAGAGCGACTTGCCCTTCAGCGTCTCGGCCGCGGCGGCCACGGCCTTGCGGGCGCGGGCGCGGGGGGCGGCGGTCACTTCCTCGAACTTCGCGGCGCTCACGCCGAACTCGTCGGCGATGGCCTTCAGCCATAGTGTCGTGCCCTCCTCGCCGAAGGGGAAGGGGGCCGGGATGTGGCGCGCGCCGCGGCGGGTCAGCGCGCCGTGGGTCTCGCCGAGGAAGGGCTGGACGAGAGCGAAGACGGTGTTCGGCCCGACGCCGGGGGCTTCCGCCGCGTGATGGGCGGGCAGGACGCGGATCGGCCCGATGCCGAGCGCCGTCAGCAGCGAGATGGCCTGATCCTCGACCACGTCGGGCAGGGCGCCGACCAGCAGCAGCTCGCGCGCGGTCGTCGCGGGCAGGGTGGGGACGATCGAGGCAAGGCAGGCGTCCTCGCCCTGCGTGAAGGTGGTCTCGATCCCCGAGCCGGTGAAGTTGTAGACCCGGACGCTGGGCCCATGCTGCGCCGAGAGCCGCTCGGCCGCGCGGTGCAGGTCGAGCTTGATGACCTCGGACGGGCAGGAGCCGACAAGGAACAGCTGCTTGATGTCGGGCCGGCGCGAGAGCAGCCGGTCGACCTCGCGGTCCAGCTCGGCATTGGCGTCGGCGAGGCCCGCCAGATCCTTTTCCTCGAGGATCGCGGTGCCGAAGCGCGGCTCGGCGAAGATCATCACCCCGGCCGCCGATTGCAGCAGGTGCGCGCAGGTGCGCGAGCCGACGACGAGGAAGAAGGCGTCCTGCATCTTGCGGTGCAGCCAGATGATCCCGGTCAGGCCGCAGAAGACCTCGCGCTGGCCGCGCTCCTTCAGGACGTCGCTGTTGCGGCAGCCGCGGGCGGGCGGGGGCGGAAGATCGAGGCTCATTGCGCGGCCTTCATGTCGAGGCGGGCCATCCGCAGCTTCCACAGGAACTGGCCGGCGTTGATGACGTAGGTGGCGTAGGCCGCAAGCGCGATGAACATCTGCGTCTCGTGCGGCTGGCCGGTGAAGAGCGCCCAGAGATAGGCGGTGTGCAGCGCGATCACCGCCATCGAGAAGACGTCTTCCCAGAAGAAGGCGGGCGCGAAGAGATACTTGCCGAAGACCACCTTCTCCCAGATCGCGCCGGTGACCATGATCGTGTAGAGAAGCAGCGTCTTGACCAGGATCGAGATGGTCGCGGCCAGGTAGCCCTCGCCGGTGGCGAGATACCACAGCACCAGACCCAGCGAGACGGCAAAGACCGCGAACTGCAACGGCGCGAGGATCGCCTGCACCAGCGTCCAGCGCGTGGCGTCGCGGCGGGCGCGCTGTTCCTCGGTGTAGAGCCGCCGACGCGGCGTTGCGGGGGAGTTGGGCTGCATCTTGAGGTTCGCCTTCCGAGGAGGGCCCGCAAAAGGGGCTGCCTTTAGGGGGAGATTATCGTTCCGATTCCGAAAGTGTCAATTCTGACTTACATCTTTTGCGGCGACGAAACAGTGCGGCAAAGGTGCAGATCGTCGCGCCCGCCTGCGACAATCCGCCGTAATAGTCGCCGAAAATCAATCTTGTAGGCGAAGCTGCGCCATATGCCTCCTCCCAAGGTGTCAATTTGCTTTGACATGCACTCCTCCTTGGGGAACAGTCGCTTCACGAGCGTCCGGCCCTTGCGCCCGCGCCCGTCCGGGCTCCGTTTTCCCTTTTTCGGAGGCCCGCCCGGCGCCGCGCAGGATGGCCGGCCCGCCCGGCGGAGCTGGCGATGCATGATGGGTTGGAAAGAGAAGGGCGCAGCCCGGCCGGGGATGGCCCGGTGGCCGTGTCGCGTTTCGCGGCCGAGATCGTCGCGCGCCTGTCGGCCCGCGACGGCGCGACCCTCGCCCCGATCCGCGAGGATCTGGTGCGCCGCCTTCTGCTGGCGGTACGCTCGGTGGATCGCGCGCCGTTCGAGGCCCTCAAGCCCGACCTGCGCCGCGCGCGGGTGAGCCGCGTGGCGCTGGCCGAACTCTACATTCCCGAGGTCGCCCGCAGGCTGGGCCAGGGCTGGCACGAGGACAGCTGCACCTTTGCCGAGGTCACGATCGGCACGGCGCGGCTGCAGGCGATCCTGCGCGACATCGCCATGTCCTGGTCGGCCGACGAGCACGGGCTGCGCGACGGCCCCACCGTCCTCGTGCTGCTTCCGCCGGGCGAGCAGCACACGCTCGGCGGCATGGTCGCGGTGGCGAAACTTCGCAGAATGGGAGTTTCCGTCTGCCTCCGCATTGGCTCGGGCCCCGCCGAACTGAGGGAACTGTTTGTAAAAAGGGCATTCGATGCGATAATGATCTCTATTGCCCATGCGGAGATGCTTGAAGTCTGTCGCAAGTTGGTAAAGACGCTGAAGGACATGACCGGCGGCAGGGTGCCGGTCGCCGTCGGCGGGGCGCTGTTCCTCGAGGGTGTGGTTGCGGCGGCGGTGCCGGAGGCGGATATAGTGACGAACGACATAGAGACGGCGCTGCAGGCCTTCGGGCTGGGTGGAAGCCGGCTGCGGGCTCAGCCGGGGCGCGCGTGAGGCGGGCGGCCGGAAGGCCGGGAGATCGGTGAGACATTGACTTCAGAAGGCAGAGATATGCTGGCCGGCGGGAGCCTCCCGCCTCTCGCTCCCGACATGGTGCGCGACGTGGTGGCCACGGCGGCCGACATTTCGCTCCTGATCTCGCCGGAGGGGCTGATCCGGTCGGTGATGGTCAATCCGCACCATCCGAGTTTCGGGCAGCTGTCGGCCTGGGAAGGCCAGCGTCTCGACGAGGTGCTCACGCCCGAGAGCGTCCGCAAGTTCCGCCTGCGCAGCGAGGGGCTGGAGCCGGGCCGCGGCTCGATCGCGGTCGAGCTGAACCACGCCGATCCGCGCAGCTTCGAGTTTCCCGTCCGCTACATCCTGCATCGCCTGCCGGAGGATCGCTCGATCCTGATGCTCGGGCGCGACCTGCGCCCCATCGCCGAGGTGCAGCAGCAGCTGGTCGCCGCCCAGCTTGCGATGGAACGGGACTACGAGACCCAGCGCGAGATGGAGACGCGCTACCGCGTGATCCTCGATGTCTCGCGCGATCCGATGGTGCTGGTCTCGATGTCCACCGGGCGGATCGTGGATCTGAACGGGGCGGCCGGGATGCTGCTCGGCGGCGTGCGGCAGGATCTGCTCGGCGCCGCCATCGCGCAGGAGTTCGAGGGCCGGCGCCGCGGCGAGTTCATGGAGGCGATGGCGAATCTCGCCGCCACCGAAAGCGCGGCCCCGCTGGAGCTGGTGGCCCGCCGGTCGCAGAAGCGGCTTATGGTGGTGCCAAGGGTCTTCCGCGCGGCGGGCGAGCGGCTTCTGCTCTGCCAGCTCGATCCGGCCGAGGTGGCGCAGCCCGTCAGCGACGAGCTGCTGAACAATCTGGCGCGCCTCTATCACGAAGGGGTGGACGGCATCGTCTTTACCGACGCCGACGGCACGATCCGCGGCGCGAACGAGGCGTTCCTCAATCTGACCGACTCGTCGAGCCTGGCGGCGATCCGCGGCCGCTCTCTGGCCGATTTCCTCGCGCGGGGGACCGTGGACCTGCGCGTGCTGATCGACAGTGTCAGGCGCACTGGACAGCTGCGGCTCTATGCCACCCGACTCACGACCGACTTCGCGGGGCAGATTGCCGCAGAGCTGTCGGCCACCTGGCTCGACGACCGCGAGCATCCGCTGCTCGTGCTGGTGGTGCGCGACACGAGCCGGGCCGACACGCTGCGACGTCCCATTCCGGCGACCGGCGTCGTGGACGAGCCCTTGCGCAACGTCATGGAGCTTGTGGGCAACTCCACCCTCAAGGATATCGTGGCGGAAACCACGGATGTCGTTGAGAAAATGTGCATCGAGACGGCGCTGGAGCTAACGCGGAACAACCGCGTCGCGGCGGCCGAGATGCTGTCGCTCTCGCGCCAGTCCCTCTATGTCAAGCTGCGCAAGTTCGGGCTGCTCAACAAGGACGAGTAGCCCCTGCGCCCTGCTGCCGCAGGGCATTTCCCTCGCCTTTGCGAAAGTGTGTGCCCATCCGCGCGGGGCGAATGGTCGCTTTGACATGCATCAATTTACCCGCGACAGAACTATGTCAACTGAAATGGACACAGCGGGAGTCCACCATGCGTATCGTATTCGTTCACCCGAACTACCACTCCGGGGGCGCCGAGATCGCCGGCAGCTGGCCGCCGGCGTGGGTCGCCTATCTTTGCGGCGCGCTGAAGAAGGCCGGCTACACCGATTACCATTTCATTGACGCGATGACGGACTACGTCTCGCACGAGAAGCTTGCCGAGCAGCTGAAGGAGCTTCAGCCCGACATCGTCGCCACGACCGCGATCACCCCCTCGATCTATGTTGCCGAAGAGACGCTGAAGATCGCGATGGAGGTGGTTCCGAACGCCCTGCGCGTGCTCGGCGGCATCCACGCCACCTTCATGTTCCGTCAGGTGCTGGAAGAAGCGCCCTGGATCGACGTGATCGTCCGCGGCGAGGGCGAGGAGGTTCTGGTGAACCTCGTGAAGGCCTACGAGGAGGGCAACTTCGGCGAGACCCGCCGTCAGGTGAAGGGCCTCGCCTTCCTCGACGGGGACGAGATCGTCTCGACTCCCGCGGCGCCGACCATCCGGGACGTCGATTCGATCGATCCCGACTGGGGCATCATCAACTGGAAGAACTACATCTACGAGCCGCTGGGCGTGCGTGTGGCCATCCCGAACATGGCGCGCGGCTGCCCCTTCACCTGCTCGTTCTGCTCACAGTGGAAGTTCTGGCGCGACTACCGCGTGCGCGACCCCAAGAAGGTCGTGGACGAGATCGAAAAGCTCGTGAACGAGCACAATGTGGGCTTCTTCATCCTCGCCGACGAGGAGCCGACGATCAACCGCAAGAAATTCATCGAATTCTGCGAGGAGATGATCGCCCGCGGCCTGCCCGACAAGGTCAAGTGGGGCATCAACACCCGCGTGACCGACATCAAGCGCGACAAGGAACTGCTCAAGTTCTACCGCAAGGCCGGCCTTGTGCACATCTCGCTCGGCACCGAGGCCGCGGCGCAGCTGAAGCTGGACGTCTTCAACAAGGAAACCACCGTCGCCGAGAACAAGGAGGCCATCCGTCTCCTGCGCGAGGCCGACATCTTCACCGAGGCCCAGTTCATCGTCGGCCTCGAGAACGAGACCAAGGAGACGCTGGAAGAGACCTTCCAGATGGTCTGGGACTGGCAGCCCGACCTTGCCAACTGGGCGATGTACACGCCCTGGCCCTTCACGCCGCTCTTCCAGGAGCTGCGCGACCAGGTCGAGGTCTTTGACTATTCGAAATACAACTTCGTGACGCCGATCATGAAGCCCAAGGCGCTGACCCGCGGCGAGCTGCTCGACGGCGTGATGCACAACTACCGCCGCTTCTACATGCGCAAGGCGCTGTTCCACTATCCGTGGCGCGGCACCGGCTTCCGCCGTCGCTACCTCCTCGGCTGCCTCAAGGCCTTCCTCAAGGCCGGGGTGGGGCGAACCTTCTACGACCTCGGCAAGGCCGGCTACTGGGGCCCGCAGTCCAAGGACAAGGTGGACTTCCACTTCGACGAGACCCGCAAGATCGGCAACGCCCAGCTCGCGGACTGGGAGGCTTCGGCCGACCGCGCCGCCAAGGCCGCCGAACGGCGCGAGGCGCTGCGTGCGCAGGGCAAGGCCCGCGCCGAAGAGCGCAGCGCCGCCAAGGCCGAGGGCGTGCCGATGCTGAACCCGGTGGGCGGCTGCGGCGGCGCCGCGCAGGCGATGGTGGACGAGTTCCATGTGCCCATGGCCTGTGGCGGCGGCCAGCAGCAGATGCCGCAGGACGAGTTCGCGATGCCGATGGCCTGCGGTGGCGGCAAGCAGCAGATGGAAGAGACCGAGGAGCGTCTCGTCCGTCCGGCGGAGTGACCGCCGATGAGCGCGCATGACCAGCGGCTGACGGCGGCTTCGGAGGTGGTCCCCCGGATCGGCCCGAACGCGATCCTCCAGCTCATCCCGGTGCTGGAGGGCGCCTTCGGACCGGGGGCGGCCGACCGGGCGCTCGCCGCGGCGGGCGTGCCGCGGCCGGGGCCGGACTCGGGCATGTTGCCCGAGACCCAGGTCTCGACGCTGCACCGCTGGCTGCGCGACACCCATCCGCAGGAGGCCCCGCGCCTCCTGCGGGAGGCGGGGCTGGCGACGGGGGACTACATCCTCGCGAACCGGATCCCGCCGCTGGCGCAACGGCTCATCCGCGCATTGCCCGCCTTTCTGGGCGCGCGTGTGCTGGCCACGGCCATCGCCAAACATTCCTGGACCTTCGCCGGCTCCGGCAAGTTCCGCGTCGTCTCGGGACGCCCGCTGTCATTCGAGATTGCCCGGAACCCCGTGGTCGCCGGAGAAAGCTCGAACACCCCGTTGTGCCACTGGCACGCGGCGGTGTTCGAGCGCCTCTTCTCACGCCTCGTCTGGCCGCATGTGGCCGTGCGCGAGACCGCCTGCTGCGCCACGGGCGCACCCGCCTGCCGGTTCGAGCTCCTGCCCAAGGGGCGCTGATGTTCAATCTGTCACTGGGACCCGCGGGCTATTTCCTTGCCCGACTCCCCGTCGTCATGTTTAGGTGACACACATGAGTGTCAATCTATCCTTACACCCCCGCTCCACGCCCGAGCCGCGCGCGCTGCTCGAGCTGATCCAGCCCATCACCTGGTTCCCGCCGATCTGGGCCTATCTCTGCGGCACGATCTCGGTCGGCATCTGGCCGGGCGAGAAGTGGCCGCTGGTCCTGCTGGGCATGGTCCTCGCGGGCCCGCTCGTCTGCGGCATGAGCCAGGCGGCGAACAACTGGTGCGACCGCCATGTCGACGCGGTGAACGAGCCTGACCGGCCGATCCCCTCGGGGCGCATCCCCGGCCGCTGGGGCCTTTACATCGCCATCATCATGTCGCTGGCCTCGCTCGCCGTGGGCTGGATGCTGGGCCCCTGGGGCTTTGGCGCCACGGTCTTCGGCGTGCTGGCGGCCTGGGCATATTCGGTCGAGCCGATCCGCCTCAAGCGGTCGGGCTGGTGGGGGCCGGGGCTGGTCGCCCTCTGCTACGAGGGGCTGCCCTGGTTCACGGGCGCGGCCGTTCTCTCGGCCGGGGCGCCCAACTTCTTCATCGTCTCGGTGGCGCTGCTCTATGCGTTCGGCGCGCACGGGATCATGACCCTCAACGATTTCAAGGCGCTCGAGGGTGACCGTCAGCATGGCGTCCGCTCGCTGCCGGTGATGCTCGGGCCCGAGGTCGCCGCCAAGCTGGCCTGCACCGTCATGGCGCTGGCGCAGATGCTGGTGATCGCGCTGCTCTTCATCTGGGGCAAGCCGATCCATGCGGGCATCATCAGCGCGCTGCTGATCGCCCAGTTCTTCGCGATGCGCGTGCTGTTGCGCGACCCGGCCGGCAAGTGCCCGTGGTACAACGGCACCGGCGTCACGCTCTATGTCTCGGGCATGATGGTGGCGGCCTTCGCCATCCGCGGGCTGGAGGTGCTGCCGTGACGCTGGGCTGGCTCGGCATCGTCCGGCTCGGCCTCGTGCAGATGAGCCTGGGCGGCATGGTGGTGCTGACCACCTCGACGCTCAACCGGCTGATGGTGGTCGAGCTGGCCCTGCCGGCGGTGCTGTCGGGGCTGCTGGTGGCGCTGCATTACGCGGTGCAGGTGACGCGGCCCTCCTGGGGCTACCGCTCGGACACCTGCGGCAACCGCACCCGCTGGATCGTGGGGGGCATGGCGACGCTGGCCCTCGGCGCCTTCTCGGCCGCGCTTGGCGTGGTCTGGATGCACACCGCCTTCTGGCCGGGGCTGGCCCTCTCGGTTCTCGCCTATCTGATGATCGGCCTCGGCGCGGGCATGGGCGGCACCTCGCTTCTGGCGCTGATGGCCACCTGCACCCGGCCCGAGCGGCGCGCGGCGGCGGCCACGATCACCTGGCTGATGATGATCTTCGGCATCGCCGCCACCGCGGGCATCGTGGGCGCGCTGCTCGATCCCTACACGCCCGAGCGGCTGCTGCGGCTGGTGGGCGCGGTCTGTGCGGGCGGCTTCGTTGTCACCGTCCTCGCCACCTGGCGGATCGAGCGCGGCCTGATCTCCGAGCCCGAGCCCGAACCCGCGCCGCTTCTGGTGGGGCTGCGCGAGGTCTGGGCCGAGCCGCGGGCGCGCATCTTCACCTTCTTCGTCCTGCTGTCCATGACCGCCTACTTCATGCAGGAGCTGATCCTCGAACCTTACGCGGGCCTCGTCTTCGGCCTGACGCCGGGGCAGACCACCTCGCTCTCGGGGGCGCAGAATGCGGGCGTCTTCGTCGGGATGCTGGCGGTCGGCATCGGGCAGACCGGCCTCAGGATCGGCTCGCTCCGCTCCTGGGTGGTGGCGGGCTGCCTCGGCTCGGCGCTGGCGCTGACGGGGATCGCCCTGATCGGGCAGATGCACCTGCCGCTGATCGTGCCCGCCGTCGTGCTGATGGGCCTCTTCAACGGCATGTTCGCCGTGGCGGCCATCGGCTCGATGATGCAGCTTGCCGGAGAGGGCCGTCACGCGCGCGAGGGCACCCGGATGGGGCTCTGGGGCGCGGCCCAGGCGGTCGCCGCCGGCTTTGGCGGGCTGGTGGGCGCGGCCGCGGCCGACACGCTCACGCAGTTCGCGAGCAATTCCACCGCCTATGGTCTCGTCTTCCTGTTCGAGGCCGTCCTGTTCGTCATATCGGCGCTGATGGCGCTGCGTATCCTGGAAGGCGGGCGCACTGCGCCGGCCGGCCGGCTTGTGCCTGGAGAGTGATCATGGCCTATGATGTCTTCGTAGTGGGTGGCGGCCCGTCGGGCGCCACGGCAGCCGATGAGCTGGCCCGTGCCGGCAAGCGCGTGGCGCTTCTGGACCGCGCCGGGCGGATCAAGCCCTGCGGCGGGGCCATCCCGCCCCGGCTGATCGAGGATTTCGACATCCCCGACAGCCAGATCGTGGCGCGCATCCGCACCGCGCGGATGATCTCGCCCACCGGCCGCAAGGTCGACATCCCGATCGAGGGCGGGTTCGTCGGCATGGTGGACCGTGAGCATTTCGACGAATGGCTCCGCTGCCGGGCCGCCAAGGCCGGGGCCGAGCGGCTGACCGGCACCTTCGTGCGGATCGAGCGGGACAGCTTCCACACCTGGGTCGTCTGGCGCGAGAAGGCGACGGGTGAGGAAAAGCGGTCCGAGGCCAGGTTCGTGATCGGCGCCGACGGCGCGAAGTCCGACGTGGCCCGCGCCGAGGTGCCCGGCGGCGACAAGATCCCGATGGTGATCGCCTACCATGAGATCATCAAGCCGCCGAGCAGCCCGGCCATCGACTACGACCCGACACGCTGCGACGTGATCTACGACGGCCGCGTCAGCCCCGATTTCTACGGCTGGATCTTCCCGCATGGTCAGACCGCCTCCGTCGGGATGGGGACGGGCATCCACGGGTTCGACCTCAAGGAGGCGACCGCGCTGCTGCGCAGGCAGGCCGGGCTCGACCAGTGCGAGACGATCCGCAAGGAGGGCGCGCCGATCCCGCTGCAGCCGCTCGACAAGTGGGACAATGGCAAGGACGTGGTGCTGGCGGGCGATGCGGCCGGGGTCGTCGCGCCCTCGTCGGGCGAGGGGATCTACTACGCCTTCGTCGGCGGCCAGGTTGCGGCCAAGGCCTGCCTCGCCGCGCTGAAATCGGGCCGGGCGACCGACCTGCAACTGGCGCGCAAGCTGTTCATGGCCGACCACAAGACCGTGTTCAAGGTTCTCCGCTCGATGCAGGATGCCTATTATCGCGATGACGAGCGGCGCGAGCGGTTCGTCTCGCTCTGCCACGATGTCGATGTCCAGCGCCTGACCTTCGAGTCCTACATGAACAAGAAGCTGACCAGCAAACAGCCCTGGGCCCATATCAAGATCGGGTTCAAGAACGTGATGCACCTGACGCGACTGGTGTCGCCGCAATGGACGTGAGCATGCAGGAGATGGTTCCCGCCTGGGTCGATGGCCGGCTGATGCCGGTCGAGAAGCTCGAGGCGCATCAGCGTGGCCTGCGCCACAAGGCGATCTCGGTCTTTGTCATGGCGGGCGAGTCGGTGCTGATCCAGCGCCGGGCCGCCGGCAAGTATCACACGCCGGGCCTGTGGGCGAACACCTGTTGCACCCATCCCCGCTGGGGCGAGGAGGCGGCCGATTGCGCCGTCCGCCGCCTGCGCGAAGAGCTGGGGATCACCGGCCTCGTCACGGTCTTCGCCGATCAGGTGGAATATCGCGCCGACGTCGGCTCGGGCCTGATCGAGCATGAGGTGGTGGACATCTTCGTGGCCGAGGCGCCGCAGGATCTGCCGGTGGCGCCGGACCCCGAGGAAGTGTGGGAAACCCGCTGGGTGGACCTGCACGATCTTGCCCGCGAGGTCGAGGAGCATCCCGAGCGGTTCACGCCCTGGCTGCGCATCTACCTTGCCGACCATATGGAGCGGATCTTCGGCAAGCTGCGCGTGGTGCAGTAGGCCGTTCGTGACAGGAGAGGGCGGCCGCCGCAGGGCTGGCCGCCTTTTCCATGCGCGCTTCGTGACGTGAGTGCGGCCTCAGCCCGGCGGATGCAGCCGCTCGGCGATCCAGGGCAGAAGAATCGCGGCCACGGCCGCCGCATCCTCTTCATGCGCGAGATGGCCGAGGCGCGGGATCTCGACATAGCGGCCGAAGGGCATCCGGCCGGCCGCCTCGCGCGAGATGCGGGCAGGCACCGTGCCATCCCCGGCCGCCGCGATCAGCAGTGTCGGCACGTCAATCGCCGGCAGGTGGCGCTGCAACTTGTCCAGCCGCCACTGCGCCATCATCGACAGCGTGCCGTCCACATGCACATGGTCGCCGATCAGCGTCACATACTGGCGCAGGCCCGCCTCATCGAGATCCGAGCCTGTCGCGCCGATCAGCTTGCGCACCCGGTCCTCGACCCCGAACAGCCGGGCGGCGATCGGCGGGATGAAGGGATTGAGCGCGAGGATCTTGGCGATCAACGGAAAGAGCCAGCCCGCCGTCCCCTCGAAATTGCCAAGCGCCGCGTTGATCCCCACCACGGCACGGGGCGGCGTGGGCAGGATCTCGGCCAGCCGCAGCGCGAGCGCCGCCCCGGCGGAATGGCCGATGATGACGGCGGGCCACCATTCCTCGGCCGCCGAGAGCCGCGCCATGTCCTCGGCCATCGCGTCGAGCGAGAAGCGCCGCTGTCCGGCCCTGGTGAACCCTTGGCCCGGCAGGTCCGGCGCGACGATCCGGTAGTGCGGCACCATGAGCGGCACGAGGTTGCGCCAGGAGTGGCTTGCCCCGCCCGCGCCGTGCAAGAGCAGCACGGTCGGGCCGGCGCCCTTGTCCAGCACGCACCACTGGTGCGGCGGGCAGTCGATGCGCCGCATGGACTCTCGGCCGGGCCAGTCGAGGGGCATCCGGTCGAGATCCATGATCAGTCTCCCATCGCCGCACCGATCACCGACGAGAGCCGGTGGGCGTCGGCCCTCGGCAGCGCGATGTAAGGCGCGTCGAGGGCACGGGCGAGGTTGGCCAGCGCGAGCTGCGGCCGGTTGGCCGTGTCGATCACGATGGCCGGCAGGCCTGAGGCGCGCAGCGACGCGGCGAGCTTCAGCGCATCCTCTTCGGCCTGCGCCCGGTTGGCCGAGCCGTCGAGCGCGATGTTCCCGCGCCCGTCGGTCAGAAGCGCCACCGTGGGGGTCATCCCCCGCGCGCGGGCCTGCATCCCCACCGCCAGCGCCAGCCGCAGCCCGTGCGCGAGTGGCGTGCCGCCCCCGCCGGGCAGCCCCGCCAGCCGGCGCTTGGTCTGCACGAGGCTGCGGGTCGGCGGCAGGATCAGCTCGGCGTCGCGGCCGCGGAAGGCCAGCAGCGAGACATGGTCGCGCCGCGCATAGGCCTGGCCCAGCAGCAGTTCGACCGCGCCCTTGGCCTCCGACAGGCGCGCCATTGCCGACGAGCCCGAGGCGTCCACGGCAAAGATCAGGACCCGGTCCGAGGTCTCGCGGAACCGCTTGATGCGGATATCCGAGGGGCGCACCAGAAGGATGGCATCCGATTGCTGCTGGCGGCGGCGCAGCGGCTGCCAGGGGGCTGCGGCCCGCAGCGTGCCGACCAGATCGATCCGCGCGCCGGTGCCGAGGCGGCCCATGCGCGAGGGCAGGGGGCGACCGCGGCGGTTGCCCGACTTGGCCGAGCCGGTCCCAGTGGCGCCGCGCGCCACGCGGGCCGCGCGGCCGGCGGCCAACTGCTCGAGCAGGTCCGAGGGCAGGGCGGCGCGCACCGCCTCGACCAGCATCTCCTCGGGGAAAAGCTCCTCCCCCTGCTGCTGCTCCTGCTCGGGCGGCGGCGGGGTGTCGTCGGGTTCATCCTCGGGCGGTTCCGGCTCGGGCTCGGGCGGGGCCTCTTCCGAGGCGGGCAGCGCGCGATGGGCCAGCACCAGATCGGCGGCGCGGCGCAGGTCGTCCTCTGTGATCGCCTCATGGCCTTCCCAGGCGGCCTGTGCGCGGGCCGCGGCCAGCGCCAGCGTCGGGGCCCGAAGGCTCGCGATGCCGCATTGCGCGGCGACACGGGCCAGCGTCTCGCCCGCGCGGGCCGGGGTCTTCACGCTTGCCAGACGGGCGCGGGCCGCGGCCAGACGGTCGGGGTCGATCGCGATGTCGCGCGTGTCGCCCCACTGCAGGCCGTCGATGTCGATGAACAGCCCCAGCCGGTCCACGAGGCCCAGGGGCAGAAGCTCGTCCCGCTCGGCGCCCTCGTCGAGCGCGATCAGGCAATGGCGCGGCTCGTCGAGCGCGGTGCCGATCCGGGCCGCAAGACCCGGCGTTGCGCGTTCCGCCATCGCCAGAACCAGCGCCGCGGGCTCGTCGAGGATGCCCTTTTGAACCACCGGCGCGCCGGTCGAAAGCGTCGCGGCCAGATCGAGCCCGCCGAACAGGGCATCGTCGCCGATGGTGGGATGGATGCGGCGGAGGGGCAGCGGCAGCGCGGACAGCGCCGCCGTCACCCGGTCCCGCAGCGGACAGGCCCGCGCGCGAAGCCAGAGGCCCTTGAGGCCGACCGGATCGACCGCGAGCAACGTCAGAGCCGCCTCGGCCCGTTCCCAAGGCGAAAGCGGCTCGGGGGCGGCGGGATGTGTCAGGGCAGAACCTCCGCCACGCAGCGCTCGACGCGGGTCACCGACCCTGCCTCGTCCAGCGGATCGCGCCGCAGCCGGTGCGACAGCGCCATCGTCGCGACCGAGCGCAGATGGCTGCGGCCGACCGCTTCGGCGCCTTCGAAGGCCGCCTGCGCCCGTGCCGCGCGCAGAAGCGTCAGTTCGCCCCGCAGACCGTCCGATCCCAGCGCAATGCAGAGCGCCGCGCAGTCGTGCAGCACGGTGTTCGGCGTCTTGAGCGTGGGCAGGGCCGCCCGCGCGCCAAGGATGCGGCCGCGCAGCTGCATGTCCTCGGCGCCCCATTTCGCCATGAAATTCTCATGGTCGGCGTCATAGGCGTCGCGGCGGGTGATGACCTCGACGCGGGTCTCCACGTCGCGGGGGCTGCGGACCTCGACCGACAGGCCGAAGCGGTCCAGAAGCTGCGGACGCAGCTCGCCTTCTTCGGGGTTGCCCGAGCCCACCAGCACGAAGCGGGCGGGGTGGCGGATCGAGAGTCCCTCGCGCTCGACCACGTTCTCGCCGGACTGCGCCACGTCAAGCAGCAGGTCCACGATGTGGTCCTCGAGCAGGTTGACCTCGTCGATATAGAGATAGCCGCGGTTGGCGCGGGCGAGCAGGCCGGGTTCAAAGGCCTTTTCGCCGCGGGTGAGGGCGCGCTCGATGTCCAGCGCGCCCACCACACGGTCTTCCGTCACCCCGAGCGGCAGGTCGACGACGGGCGTCGGCCGCTCGATCAGCGTGGTGGAGGAGACTTGCGCCCATCCCGGGCAATCTTCGGGCCGGGCAGAGTTCACGGGGCAGCCTTCGACCGCCTTGATCAGCGGCAGAAGCGCCGCGAGAGCACGGACGGCGGTGGACTTGCCGGTGCCGCGATCGCCGAACACCAGCACGCCGCCGATGCCCGGGTCGATCGCAGTGAGCACCATGGCCTGCTTCATCTGCTCCTGACCGACGATGGCCGAGAAGGGGAAGGGATTTTTCATTGCGTCAGGCGTTCTCTTTGCGGCCGCCCTTGCCGGGCTTGCCCTTGAAGTTCGGCTTGCCGCCCTGCGGTCTGGAAGCCACCGGGGCGGGCGCGGGTTTCGGGGCCTCGACAACCGGCGCGGGCTTGGGCGCCGCGGCGGCAGGGGCGGGTTTCGGCATCTCGACGGCGAGGGCGGTCTTTTCCGCAACCGGCGCCGGGGCAGGTTTCGGCGCTTCGACGGCCGGAGCGGGCTTTTCCACAACCGGTGCCGGAGCGGGTTTCGGGGCCTCGACGGCCGGCTTCGGAGCCACGGCCGGACGCGCGTTCAGCGCCTCGCCCACCGGGTCCTTGCCTTCCCACTTACCAATCGATCCGAGAATCTGGAAGCGGGCATAGAGCTCTTCCTTGAACCAGTTCTCGGCGCGCACCGCCTTGATGGCCTCGCCATGCGGACCGCCGGCGCCGCGGGCGAACTCTTCCATCGACGTCGAGTCGGGCCAGACCGAGAAGGTCACCTGCTGGAGGAACGGCACCTCGCCCACGCCGATCTTGAAGACCACGTCCTTGTTCTTGCCGATCATGTGCGAGATGGCGGGCTCGCGCGCCCAGAACCGCTCGGCCTTCCAGAACTTGACGGTCGCACGGGTGAGAGCGGCGATAGGCCGCACGTCCGACGAGGGCCTGACCGGCGCGAAGGGCTCCTGGCCGTCCCACTTGCCCCAGGCGCTGGTGGGCGACAGGAGCACCGTGTAGCTCTCGTCCGCCATCTTGCCCCACCGCTGGTAGAGCGGCGATTCGGCCACTTGCGCCCGCGCGGTCTCCTCGTCGGGCCAGACGGCCAGGATGCTCCAGACGTGCCAGTTCGGCTTCGGCGTGAAGCCCTGACCCGTCCCCGAGCCGAACATCTTCCAGAAACTGGCCTTCGGCAGGTAGTGCATGCCCAGTTTGTTCGCGGTCATCTGACCGAGCACCCAGAGCCGCTTTTCGAACTCGTTGAACCGGAAGATACTGAGAGTGACGGTCTGCATGTCATTCCTCCTGCAGATGGGGTGGGCGCGATCAAACACCGTTCCTTAGCGGCCCGACATTAGTCGCGAAGTCGCACCGCCCTCAAGCCGCATTGTAAACCTGACTAGACAGTCTATTGTAGGCGGCATGTTGACAGGCCCTGCAGGAGACAGACCCATGCCCTCGACCACGCATGTATCCGATGCCGACCATGCCATTGTGATCGGCTCGGGGCTCGGGGGATTGTCCGCGGCCATGCGGCTCGGGGCCAAGGGCTGGCGCGTCACCGTGGTCGACAAGCTGGACGTGCCCGGCGGGCGCGGCTCCTCGATCACGCAGGAGGGGCACCGCTTCGACCTCGGTCCGACCATCGTCACCGTCCCCCAGTCGCTGCGCGACCTGTGGGCCACCTGCGGGCGCGACTTCGATGCCGATGTCGCTCTCAAGCCGATAGATCCCTTCTACGAGGTGCGCTGGCCCGACGGGTCGAACTTCACCGTCCGGCAATCGACCGAGGCGATGAAGGCCGAGATCGCGCGCCTGTCGCCCGGCGATGTCGCGGGCTACGAGAAATTCCTCAAGGACAGCGAGAAACGCTACTGGTTCGGCTACGAGAACCTTGGCCGCCGCCCGATGCATGAGCTGTGGGAACTGATCAAGGTGTTGCCGACCTTCGCCTGGCTCAGGGCCGACAAGTCTGTCTACCAGCACGCCGCCAAGCGCGTGCAGGACGAGCGGCTGCGCATGGCGCTGTCGTTCCACCCGCTGTTCATCGGCGGCGACCCCTTCAACGTCACCTCGATGTACATCCTCGTCAGCCAGCTCGAGAAGGAATATGGCGTGCATTACGCCATCGGCGGGGTGGCCGCGATCGCGCAGGCGATGGCCAATGTGATCGAGGGGCAGGGCGGCGCCTTCCGCATGAACACCGAGGTCGATGAGATCGTCGTCGAGAACGGCGAGGCGAAGGGCGTGCGGCTCGCCTCGGGCGAGGTGCTGCGCGCGGGCCTCGTGGTCTCGAACGCCGACGCCGGGCACACCTACATGCGGCTCCTGCGCAACCACAAGCGCAAGCGGTGGACCGACGCCCATGTGAAAAGCCGCCGCTGGTCCATGGGTCTCTTCGTCTGGTATTTCGGCACCAAGGGCACGAAGGGCATGTGGTCCGACGTCGGCCACCACACGATCATCAACGCGCCGCGCTACAAGGGGCTGGTCGAGGACATCTTCATCAAGGGCAAGCTGGCCAAGGACATGAGCCTTTACATCCACCGGCCCTCGATCACCGACCCGACCGTGGCGCCCGAGGGCGACGACACCTTCTACGCCCTCTCGCCGGTGCCGCACCTGAAGCACGCCAACCCGGTGGACTGGCAGGCGATGGAAGAGCCCTACCGGCAAAGCGTGCTCGAGGTGCTGGAACAGTCGATGCCCGGCATCGGGGAACGGATCGGGCCGTCGCTGGTCTTTACGCCCGAAACCTTCCGCGACCGCTACCTCAGCCCCTGGGGCGCCGGCTTCTCGATCGAGCCGCGCATCCTGCAGTCGGCCTGGTTCCGGCCGCACAACATCTCGGAGGAGGTCAGGAACCTCTTCCTCGTCGGCGCCGGCACCCATCCAGGCGCGGGCGTGCCCGGTGTGATCGGTTCGGCCGAAGTGATGGCCAAGCTCGCCCCCGACGCGCCGCGCCTGCGTCGTGAGGCCGAACCCGCTGAAAGGCTTGCCGCAGAATGATCGCCCCCGCCGACCTCGAAGCCTGCCGCGAACTGATCCGCACCGGCTCCTACTCCTTCCACGCGGCCTCGCGCCTCTTGCCCGAGAAGGTGCGGGCGCCGTCGCTGGCCCTCTATGCCTTCTGCCGCGTCGCGGACGATGCGGTGGACGAGGCGGTGAACGAGGGCCAGCAGGAGGATGCCGAGGCCAAGCGCCGCGCCGTCCTCAGCCTGCGCGACCGGCTGGACCTGGTCTATGCCGGTCGGCCGCGCAACGCGCCGGCCGACCGTGCCTTCGCCGCCGTGGTCGAAGAGTTCGAGATGCCGCGCACCCTGCCCGAGGCGCTGCTCGAGGGGCTGGCCTGGGATGCGGTGGGCAAGTCCTACGACACCTTCTCGGGCGTGCTGGACTATTCGGCGCGGGTCGCGGCGGCGGTGGGGGCCATGATGTGCGTCCTCATGCGCGTGCGCGATCCCGATGTGCTGGCGCGGGCCTGCGATCTCGGGCTGGCGATGCAGCTGACGAACATCGCGCGCGACGTCGGCACCGACGCGCGCTCGGGGCGGATCTACCTGCCGCGCGACTGGATGGAGGAGGCGGGCCTTCCGGTCGAGGAGTTCCTCGCCAACCCCGTCGCCTGCGACCGCATCCGCGCCGTGACGCGCCGCCTGCTGCGGGCGGCGGACCGGCTCTACTACCGGTCGGAGTCGGGTGTCTGCGGCCTGCCGCTGGCCTGCCGCCCCGGCATCTACGCCGCCCGCCACATCTATGCGGCGATCGGGCGCGAGGTCGCGCGCAACGGCTATGACAGCGTGACCCGCCGCGCCTTTACCAACAAGCGGCAGAAACTGGTGTGGCTGGCCGTCTCGGCCACGCGCGCCGCTCTTACCCCGATCGGGCCCGGCTGCGCGACGCTTCATGCGGCGCCGGAGCCGGAGGTTGCCTTCCTCGTCAACGCCGCCGCCCGGGCGAAGCCGCAGCGCGGCCGGTCCGAGGCGCTGATCGCGGTCCTCGCCCAGCTCGAGGCGCAGGACAGGCAGATTGCCCGGCAGAGGATGGGGAACCGGGTCAACCCGATCTAGGTTCTCGTGCAGGTAGATCCGGAGTAACGATGATGAACATGGACTGGGCTCTTTTCCTCACCTTCCTCGCCGCCTGCGGGGCGCCCGCGACGACGGGGGCGCTGATGAAGCCCGACGAATGGTACGACAATCTGAACAAGCCCTGGTGGAACCCGCCGCGATGGGTGTTCCCGCTGGCCTGGACCTCGCTCTATTTCCTCATGAGCCTTGCGGCGATGCGGGTGGCGCAGATTGACGGCTCGGGCCAGGCGCTGGCCTTCTACGCCGCCCAGCTTGCCTTCAACACGCTCTGGACGCCGGTCTTCTTCGGGCTGAAGCGCATGTCGTCGGCGCTTGGCGTCGTGGTGGTGATGTGGTTCTTCGTGGCCGCAACCATGTGGAGCTTCTTCCAGCTCGACACCTGGGCGGGCGTGCTGTTCGTGCCCTACCTGATCTGGGCCACGGCCGCGACCGGCCTGAACCTCGAGGCGGTGCGCCTGAACTGGAGCCGCCCCGAAGCCCGGGCCTGAGGCCCGCCAGCCATCCCTTATGGGCGGCGCCTTCGGGCGCCGCCTTTTCCGTGTCTATCCCCTGCGGCGCCGGCGGTCGGCGCCCCCGCCGGTGTTGAAGATGACCTCGGGCAGCGTCACCAGCCCGCGCAGGCAGGGGAAGGGATCGACCGCATGGGGGATCGCATTCGCGTTGACGAAATGCTCCTGAAACCGCGGCTCGATCGCGGTTTCGACCTTGTGGATGCCGTGGACGAGGTCTTCGATGGCAGCCCGCGCCGCGACCGAGGCGAGCGCGATCCGTGCGCCGGTGCCCGCCGCATTGCCGGCCGAGACGACCTTGTCCAGCGGCACGTCCGGGATCATGCCCAGCACCATCGCATGTTTGGGGCTGATATGGGCGCCGAAGGCCCCGGCCAGCACCACGCGGTCCACCCGCTCGATGCCCAGCTCATCCATCAGAAGCCGCGCGCCCGCGTAAAGCGCCGACTTCGCCAGCTGGATCGCCCGGATGTCGCCCTGTGTGACCAGGATGCGGGGGCCACCCGCGGCGCTGGCGTCGTGCAGCAGCCAGGAATGGGTGCGCCCGTCGGGTTCGCAGCGCGGGCTGCCGGTCTGCTCGGCCGAGCCGATCAGGCCGCGCGCGTCCAGAAGCCCCGCCATCCGCATCTCGGCCACCGCCTCGATGATGCCCGAGCCGCAGATGCCGGTGATCGGCCCGGCCGCCTCGGCAAAGCCCGGCTCGTCCGACCAGAGGTCGCAGCCGATCACCCGGAAGCGCGGCTCCTTGGTGGCCGGGTCGATCTCGACCCGCTCGATGGCGCCCGGCGCCGCGCGCTGGCCCGAGGAAATCTGCGCCCCCTCGAAGGCGGGGCCGGTGGGCGAGGAGCAGGCCAACACGCGCGCCTCGCTGCCCAGCAGGATCTCGGCGTTGGTGCCGACATCGACGATCAGGACCATGTCGCGCGATTTCTGCGGCTCTTCCGACAGGGCGACGGCGGCGCAGTCGGCGCCGACATGGCCCGCGATGCAGGGCAGCACATAAACTCGCGCCGCGCGGTTGACAGATGACAACTCCAGATCGCGCGCATCCAGCGACAGGCTGCCGCCGGTCGCCAGCGCAAAGGGCGCCTGTCCCAGCTCCACCGGGTCGATCCCCAGCAGCAGGTGGTGCATCACCGGGTTGCAGACGAAGACCAGTTCGTAGATCGAGGCGGGCTCCACCCCCGCCTCGGCCGCGATCTCGACCGCGAGGCGGTCGATGGCCTGACGCACGGCGGCCGTCATCTCGATGTCGCCGCCGGGGTTCATCATCGCATAGCTGACGCGGCTCATCAGATCCTCGCCGAAGCGGATCTGCGGGTTCATCACCCCGGCCGAGGCCAGCACCCGCCCGTCGCCCAGATCGCACAGATGCGCGGCGATCGTGGTCGAGCCGAGGTCGATGGCCAGTCCGTAAAGCCCGCCCTCGTGGAAGCCGGGCCAGAGGTCGAGGATGCGGGGGCGCGCGTCGTGGTTGCCCTTGTGCAGCGCCACCGTCACCTTCCAGCCGCCCTTGCGCAGCGCGGGCTGCAGCCGGCGCAGGATCGCAAGGTCGGCCTCGACGCCCTCGACCCCCCACTGTTCACGAAGCGCGGATTGCAGGCGCTCGAAATCGCCCGAAGGCTCGTGCATGTCGGGCTCGGCCACCTCGACGTAGAGGGCGCGGGTGGCCGGGTCCATCGCGATCACGCGCTCGGTTGCGGACTTGCGGATGACCTGCTTGTGCACCTGGCTTTCGGGCGGCACGTCGATCACCACGTCGCCCAGGATCTGCGCCTGACAGCCGAGGCGGCGGCCGTCGATCATGCCGCGCTTGGAGCGATAGCGTTCCTCGACCGCATTCCAGGGCGAGAGCGCATCCGCCGCCACCGTCACGCCATGCTTGGCGAACTCGCCCGTGCCCGGCTGCACCTGGCATTTCGAGCAGATGCCGCGGCCGCCGCAGACCGAATCGAGGTCCACGCCCAGTTGGCGCGCCGCGGTGAGGACGGGCGTGCCGACCGGGAAGCGGCCGCGCTTGCCGGACGGCGTGAAGATGACCAGCGGATCGGACATGGAACGGGCTCCGGCGTCAGGGCGGAAGGATGGATGGGATATGGCACCGGCACGGGAACATGCGAAGGGAGCCGCGCGCACGCGGCCCCCGTTTTCGGTGGCGTAGGCCTCAGGCGCGGGCGCGCCGGCGGCCGCGACCGCCGGCGGCGGCCTGCGCGGCGCAGGCCTCGGGGAAGCTCGCCCCTTCCTTCACCGCGTCGAGGATGCGCGAGAAGCGGATCCATTCGCCGCCGTTCGCGTCGTGGTTCATCAAGAGGTTGGCGGCGCGGATCGCCTCCATCTCGACCGAGCGCACCGGGTTCATGATCGCCGAGGTCATGCCGGCGCCGATCGCCATCGGCAGGAAGGCCGCGTTCACGCCATGCCGGTTCGGCAGGCCGAACGAGACGTTCGAGGCGCCGCAGGTCGTGTTCACGCCGAGCTCATCCCGCAGGCGCCGCACCAGCGCGAAGACCTGCTGGCCCGCCGTCGCCATCGCACCCACCGGCATCACCAGCGGATCGACCACGATGTCATGGGCCGGGATCCCGAAATCGGCCGCGCGCTCGACGATCTTCTTCGCCACCGCGAAGCGCACGTCGGGATCGGGCGAGATGCCGGTATCGTCGTTCGAGATCGCCACCACCGGCACATTGTATTTTTTCACCAGCGGCAGGACCAGTTCCAGCCGCTCCTCCTCGCCGGTGACCGAGTTCAAGAGCGGGCGGCCCTCGCAGGTGGAAAGCCCCGCCTCGAGCGCGCCGGGGACCGAGCTGTCGATGCAGAGCGGCACGTCGGTGATCGCCTGGATGCGGGCCACCAGCTCCTTCATCAGCGGCGGCTCGACGAAGTTGTTGTCGGCATAGCGCGGATCCTCGGCCATCTTGTTGGTGAAGACCGCACCCGAGTTCACGTCCAGCACCATCGCCCCGCAGGCCACCTGCTCCAGCGCGTCCTTCTCGACGGTCGAGAAATCGCCGGCCTCAAGCTCGGCCGCCAGCTTCTTGCGGCCCGTGGGGTTGATCCGCTCGCCGATCACGCAGAAGGGTTCGTCGAAGCCGATGACGACGGTTTTCGTTTTGGATTCAAGAACGGTACGGGTCATGCTTCAACCTTTTCCATGTTGGCCGGGATGCCGGAGCGGCCGCCGTTCGCGGTCACCCACTCGGCGTTGGTCTTTATCCCCCCAAGCGGGAAGAAATGCACGGACTCGATGCCGAACAGGTGGTTCTTCGCCTTGTGCGCGGCGATGCCGTTCACGAAATCGGTGGGCTCGTAGGGCAGCAGGAGCTTGGTCACATCCATCGCGCGCTTCTGCAGCACCTTCATCGAGGGGCCGACGCCGCAGGCGACCGCAAACTTGATCATGGTCTGAAGCTTGGCGGGGCCGGCGATGCCGATATGGATGGGCAGGGCGATGCCTTCGGCCGCGAGGCGCTCGGCCCAGGCAATCACCGGGTCGGGCTCGAAGCAGAACTGGGTGGCGATGGCCATCTTCGCGTCGGTGCGCTCTGAAAACGCCTGCTTCCAGCGCAGCGCCTCCATCACCATCCGGTCCGAGCCGTCGGGGTCGATGTCCTTCGAGCCCTCGGGGTGGCCGGCGACATTCAGACGCTCGAACCCGTCGAAGAGGCCGGTTTCGAGGAGTTGCATCGAGGAGTGGAAGTCGCCCTGCGGCGCGCGCAGGCCACCCGCCAGGATCAGCCCCTGCGCCACGCCGGCCTCGCCGCGGTAGCGGGCGATCCAGTCCGCGAGCGTCGCGCGGTCCTTGATGATGCGCGCGGGGAAATGCGGCATCACCGGGAAGCCCTCGGCGGTCAGGCGCTTCGCCGTCGCCACCATGTCCTCGATCGGCGTGCCGTCGATATGGGCGATGTAGACGCGGGTGCCGCGGGGCAGCAGGTCGCGGAAGTCCGAGATCTTCTCGGCGGTGCGCGGCATCACCTCGATCGAATAGCCCTTGAGCAGCGCCTCGACCGGCGCGGGGGCGGAAGGGGCGGTCGCCTCGCGGCGGAGTTTGAATAGCGCCATGGCGGCCTCCTTCAGGCGGCGGGGCAGGTCAGGCCCGGCCATCGTTGTCGATCAGCGCCCGGAGGCGCGCGGAGTCGTAATCGGCTTCGAGACGTTCGGCCGTTGCGCGGGCGAGGGCCTCGGGTTCCCCCTCGGCTACGTGCGAGGCCTTGCGCCATTCGGCCATGTAGGCGTCGCTGTCCCGTGCGCCGATCTTCATGGCGCAGCGGTCGATCGCCTGCTCGAAACGCTCGGGAAGGGGCATCTTGGTACCCTTGCGGCCCCGGCCCACGATCACCTGGGCCGGAATGTCTCGCCAATAGACGATGGTCACTTCGGGCATCGACGATTCCTCTTCCTCAGCCCCGTCATACGGGGCGGAACGCCGCACCCGGCGTCGGATTTCGACATGGTGCGAGCGCGGAGCGACGCGGCCCCCTGCGCAGGCGCAGGCCGTTTCCCCAACGTCGCATTCGCGGGCGCTGGTCGCGGCGGAATGCCGTTTCCCGGACAGTCTGCGGATGTGGCCCCGCGGGGTGCCCCTGCGACGATCCGACCTTGCGGCGAGGCCCCGGCGCGCATACTCTTGACGTAACCATGAATGGAGGGCGACGATGACGCCCGAGCGTCCCAGGGGTGCGGACGCGATCCCGGCGCGCGGCGATCTGGCCGTCGGCGCAGCGGTGGAACCTTCCGTCACCCCGCCAAGCGACCGGGGGCAGCTCTATGCGGCGCTGGACCTCGGCACGAACAGTTGCCGCATGCTGATTGCCCAGCCGAAGGGCAGTCAGTTTCAGGTCGTGGATTCCTTTTCCAAGACCGTGCAGCTCGGCGTTGGGCTGGAAGCCTCCGGCCGGCTTTCGCGTGCCTCGATGGGCCGCACGATCCAGGCGCTGAGGATCTGCCAGAAGAAGATCGAGAAGCACCAGGTGCGCCGGATGCGGCTGGTGGCGACCGAGGCCTGCCGTCGGGCGCGGAACGCGCGCGACTTCATCCGCCAGATCCGGCGCGAGACGGGCCTCGCGCTCGAGATCATCGCCCCCGAGGAGGAGGCGCGCTTGGCCGTCATCTCCTGCGCGCCGCTGGTGTCGCGGCGCACCGAGCAGTTGCTGGTGGTCGATATCGGCGGCGGCTCGACCGAGCTTGTCTGGATCGACCTTTCGGCCGTCCCGCGCGAGGAGCGGCCGCGGGCGATCATGCGGCTTCATTCCAGCTTCACGCCCAAGGGCATCGGCCCCGAGGCGCGGGTGGTGGACTGGATCTCGGTGCCGCTGGGGGTGGCGACACTCAAGGACCAGTTCGGGGATGTCGAGGACGATGCCGCGCGCTTTGCCCTGATGAGCTGGTATTTCGAGGAGAATCTCGCGAGCTTCTCGCCCTACAATGCCGAGAATCCGCGCGAGGGGTTCCAGATCATCGGCACCTCCGGCACGATCACGACCGTGGCGGCCTCGTTCCTCGGACTGCGCCGCTACGACCGGACCAAGGTGGACGGGCTGCACATGACCTCGGACCAGATCGACACGGTGATCCGGGACTATCTCACCCTCGGCCCCGAGGGGCGGCGCACGGATCCCCGCATCGGGCGCGAGCGGCATTCGCTGATCATGTCGGGCGCGGCGATCCTGCAGGCCCTGATGCGGATCTGGCCCACGGACCGGCTGTCCGTGGCCGACCGCGGCCTGCGCGAGGGCCTTTTGTATGCACAGATGAGCGCCGACGGCGTTCTGGAAGACGGACCCTACAAATGACAACCAAGAACACATCGGGCCGGGGACAGCGCGAGCTGCGCGTGCGGGTGAAGACGGCGAAGGGGCGCAAGCTGTCCTCGACGCTCTGGCTCGAACGACAGCTGAACGATCCCTATGTCGTGCGCGCCAGGAAGGAGGGGTTCCGGGGGCGGGCGGCCTACAAGATCCTCGAGCTGGACGACAAGTTCGGCTTCCTCAAGCCCGGCTGCCGCGTGGTGGACCTTGGCTGCGCGCCGGGCGGCTGGTGCCAGGTTGCCGTCGAGCGGGTGAACGCGCTGGGCCAGAAGAAGAGCAAGGCGCAGGGCACGGTTCTGGGCGTCGATCTTCAGGAGGTGGAGCCGATCGCCGGGGCCGAGATCCACCAGCTCGATTTCCTGTCCGACGATGCGGACGAGAAGGTGAAGGGCTGGCTCGGCGGCCGGGCCGATGTGGTGATGAGCGACATGGCTGCGGCCGCCTCGGGCCACAAGGGCACGGACCACCTGCGCATCATCGCGCTCTGCGAGGCGGCGGCGGCCTTTGCCTTCGATGTGCTGGAAGAGGGCGGCACCTTTGTGGCCAAGGTGCTGGCCGGCGGGGCCGAGAACGAGTTGCAGGCCTTGCTGAAGAAAAATTTTACCAAGGTGGCGAACGTGAAGCCTCCGGCCAGCCGCGCGGACAGTTCGGAAAAGTTTGTCGTGGCGATGGGCTTCCGTGGCCGGTCGCGCGACGGCGCGGAGGAGGGTTGAGGCGCAGGGCACGGGACCGGGCGGCGCTGTCGGAATCTTGACGCCTGCAACGCCGGCCCCTGTTCGGGCAGTTTCAGAACGAAGAAGGGCGCCGCAAGAGGGCGCCCGGCTTCAAGGGTGGTCCGGTTGTCTCAGCGGCCCCAGTGACGCACCGGGCCACAATCCATGTGAACGAAATCCGACCGCGAGTAGCGGCCGACACCGCCCGAGGCGCAGGCCTCCGCCGCCTTGGCCATCTGGCCCACCGAGCGCGACTTGAGCCGCAGATCGGCCGCCTGTCCGCGCAGGTGCAGCGAGTTGCGGGCCACGCCGCTCGACTGCGAGCGGAGCATCGCGTTGGTCTTGGGCGAACGGTAGCCCGAGAGCAGCATGTAAGGCTCGGACACATCCATCAGCCGGTGCGAGGCGGCCATGATATCCACCGCCCGCGGATCGATGCGCGTGACGTCATTCGTCCGCCAGTCGCGCATGAAGTGGTTGATTTCCTTGAGAGCCTCGGGGATGTACTCCCCCTCGATCCAGTAGATCGTATCCATCGACTCGCCGGTGCGTCCCGAATACATGCGGATCCGCCGCACGTCGCCCGCACCGCGCAGGAAGCCGAAGGCATGCGAATAGGTGGGGGCTGCAACCACAGCAGAGGCGGCAAACGCACCAAGAAGGCCTCGCCGCGTGATGAGCGTGTTCGTCAGTGTCATGTGAGCGCCTGTCCCGTCGCCTGGTCTTTTGACCGCCTGTTCCGGCAGCTTTGTTTGCTACTCGTCCCCAAGTGCTTACCTCCTATGCCATATGGTTCCCTGCAACAGAAGTGCCGGATTGGCCGCACCGGCGCAGTTGACCGCCAATAGGCAAAAAATTGCTGAACGGAAGCGCGCCCATCGGCGGGTTGGGGAAAGTTCGGCGGCGTGACGAAAAAGCGACAATGTCGCAGGGGTGCGCGGCCGTGGATTTACGAAGGCCCGCAAATAGCCGAAGTTGGTAGGAAATGCGCCGACCTTCCCCGCTCGAGGTGTCCATGTCGTCTCCCTATCGTCAAAAGGCCGGATTCGGGCTTGCCCTCTGCCTCGCCGCGTTCCTCGGGACGGGCGTGCTGGCGAATCCATCCGGGGCGGCGCCGGGGCTGAGCCCCTTCACCCGGTCGGTGGCCGAGGCCGCGGGGCGGAGCGACGTGATCTCGGCCTTCTACGTCGGGCGGTCCTATCGCCCGCTCTGGACCGGGCCCGAGGATGCGGAGCGCCGTCAGGCGTTCCTGTCGGCCATGGCGCAGGCCTCGGCCCACGGCCTGCCAGTGCAGCGATACGATGCGGCGGAGCTGGCCGCCCGCTTCCGCGCCGCCCGGACCGAGGCAGACCGGGGCCGCATCGAGGTGGCGATGACGCGGGCGCTTCTGGCCTGGGCCCACGACCTGCGCGGCGGCGCGCTCGCGCCCGGCAAGGTCGATCCGGGCATCAAGCGCGAGGTGCAGCGCCTCGATCCGCGTTCGGTGCTGACGGCCTTCGAGGCGGACCCCCGGCAGTTCCTGAACGGCCTTGCGCCGCGCACGCCCGAGTATGCGCGTCTGATGCGGGCCCGCATGGAGCTGGAGGCCAGGATCGCGGCGGGCGGATGGGGGCCGCAGGTGCCGGCCGAAAAGCTGCGCCCGGGCGCCACGGGTGAGGGCGTTCTGGCGCTGCGCAACCGGCTGATGGCCATGGGCTACCTCGGCCGCAGCACGGTGGCGAGCTATGACGCCTCGATCGAGGCGGCGGTGCGGGCCTTCCAGATCGACCACGGGCTCACGCCCGACGGGGTCGCGGGTGAGGGCACGCTGGCCGCGCTGAACGTGTCGCCCGAAACGCGGCTGCAATCGGTCCTCGTGGCGCTGGAGCGTGAACGCTGGCTGAACATCGACCGGGGCGAGCGGCACATCTGGGTGAACCTCACCGACTTCAGCGCCCGCATCGTCGAGGGCGGCAAGGTGACGTTCGAGACCCGCTCGGTCATCGGCAAGGACAGCCCCGACCAGCGCAGCCCCGAGTTTTCGGACGAGATGGAATATATGGTGATCAACCCCTCGTGGCATGTGCCGCGTTCGATCACCACCAAGGAATATCTGCCGCTGCTGCAGCGCAATCCGAACGCCGCCGCCCATCTGAAGCTGATCGACAGTCGCGGGCAGGTGGTCAACCGCGGCTCGGTCAACTTCAACGCCTACAACGCGCGCAACTTTCCCTATTCGATGCGGCAGCCGCCCTCGGACGGGAACGCGCTGGGGCTGGTCAAGTTCATGTTCCCGAACCCGTGGAACATCTACCTGCACGACACGCCCTCGAAGTCGCTGTTCGACCGCGAGGTGCGGGCCTTTTCGCACGGCTGCATCCGCCTCGCCCGACCCTTCGATTTCGCCTATGCGCTGCTGGCCCCGCAATCCGACGATCCCGAGGGGCTGTTCCAGTCCCATCTGAAGACCGGCAAGGAGACGGTGGTGCGGCTGGAAGAGCCGGTGCCGGTGCATCTGGTCTATTTCACCGCCTGGGCAGGGCCGACCGGACGGATGAGCTATCGGCAGGACATCTACGGTCGCGATGGCGTGATCTTCGAGGCGCTGCGCGCCGCCGGGGTGGTGCCGGGCGCGGTTCAGGGCTAGATCTGGACCGGGGCGGCAGGGGGCCGCCGAAGCCTTCGGAGCCGCGACATGGGCCACACAATCCGCGAGATCGCCGCGGCGCTCGGCGCCGAGGCCGATGGCAACCTCGAGCTTGTCGTGACGCACGCGGCCGAGCCCGCGGCGGCCGGTGGCGATGCGCTCGCGCTGGCGATGGAACCGCGCTACGCCGAGGGTCTGGCGCGGGGCGGGGCGCGGGCGGCGATGCTCTGGCCGGGGGCGGACTGGCGCGAGCTGGGACTGGAGGCGGCCATCTTCGTGCCGCGCGGGCGGCTGGCAATGGCGGGCCTTTCGCGGATCTTCGATCCGGGGCCGCAGATCGCGCCCGGCGTGCATCCGATGGCGCTGGTCGATCCCTCGGCCGAGCTGGGCGAGGGCGCGGCGGTGGGCCCCTTCGTCACCATCGGTGCGGGCGTGCGCATCGGGCCCGGGGCGCGGATCGCAAGCCACGTCTCGATTGCCGAAGGGGCCGAGATCGGGGCGGATGCGCTGATCCTGCAGGGCGCGCGGATCGGCGCGCGCGTGCGGATCGGCGACCGGTTCATCTGCCAGCCGGGCGCGGTGATCGGCGCGGACGGCTTTTCCTTCGTCACGCCCGAGAAATCCGGCGTCGAGGAGATCCGCGAGACGCTGGGCGAGCGCGAGGAGATCCGGCAGCAATCCTGGGTCCGCATCCACTCGCTCGGCTCGGTGCGGATCGGGGACGATGTCGAGGTGGGGGCGAATTCGACCATCGACCGGGGCACGATCCGCGACACGGTGGTGGGCAACGGCACCAAGATCGACAATCTCGTGCAGGTGGGCCACAATGTTCAGGTGGGGCAGGACTGCCTGCTCTGCGGGCAGGTGGGGATCGCGGGCTCGTCCCGGATCGGCAACCGCGTCGTGCTGGGTGGACAGGTCGGCGTCTCGGACAACATCTTCGTGGGTGACGACGTGATCGCCGGCGGCTCGACCAAGATCCGCACCAACGCGCCGGCGGGGCGGGTGATCCTCGGGGATCCGGCCGTGAAGATGGAGACGCAGATCGAGATCCAGAAGGCGATGCGTCGTCTGCCGCGGCTGGCGGCGACGGTGGCAGAGCTTCAGAAAGCTGTTTCAAAGACGGGGCAGAGTGGCTAGATCGCCGTCAGCAGACGGTGCAGGGGGAAGACCATGGCACAGAGCGTTCAGGAAAAGGTCATTGCGATCATCGCGGAGCAGGCGGTTCTCGAACCGTCGGATGTGAAGATGGATGCGACGCTCGAAGAGCTTGGCATCGACAGCCTGGGCCTCGTGGAATCGATCTTCGCCATCGAGGAAGCCTTCGACATCTCGGTGCCCTTCAACGCCAACGACCCGCAGGCCAGCAGCTTCGACATCTCGTCGGTGGCGGCCATCGTGGCGGCGGTCGAAGGGCTGGTGGCCCAGCAGGCCGCCTGACGGACGACGGACGCCGCATGAAACGAGTGGTCATTACGGGCGCCGGCACGATCAACGCGCTGGCGCACGATGTTGCAGGCACGATCGCAGCCTTCCGCGAGGGCCGGTGCGGGATCACCGATCTCGACATCCGCGACAAGGAGCGGCTCTCGATCCAGATCGGCGGGCAGGTCCACAACTGGGACCCCGAGACGCATTTCAACCGCCAGCAGATCGTCCTCTACGACAAGTTCACCCAGTTCACGCTGCTGGCGGCCCGCGAGGCGGTGGCGCAGTCGGGGCTGACCTTTGCCGGCAGCCTGGGGCTCGAGGCCGGGGTGATCCTGGGGACCGCGGGCGGCGGGGTGAACACCTGGGACGAGAATTACCGCGTGGTCTATGAAGAGGGGAAGAACCGCGTCCATCCGTTCGTCGTGCCCAAGCTGATGAACAACGCGGCCGCCTCGCATGTCTCTATGGAGTTTCAGCTCCGCGGGCCGTCCTTCACCGTGGCAACCGCCTGCGCCAGTTCGAACCACGCGATGGGGCAGGCCTTCAACATGGTGCGCTCGGGCATGAGCCGGGTGATGCTGACCGGCGGATCCGAGGCCATGCTCTGCTTCGGCGGGATCAAGGCGTGGGAGGGGCTGCGCGTCATGTCGAAGGACGCCTGCCGGCCCTTCTCGCTGAACCGCAACGGGATGGTGCAGGGCGAGGGCGCGGCGATCTTCGTCTTCGAGGAATACGAGCATGCGCGTGCGCGCGGCGCGGATATCCTGGCCGAGGTGATCGGCTTCGCCATGACCTCGGACGCGTCCGACATCGTGATGCCCTCGAAGCTGGGGGCGGCGCGCGCCATCGAGGGGGCGCTGCGCGATGCGAAGCTCAATCCCGAGGCGGTGGGCTACATCAACGCCCACGGCACCGGCACCGCGGCCAACGACAAGACCGAATGCGCGGCGGTGGCGGATGTGTTCGGCCATCACGCCGACCGGCTGATGATCTCCTCCACCAAGTCGATGCACGGCCATCTGATCGGCGGAACGGGCGCGGTGGAACTGCTGGCCTGCATCCTTGCGCTGCGCGAGGGGGTGATCGCGCCGACGATCGGCTATGAGGAGCCCGACCCGGAATGTGCGCTGGATGTCGTGCCGAACGTGGCGCGCGAGGCGCGGGTGGAAGTGGTGCTCTCGAACGCCTTTGCCTTTGGCGGGCTGAACGCGGTCCTCGCGCTGCGCCGCGTCTGACCTCGGGCCGGGGGCTCGGCAGAGGCGTCGCCCGATGCAAGGCGCCGCTCCCTTGCGGAAGCGGCGCCGGCCGTCAGTCTTGACCGGATCAGTTGCCCGCGGGCGTCTGCGTCGCGTCGGCCTTTTCGTTCGCGCTCTTCACCGCCTCATAGGCGGCGGTGAAGCCCTTGAGCGAGATGCTCAGCGCGACCTTCTGGTCGGGGGCGACGGCTGGGACGATGGTCACCACGCCCTTGTTGCCCTTCTTGAAGGCCTCCACCTCGGCCTGGGTGAAGCCCACGCGCGCAAAGCAGCCCACGCGGTTGCACCAGGAGAAGGGATAGACCTTGGGCTTGGCCGCATCGACGCCCAGGGCCAGGTTCGCCGTGAGCAGCGTCTCGAGCGGCGCCACGATGGTCGCGCCAGCCGCGGCCTGCTGGCCCGCCGGCAGGGCGAACATGCTGACCTCGGCGACCGAGTTGCCCTCGGCATCCTTCAGAAGCTGATACATCTGGCAGGGATCGGCCCCGTCCTCGGTGCGGACGCAGCGCTGCTGCCAGTCGCCGTGCGTTTCGGCGACATAGGTGGAGCCGATCCCGTCGGACGGCTCTTCCTCTCCCATCGACAGAGCCTGCGGAGCGGCGGCCCCCTCGGCCGGAGCTTGCGCGGCCGGGGCTTCGGCGGCCGGAGCCGCGGGCGTCTCCTGCGCCCAGGCCGCCGGGGCGAGGGCGAGGCCGAGGGCCATGACGCAAAGGGTTTTCAGTTGATTGCTCGACATGCGCGATCCTGTCCTCACATGATGTCGGGCGGGCTGTAGCATGCCGACCCGCCGAAGTCAGGTGCCAAATGCGCGATCCGCCGCAGGCGGCGGCCGGTCGCACATGGCCGGGGATGGGTCCGTGACGCCCGACGCGCCGGATGGCCGATCGGGCTGCGGCGCAAGGAGCGAAAGCGAAAAGGGCCGGCAGTCCGGCCCTTCCCTACGTCAATTTTGCTCCCTGTCGGACTGGCCGACTTCAACTGAAGGGGACGCTAAGGGCTAAATCAAGGCCCGTCAACAGCGAATCGCCCGCGCCCCGGCTGCCGAAAAGTCAGGAAAAACCGCGCCTTCGGATGAAGGCGCGGCCAGTCCAGTTCCGGGAGGAAGGCACACCGGCGGCGAGGATCACCCCCGGCACCACCCAGACTCGCACGGATGGTTTAAGGATGTATTGTCTCGGCGGGCGCCTCCGGCGGATCCGGGGGCGGGCGCGGCGCGGTTCCCGCACCCGTCCGCCGACGCTCATCGCCCGGGCTGCGGCGAAGATCCCGGCGCACCGTGGTCAGGGCCGGGACCGGCAGGCGGCACGGCGGTAGGGGGCCGTGCCAAGGGTCTAGAGGACGGGCGCTCCGGTGGCGGGTGCGGGTTGCAGGCCGCCGGGCCGGAAGAAGCCCGAGGCATGGGCCAGGCCCGCCGCAGCACCTCCGGCAAGCGGGGCCGCGATGAAGACCCAGAGGTCGGCGAGTGCCTTGCCGCCCACGAAGACTGCCGGCCCGATCGAGCGGGCGGGGTTGACCGAGACGCCGGTGACGTTGATCCCGACCAGATGGATCCCGGCCAGGGTCAGGCCGATAGCCAGGCCCGCAAGCGCCGTGGAGGCCGCCGAGACATGCGAGGCCGTGGCCGCCAGGATCACGCAGACGAAGATGAAGGTGGCCACCAGCTCGAAGATCAGGGCAGCCCCCAGCGAATATTCCCCCAGGTAGCCCGCCCCGTAGCCGTTCTGGCCGAGCCCGTTCGTGGCCAGCGAATAATCCGCCTTGCCGGAGGCCACGAGGAAGACGACGAGCGCGCCGAGGGTGGCGCCCGCCACCTGCGCCACGACATAGCCGCCGAACTCGGCCATCGGCATCCGGCCGGCCATCAGGAAGCCGAGCGAGACGGCGGGGTTGAGATGGGCGCCCGAGATCGCGCCGAGCGAATAGGCGGCCGCCACGATGGCGAGACCGAAGGCGAACGAAATGCCGAGCATTCCGATCTGATCTCCCATCAGCACGGCCGCTCCGCAGCCGAAGAAGACAAGAATGAATGTGCCGAGCATCTCAGCGAGGAGTTTCTTGGTCATGGATCATCCCTGTATCTGTGAATGAATGGGCAGTGTCGGGTCTTGGATTGAAAAGGCAGTGTCGGGTCTACGACCCGGAATGACGGCGCGGGCGTTCCTGGGGGCCGTATGGGCTGGCTCCGCCGCTCGCGACGGCCTATATGAACATGGAACGTCGCTTTCATGATCGGAAAACTTGTGCGCGACCTGAAGATTCCCGACCAGCGCCACCCGGAAAAGGCGCACCGCCCGGACAATGACCAGCCCAGGAAGCCCTCCTGGATCCGCGTCAAGGCTCCGACGTCCGAGGGCTACAAGGAAACGCGGGACATCATCCGCGGCCAGAAGCTCGCGACCGTCTGCGAAGAGGCGGGCTGCCCCAATGTCGGCGAATGCTGGGGGCAGGGTCACGCGACCATGATGATCATGGGCGAGATCTGCACGCGCGGCTGCACCTTCTGCAACGTGGCCACCGGCAAGCCGCAGGCGCTCGACGCGTTCGAGCCGGGCCGCGTCGCCCATGCCGTCAGCCAGCTCGGCCTCAAGCATGTCGTGGTCACGAGCGTGGATCGCGACGATCTGGAGGACGGCGGGGCCGAGCATTTCGCCCAGACGATCCGCGCGATCCGTCACCGGGCGCAGGGCACCACGATCGAGGTGCTGGTGCCGGATTTCCTGAAATGCGGGCCCGAGGCGCTCGAGACCGTGGTGGCGGCGCGTCCCGACGTGTTCAACCACAATCTCGAGACGGTGCCGGGCCTCTATCCCGAGGTGCGGCCGGGCGCGCGCTACTTCCACTCGCTGCGGCTGCTTCAGCGGGCCAAGGAGCTGGATCCGCAGATCTTCACCAAGTCGGGGATCATGGTGGGCCTTGGCGAGGATCGGCAGGGCGTGATGCAGGTGATGGACGACATGCGCGCCGCCGGCGTCGATTTCCTGACCATCGGCCAGTATCTGCAGCCCACGCCCAAGCACCACCGGGTTGACCGCTTCGTGACGCCCGAGGAATTCGCGAGCTACGAAAAGGCCGCCTACGGCAAGGGCTTCCTGATGGTGTCGGCCACGCCGCTCACCCGGTCGTCCTACCATGCCGGCGAGGATTTCGCCCGCTTGCGCGCCGCAAGGCTGGAGCGTCTGGGCGCCTGACCGCGATCGGGAGGCGGCGTCGGCCGCCTCCTTCTCACTCGATCCCCGGCACCTTCTTCAGATAGGCCGCGATGGCGCGGCGGTCCTCGTCGGGCAGCTGGCCCGTGTTGCGCACCACATCCGCCATCTGCCCACCCGCGGAATCATACTCCGGGGTGAAGCCCGAACTCAGATACTCCGCGATGTCGCCCTCGGACCAGTCGAGCTTGGCGGGGGTGATGTTCGGGATCGTCCCGCGCCCCTCGGGGTTCGGCCCGCCCGCCAGCCAGCGGCCGGTGTCGCGCAGGCCGAGCGCGTTGCGCGCCGTATGACACTCGCCGCAGTGGCCGAGACCCTCGACCAGATACCGCCCGCGCTCTTCCGCCGGCGAGAGATCGCCCTCGACGATCCATGACGGGCCGCCCGCCAGCAGCTTCCAGCCGCCGAGGAGCATGCGCTGGTTGTAGGGAAAGCCCAGCTCGTGCGGCTCGTTCGGGCGATCCGATGGGGGCAGGGTGTCGAGAAAGGCCTTGAGGTCGGCCACGTCCTGGGGAGCCGCATGGGCGTAGGAGGTGTAGGGGAAGGAGGGGTAGTAGTGCTGCCCCTCGGGCGAGGTGCCGTGGCGCAGGGCCGAGTCCAGATCCTCGACCGACCAGGCGCCGATCCCGTGGGTGGGATCGGGAGAGATGTTGGGCGCGACGAAGGTGCCGAAGTCCGTGGTCAGCCGCAGGCCGCCCGACAGCACGAGGCGCGCCTCGCCGCGGGCGTCGCGCGCGGCATGGCACGAGGCGCATCCCCCGGCCCAGAAGACCCGCTCGCCCCGGTCGGCATCGCCGATCAGGCCCGCAAGCGTCCGGGGGTCGCTCTTGACCGGCCGGGTGAACCACAGGCCGGCCGCCCCCGCGATCAGGACGAGCGCGAGGCCGACCGTCAGGATGCGCCGCATGCCTCAGTCCTTCTGGCGGTAGGTCTCGTGGCAGCTTCCGCAGCCCGCGCCCACATCCCGCATGGCGGCCTGAAGCGCCGCAAGATCGGTGCCCGCTGCGGCCTGCATCGTGGCGGCGGCCTCCTGCATCCCGTTGAGCTTGGTCACGAAGTCGTCCGGCTGTTCCCAGATGGCCGGAAGGGCCTCGCTGCCCTCCGCCTCGCCCGCGCCGGAGCCCTGCGGGAAAAGCTCGGGCGAGATCACCGAGGCCAGCGCGGCAAGGTTCGCCGCGGCCTTGCCCGCAACCGCCTCGTCATAGGGCACCTCTTCCTTGGCCATGCCGCCCAGCTTTCCAAGCTCGTGGGCCATCAGCGTCATGAGCCCTTGCCGCCCTTCCATCATCCGCTCGATCTGGCGGGCATCCTGGGCGACGGCGGGAAAGGCTGCGAGAGAGAAGGTCAGGGCGAAAGCTGGCATGGGTCGCATCGAACGGCCTCCTGGCTATGTACTGAGGAAGAAGAGGCTAGCTCGCGTCCGCGGATTGGCCTACGGGGATTTTCAACTTTTCCGTGAGGTGGCGGGTTTTTCGCCGGCGGATCGGGCCGGTCGGCATGACGTGGAGCCAGCGCCAGTGCCCGGATCAGGGCCGGCCGGCGCGGCCGAAGCCGTCCACCGTCAGCGCCTCGGGCCATCCCGCCACGCGCTCGACCGCCACCAGCGCAAGCGAGGCGCCAACCACCGCAAGCACCAGCAGCACCCGCCGCCGCGACGGCGGATGCCGGGCCCACCGCGCCATCCGCAGCAGCCAGAGCGGACTCATGCCTCTTCCAGAAACCGGACCTTGCCGATGAAGGGCAGGTTGCGGTTGCGCTGGGCGTAGTCGATCCCGTAGCCCACCACGAACTCGTCGGGGATCTCGAACCCGGTCCAGGTGGCGCGGATGTCCACCTCGCGCCGCGAGGGCTTGTCGAGCAGGGCGCAGACCTCGAGCCGCTTGGGCTCGCGCGAGCGCAGCAGCCGCACCACATGGCTGAGGGTAAAGCCCGTGTCCACGATGTCCTCGACCACCAGAACGTCCCGTCCCGCGATCTCGCCGCGCAGATCCTTGAGGATGCGCACCTCGCGGCTCGAGGTCATCGCGTCGCCGTAGGAGGAGGCCTCGAGGAAATCCACTTCGACCGGCAGATGGATCTCGCGCACCAGATCGGCGATGAAGACGAACGACCCGCGCAGAAGGCCCACGACCACGAGCTTCTCGGTATCGGCAAAATGCTCGGTGATCTGGCGCGCCAGAACCTCGACCCGTGCCGCGATCTGTTTGGGAGAGATCATCTGGTCTATGACATAAGGTCTCGTCGGCATGGCGCCCTCTTGCATCCTGCCGCCCCTTTATCCAGAAACGACGCCCAAGTCACGCCCGACCGGGGCCGTTGCCCGAGGACCGAACGCCGCGATGCCGACCCACTCCGAGAGCCGCCCGCTTCCCTGGACCGCCGGGGAAATGTATGACCTCGTCGCGGACGTGGAGCGTTATCCGCAGTTCCTGCCGTGGAATTCCGCGGCCCGCATCCGCTCGCGCAAGCCCATCCAGGGCGGTGAGCTGATGGAGGCGGATCTGGTGATCTCGTTCAAGGTGTTCCGCGAACGGTTCGGCAGCCGCGTGAAGCTGTTCCCCGAGGCCAGGCGCATCGAGACCGAGTATCTCGATGGGCCCTTCAAGTACATGCGCTCCTCCTGGAACTTCCGCGACCGCCCCGAAGGCGGCTGCGAGGTCGATTTCTTCGTCGATTTCGAGTTCCGCAACGCGATCCTTCAGGGGATCATCGGCGTCGTCTTCAACGAGGCGATGCACCGCATCGTCCGGGCCTTCGAAAAGCGCGCCCAGACGCTCTACGGCCCGCGCTGACCCTGCGGGCCGGTGACGATGGGCACGGGTGGGGTCCGCGCCCGCAAGATCGGTCGAGTTTGCCGCAAATCCGCGAGTGCGGCCGTCAGGCGGGCCCACGTCCCGCGGTGCCCGGATGGTGCGGGATCACCGGCCCCTGACCTTCGGAATGTCGTGACTCGGCAGCGGGTTGATGCCTTGGACCTGTCGCCGGCCGGACCGCCACCCCCGGATGTCCCGCGCGCCACCGCCTGCCCCTTGCGCGTGTATCGGCGGTGGCGGGCCCCCTCCGAATGCTTCTTCAGGAACAAACCTGAGGAGCGTTAGCTCCACGCTAAGGTTTGTGCGGCATTCCAAGGGACAGGTTCCGATGGCTGGGCACATCCGGCAAGACGGACCTGCTCGCCGTACGCCGCCGGTTCATGCCACTCCGACGAAACAGGCGCGAGCGTCGGATAGAATGCACTGCCGTGGCGCACCCGATGCCTCGCTCATGCAGGCATCTTATTCGATTGGCTGATGTCATGAAAGCATGGTTGCCAGAACCAGACGCCGCCGGGGCCGGGCGGAAGGTTCTGACGTGGGTGGCGCCCGAGCCGTCGGGCCGCACGCAGGCGCCCACACCCTGCTTCTTCGCTGTCAGCCCCACCGTCTTTCGGCGCAGATGCCGAAACCGGCGCCGCGGCCTGAACAGACAGGACCCTTTTCGATGAGATTCACTATCAAACTCAGGCTCATCATTGCCTTCAGCCTCGTCCTCACCCTGAGCGGCGTGGCGACGGGCATTGCCATCACGAGCCTCGACAAGCTGAACGATCGGCTGACCTCGCTGATCGACATCGACGTGAACAAGGTGCTGCTGGCCCAGCAGCTGAACGAGGAGCAACTGGCCGTCAAGGGCTACAACAGTGACCTCATCCTCGCTGGTTCCGCGGCCGAGCGAAAGGATTTCGTCGAGAGGATGGAAGCAGCCCGTCAGGATCAGCAACGCGCGTTCGAGGCTCTTTCGGCTCTCGTTCAGTCAAGCGAACGCGGATCCATCCTGACCGAGTACCGGACCCTCTGGGACGAGGTGAATGTCGTGAACGCCAGGGTCGTGGAGCTGGCCTTGGCCGGCGACACGCAAGGCGCGCAGCGGCTCATTTCGGACAAGGAGCAGATGGCCCGCCAGCAGCGGCGCATCGATCTGATCGACGACCTGCGCGCCCGGCTGATGACCGACCTCGACCAGGCCAAAAGCGATACGGACGTGCTCTATTCCTCTTCCGCGCGCAACCTGATGATCATCGTGGTGGTCTCGGGCCTTGTCGGCATTGCAGCCGCGGGCTGGATCGTGCTCACCATCACCCGCGGCCTCGCCAAGGCGATCGGCGCCACGCGGAGGGTTGCAGAGGGCGATCTGTCCACCACGGTGGAAGCAAGCGGGCGGGATGAACTGACCGACCTGCTGAGCGCCTCGAACACCATGGTGCTGAAGCTGCGCGAGATCGTAGGCAATGTCAGCGGCGCCACGCGCGAGGTCGCCTCGGGAAGTGCCGAAATGGCGGCAACGTCCGAACAACTCAGCCAGAGCGCCAACGAACAGGCCTCGGCCACGACAGAGGCGTCGGCCTCGGTCGAGCAGATGACCGCCAACATCAAGCAGACCGCGGACAATGCCGCCCAGACCGAGGTGCTTGCGGACAAGTCGGCCGCTGACGCCCGCGAAAGCGGCCGGGCCGTGGCCGAGGCCGTCGAGGCCATGCAGACCATCGCCGAGAAGATCATGGTCGTGCAGGAGATCGCGCGCCAGACCGACCTGCTGGCCCTGAACGCGGCCGTCGAGGCGGCCCGGGCGGGTGAGCACGGCCGCGGCTTTGCCGTTGTCGCCTCCGAGGTGCGCAAGCTGGCCGAGCGCAGCCAGACCGCGGCTTCGGAGATCTCGACCCTCTCGACCGGCACGATGCGGACGGCCAATGTCGCCGGTGAGATGCTGGAGCGTCTGGTGCCCGACATCGAGCGGACGGCGCGTCTCGTCAGCGACATTTCCGTGGCCTCGCGCGAACTCTCTACGGGCGCGCAACAGGTGGCCGCGGCGATCGAGCAACTCGACAAGGTCACCCAGCAGAACACGTCGGCGGCCGAGCAGCTCTCGACCAGCGCCGTGGAGCTTTCGGGCCAGGCGGAACATCTCGACGGGTCGATCTCCTACTTCCGCATGGACGGAACCGCAGCCGCGCCGAAAAGAGCCCCGAGGCCACAGGTGATCGCACCCCGGGCAAAGCCGACCGCTGCGGCGCCCCGCAAATCCGGTGGATTCGAACTCGACATGTCGATGGGCGAAGATTCGCTCGACGCGGGCTTCTCGCGGCACAATGCGGCCTGACGCCCGGCACCTTCCCCGGCTGTGTCCGGGGAAGGTCCGCCCCAGCCCGGCATGTGGCGCCGCTAATGCGTGTCCGGCAGGGACGCAGGCATCCGCATCTTACGCCGCGACGGGACGTCCCCACAGGTCGTACTCGCCCGCTTCCTCGACCTCCACCGTCAGCAGATCACCCGGAGCCAGCGCCTCGAACCCCTCGTCGATGAAGAGATTGCCATCGATCTCCGGCGCATCGGCTTTGGTGCGGCAGGTCGCGCCCTCGCCATCCACCTCGTCCACAATCACCTCAAGCCGTTGTCCGACCCTGGCTGCAAGCTTCGCCTCCGAGATGGCTTGGGCCTTCTGCATGAACCGATCCCAGCGTTCCTGCTTGAGTTCGGGCGCGACATGATCGGGCAGGGCATTGGAACGCGCCCCCGCGACATTCTCATATTGAAAGCAACCCACGCGATCGAGCTGCGCCTCGTCGAGCCAGTCGAGCAGCGTCTGGAACTCCTCCTCGGTCTCGCCCGGATAGCCCACGATGAAGGTCGAGCGCAGCGTGATGTCCGGACAATCGCGCCGCCAGGCCGCGATCTCGTCGAGCGTCCGCGCTGCGGCGGCCGGACGGGCCATGCGCTTGAGCACCTCCGGGTGCGCGTGCTGGAAGGGAATGTCGAGATAGGGCAGGATCAAGCCCTCGGCCATCAGCGGGATCAGCTCTCGCACATGGGGGTAGGGATAAACATAGTGAAGCCGCACCCAGGCGCCGAGCTGCCCCAGCTCGCGCGCGAGCGGCAGGATCGGAAAACGCACCGGGCCCTTCCAGTCGGTGCCATAGGCGCTCGTGTCCTGGCTGATCACCAGAAGCTCGCGCACCCCGGCCTCCACCAGCTTTTCGGCCTCGCGCAGCACCGCCCGCTCGGGCCGGCTCACAAGCTTGCCGCGCATGTCGGGAATGATGCAGAAGCGGCAGCTGTGATTGCAGCCCTCCGAAATCTTCAGATAGCTGAAATGGCGGGGCGTCAGCCGCACGCCCGTCGCCGGCAGGAGATCCACGAACGGGTCCGGCGAGGGGGGCACCGCGCCATGCACCGCATCCAGAACCTGCTCATATTGATGCGGACCGGTCACAGCCAGAACCTTGGGATGCGCGCCCGTGATGTAATCGGGCTCGGCGCCGAGGCAGCCGGTGACGATCACCCGACCATTCTCGCGCAACGCCTCGCCAATCGCCTCGAGACTTTCCGCCTTGGCGCTGTCGAGAAAGCCGCAGGTATTCACGATCACCGCATCCGCCCCCGCATAATCGGGCGAGATCGCGTAGCCTTCCGCGCGCAGCCGCGTCAGGATCCGCTCGCTGTCCACCAGCGCCTTGGGGCAGCCGAGCGAGACCATGCCAATGGTCGGCTGTCCCTCGCGGCGGGGGCTGTCGATCACCAGACGGGGCGCGAGGTCGGGGCGGAGGTTGGGCGGGTTCTGGGCCATCGCGCCCATATAGCGTGGGGTCTGCGTGCGCGGAAGGCCCCGCCTTCTTCATTCTCGTCCAAATATCCTCGGGGGGTGCGGGGGGCAGACAGCCCCCCGCGGCGCTGGCCCGTCAGTCCGCGACCTGCGCCAGCCGCGCGAAGAGATCGGCGATCCCGGCCATGTCCACATTGGCAAAGGCGATGCGAAGCTCGCGTCCTCCCTCTTCGGCGCCCTCGGGCCGGAACATCGTTCCGGGCAGCATGAGCACGCCCGCCTCGCGCACCAGCCGCTGGGCAAGCCGATCGGACGCCTCGGCGAAGGGATGCGTCACATAGGCGAAATAGGCGCCACACCCGAGAAGGGTCCAGCCCGGCAGCGCCGCAAAGCCGCCCACCATCGACGTCCGTCGTGCGAGGATCTCGTCCCGCTCGCCCGCGACCCAGTGCGCCAGGTTGCGCATCCCCCAGAGCGCGCCGATCTGGCCGAGCTGGCTCGGACAGATCGCCACCGTATCGAGGAACTTTTCGACCTGTGCGAGACGCGCGGCCGAGGCCACCACGGCGCCGACACGATGCCCTGTCAGCCGATAGGCCTTGGAGAAGGAATAGAGATGCACCAGCACGCCCTCCCATTCGGGATCGGCAAAGAGCGGGTGTGGCGCGCCGGTGCGGCTGTCGAAGTCGCGGTAGGTCTCGTCGAGGATCAGGGCCAGGCCGCGTGTGCGCGCCAGATCCCGGAAGGCCGCAAGCGTTGCGGCCGGATATTCCACGCCGCCGGGGTTGTTGGGCGTGACGAGCACGATGGCGCGGGTCCGCGGTGTGACAAGCGTCGCCGCGCGCTCGGCGTCGGGCAGCAGCGTCGGCCCGGTCGGCAGCGGCACCGCCGTCACGCCCTGCATGTCGAGCCACATCTTGTGATTGAAATACCACGGCGTCGGCAGGATCACCTCGTCACCGGCCGCCGCCAGCGTCGCCATGATCGCGCAGAAGGCCTGGTTGCAGCCCTGCGTGATGGCCACCTGGGCCGCCTCGATCCGCCCGCCGTAGGCACGCGACCACTGCGACGCGACCTCCTCGCGCAGGGCCGGCATCCCGAGCACCGGACCATAGAGATGGGCCTGCGGATCGCTCAGCGCCGCATGGGCCAGCGCCTCGCGCAGGCCGAGCGGCGGAGGCTCGACCGGCGCGGCTTGGCTCAGATTGAGAAGCGGGCGATTCGCCGGAAAGCTCAGCCCCTGGATCCAGCGCCGCGCCTCCATCACCGGGGGCGGGAAGGTCGCGGCCATCGCGGGATTGAGCGGCAGGGTCATCGGAGCCTCCGGCGGCAGGTGAGGGCGTCAGTCGCGCCCGCGGTAGGGCTCCACATATTGAAGCGCCATGTCCCAGGGGAAGAAGATCCAGGTGTCCTGGCTCACCTCGGTGATGTAGGTGTCCACCATCGGCCGGCCCGAGGGCTTGGCATAGACCGTGGCGAAATGGGCGCGGGGGTAGAGCGTGCGCACCAGTTCGAGCGTCTTTCCCGAATCGACAAGGTCATCGACGATCAGGATGCCGTGGCCATCGCCCATCAGCTCGGCCTGCGGGGCCTTGATGACCTTGGGCGGCTGCTGTTCCTGCCAGTTGTAACTTTTCACGCTGATCGTATCGACGGTGCGGATGTCGAGTTCGCGGCTGACGATCATGGCAGGTACGAGGCCGCCGCGGGTGATGCCCACGACGGCGCGCCAGGCGCCATTGTCGGGCCCCTGGCCGTCGAGCCGCCAGGCCAGCGCCCGGCCATCGCGGTGGATCTGGTCCCAGCTGACGTGGAATCCCTTCTCGTGGGGAAGGCGCTCTTTCATACGGATCTCCTAGAACGCGGCGAGCTTCACGCCAAGCAGAGCCAGCAGGCCGCCGAAGCTGCGGTCGATGACGGATTTGAGGCTGATATATCCGCTGCGCGCCCGTTCAAAGGAGAAAACGCGCGCCACGAACAGGTTCCACAGGAACTCGTTCAGGAACACCGCGACAAGCAGCAGCCCCACCGCCCAGAGCGCGGCATCCGGTGGAACCGTGCCGATGAAGATGGCCGAGAAGAAGACCGCCGGCTTGGGATTGGACAGCTGGGTGAACAGGCCCAGCCGGAAGGCCGAGGCCATGCTTCGGGGCGGTCGGCCGCCGAGGTCGGTATCGAACGGCCGGTCCGCCTCGCGCCACATGATGCAGGCCATGCGGATCAGGTAGATGGCGCCCGCGATCTTCAGCCCCCAGAGGATCGAGGGCGCGATCTGGAACAGCAGGGCCAGCCCGAAGAGCGCCGCCGACGCCCAGGTGACGGCCCCGGCCGCCAGCCCGAGCGAGAGGACCGCGCCCGTGCGCAGCCCCTCGGTCATGCCGGTGCGCGCGGACATGAGGACTGCCGGGCCGGGACTGATCGCCGCCATCAGATGCAGCAGCCAGGCTGCCACGAAGGCGGCGAGGGTCACCTCAGTGGTCCTTGCGGCCGGTCACGGCGTCGATGTCGGGCGCGTCCACGGCCTTCATGCCGACGACATGGTAGCCGGCATCCACATGCAGCACCTCGCCCGTGGTGCCCGAGCCGAGGTCGGACAGCAGGTAGAGCGCGGCCTTGCCCACCTCTTCCTGCGTCACGTTCCGGCGCAGCGGCGAGTTCAGCTCGTTCCACTTCATGATGTAGCGGAAGTCGCCGATCCCGCTTGCAGCGAGCGTCTTGATCGGGCCGGCCGAGATCGCGTTGACGCGGATGCCGTCCTTGCCCAGATCCTCGGCGATATATTGCACCGAGGTCTCGAGCGCGGCCTTGGCGATGCCCATGACGTTGTAGTGCGGCATCACCTTCTCGGCGCCGTAGTAGGTCAGGGTGAGCAGGCTGCCCCCGTTGGGCATCATGGCGCAGGCGCGCTGGCAGACGGCGGTGAAGGAATAGACCGAGATGTCCATCGTCATGCGGAAGTTCGCCGGCGACGTGTCCACATAGCGGCCGCGCAGCTCGGTCTTGTCCGAGAAGCCGATGGCGTGGACGACGAAGTCCAGCGTGCCCCAGATCTCTTTCAGATGGGCAAAGAGCCGGTCGAGCGAGCCTTCGTCCGACACGTCGCATTCCACCAGTTCGGTCGCGCCGATCGAGGCGGCGAGGGGCTCGACCCGCTTCTTCAGCGCGTCGCCCTGATAGGAAAAGGCCATCTCGGCGCCCTGCTCGGCGCAGCATTTCGCGATGCCCCAGGCAATGGACTTGTCGTTTGCGAGCCCCATGATGAGACCGCGCTTGCCAGCCAGCAGTCCGTTCGCCATCGGCTTTCCCTCGTCATGTTCTGAGTGGTTTGCGCGAGGTGTAGGCCATCGCAGGGAATCCATCAAGTGCGGCAGGATGAGGCGGATATTGCCGGAGGCGGTCTGCCGCACTAGGGTCGTCCGGCTCAGAAGGGGAAGATCATGGACAGGACGGGCATCTTCGCGGGGGAGGATCCCTTCGCCATCGCCAGAAGCTGGCTGGCCGAGGCCGAGCCGCAGGAGCCGAACGACCCTAACGCCATCGCGCTGGCCACCGTGGATGCGTCGGGCCTGCCGAACGTGCGCATGGTGCTGCTGAAGGAGATCGAGCCCGCGGCCTTCGTCTTCTACACCAACTACGGCTCGCAGAAGGCGATCGAGATCGAGGCCACGGGCAAGGCGGCCTTCGTGCTGCACTGGAAGTCGCTGCGCCGGCAGGTGAGGGTCCGCGGGCTCGTCGAACGCGAGGAGGGGCCGCAGGCGGATGCCTACTACCAGTCGCGCTCGCTCAAGAGCCGACTCGGTGCCTGGGCCTCGCAGCAGAGCCAGCCGCTGGCCTCGCGCGCGAGCCTCATGGCCGAGGTCGCCCGCGTCACGGCGCGCCACGGAACAAACCCGCCGCGGCCGGCGTTCTGGGGTGGTTTCAGGATCAAGCCACTGGAGATCGAGTTCTGGGCCGACGGGTCCTTCCGCCTGCACGACCGGTTTCGCTGGCGCCGCGAGCACGTTTCGGACAGCTGGACGATCGAGCGTCTGCACCCTTGAATTTCACGCTTCGTGAATGAAAGGTTCGGCTGCGAGTGATGATTTGCTCTTGAATCCGCCGGAGGATTGACGGCACAAGTTTCAATCTACGGGCTCATCTGGGGACAGCTCTGGAATGGTGGAAGACGAAAAGGCCCTGCAGCTTGTGCATGGCCGTGTGAAATGGTTCGATCCGGCAAAAGGCTTCGGGTTCATCGTGACCGAGGAGAACGGAGCCGATATCCTGCTCCACGCCAATGTCCTTCGGAACTATGGCCAGAGCTCGGTGGCGGACGGGGCGGGCATCACGGTCAAGGTCCAGAGCACCCAACGGGGCGTTCAGGCGGTGGAGGTGGTCGAGATCGAGCCGCCGGCCGGGACGACGTTCCACCTGAGCGAGGATAGCGAGGCCACGACACCCGAGGAGATCGCTTCGCGTCCGCTCGAGCCGGGCCGGGTGAAGTGGTTCGACAAGGGCAAGGGCTTCGGCTTTGCCAATGTCTTCGGCCGGTCCGAGGATGTCTTCATCCATGTCGAGGTCCTGCGGATGTCGGGCTTTGCCGACCTTGCCGCGGGCGAGGCGGTGGCGCTGCGCATCATCGAGGGGCGGCGCGGGCGCATGGCGGTGCAGGTGGTCTCGTGGGAAGCGGCAGCGCGTCAGCATCAGCAACCGGTCTGAGGGCGCTGGCCCTCGCGCTGGTGTTCGTTCCCGGCGCGGTCTGGGCCGACTGCCGGCCGGACACTGTCGAACTGCGCACCCAGACCGGCGAGACCGTGCGCTTTTCGGTGGAAATTGCGGATGCGCCCGAGGAGCGGTCGCGGGGCCTCATGCATCGCAAGAGCCTGCCGCGGTCGTCGGGGATGCTGTTCCTGTTCGACGAGCCGCACCGGGCGAGCTTCTGGATGCGCAACACGCTGATCCCGCTCGACATGATCTTCGCAGGGCCCGACGGGACGGTGAAAAGCGTTCATGCCGAGGCGGTGCCGGGCGATCTGACCCCCATCACCGGCGGCGACGGCATCCAGAGCGTGCTCGAGATCAACGGGGGACTTGCCCGCTCGCTGGGGATCGGTCCGGGGACCGTTCTGCGCCATCCGGGCATCGCACAGGCGACGGCCGCCTGGCCCTGCGACTAGACGCTGCTCGCCTCTCGGCGTGAGGTCAGGCCAGTGCCGCGGCCGCCACGAAGACCGCGGCTTCGGAAAGCTGCTGGGACGCGCCGAGGATGTCTCCGGTCTGGCCGCCGATCTTGGCGCGGGCCACCAGGCCGAGCGCCAGGGCCGCAGATGCCGCGGCAAGGCCAAGGATCAGCGCGGCAGGGCCCGAGACCAGCAGCGCCACCGCCAGTGCCACCAGTACCGCGAGCCGGGCCTGACGCCGGTCGGGCCGGCCGAGCGACTGCGAGAGCCCCGCGCCGCGCGCGTTCGGAAGCCAAGCCATCAGCACCACCATCGGCACGCGCGAGAGCACGGCGGCCGCGACCAGCACCGCGCTGCCGCTCTCAAGCGCCGCCGCCAGAGCCGACCAGCGCACGAGGCCCACGAGCATGAGGGCGGCCACGCCATAGCTGCCGGTGCGGCTGTCCTTCATGATCTCGAGCCGCCGCTCGCGCGTCCAGCCGCCCCAGAGGCCGTCGGCGGTATCGGCAAGCCCGTCCTCGTGCATCGCGCCGGTCACCAGCGCCTGCGCAGCCAGCGCCAGCGCCGCGGCGACCGTGGCGGGCAGCCCGGCGGCGAGGCTCAATGCCGCCACCAGCGCCGACAGCCCGCCCACCGCCACGCCGGCCAGGGGCCAGGCCCAGGCGGCCGAGGCGCCGCGATCGGGCAGGGACCGCGCGCGCAGGGGCAGCCGCGTCAGCAGCGCCAGCGCCAGCAGCACATCCGCCCACCGCTGCGACAGCCTGTCTTTCACCTTGCCTCTCCCGTGCACTGGTCTCCACTGAGAGTTCCCGATACCGAAGCCGCATCAGCCAAGCAACCAGAAGGACCCGCCATGAAGGCTCCGTTCACCTCCCTCGCAGGCTTCCGTGCCGTCTTCGACGCCCTGCCGCAGCCGGATGCGGCCGCGCTTGAGGCGGCCACCGTGCGCAACGGGCAGCTCACGAAGCCGAAGGGCGCGCTGGGCCGGCTGGAGGGGCTGGCCATCTGGTATGCCGGCTGGGTGGGCGACGGGCGCCCCGCGCTCGAGCGGCCGCAGGTGGCGATCTTCGCGGGCAATCACGGCATTGCCGCGCGCGGCGTCTCGGCCTTTCCGCCCGAGGTCACGGTTCAGATGGTGGCGAATTACCGGGCCGGCGGGGCCGCGGTGAACCAGCTCTGCAAGGCGGCGGGTGCAAGCATGACCGTCACGGAACTCGATCTCGACCGGCCGACGCTCGACTTCACCCAAGGCCCGGCCATGACCGAGGACGAGCTGGTTGCGGCGCTTGCGGCGGGCTGGGAGGCGGTCGAGGACGAGGCCGATCTTCTCGTCGTGGGCGAGATGGGGATCGGCAACACCACGGCGGCCGCCGCGATCGCGGCGGCGCTCTTCGGCGGATCGGCGGGAGACTGGACCGGCCGGGGTAGCGGCGTCGAGGGGGCGGCGCTGGAGGGCAAGACGCTCGTCGTGGCCCAGGGGCTGGAACGGCACGCCGAGGCGCTCTCGGACCCGGTCGAGGTTCTGCGCCGGCTGGGCGGACGCGAGCTTGCGGCCATGGCGGGCGCGATCGCGCGGGCGCGCGTCGGGCGCATCCCGGTGATCCTCGACGGCTTCATCTGTTCGGCCGCCGCGGCGGTGCTGCATGCGATCCGGCCCGGCGCGCTCGATCATGCGGTGGCGGGCCATGTCAGCGCCGAAGGGGCCCATCCGGCGGTTCTGGCGCGGCTGGACAAGGAGCCGATCCTGAACCTCGGGATGCGGCTCGGAGAGGGGACCGGCGCCATCGTGGCCATCAACATCCTGCGCAGCGCGGTGGCCTGCCTGTCGGGCATGGCGACCTTTGCCGAAGCCGGTGTGGCCGAGGGCTGAGCCGCAGCCCTATTCCGCAGCCTCGGGATCGGGCCGCGCCTGGCTCTCTTCCTCAAGGAGCGCCGTCTCGAGGTCGGCATCGAGTTGCCGGGCGCGGGTCACATAGGCTTCGTTGAGATGGGCGGGCTGGCCGGGCACCCAAAGCTCGGCCAGATCGCGCATCGCGGCCCGGTCCACGCGGTAGTAGGTGCGCGACCGCTGCGCCGCCTCATACTCGCTGAAGCCCATGTTCTCGAGCACATAGCGCCCGGCCCGGATCGAGCTGTCGAAGGTCTCGCGCACGATGTCGTCGGCGCCGGCCTGATAGAGTTCATAGACATGCACCCGGTCGCGGGCGCGGGCCACGATATGCAGGTCGGGGCGGACCTGTCGGGCGTAGCGGACGATTTTGATCGCATTCTCGCGGTCGTCCACCGCCACCACCAGCACCGCCGCCTCGTCCAGACCGGCCGCCTGCAGCAGATCGGGGCGCGTCGGGTCTCCGAAGAAGCCCTTGACGCCGAAGCGGCGCATGATCTGCACGGCCATCATGTCATGGTCGAGAACGACCGTCTGGATGCCGCTCATCCGCACGAGGCGGTTCACCACCTGCCCGAAACGGCCGATGCCCGCGATGATGACGCGGCCCTTCTCGTCGATCGGGTCGGGCCGGACGGCCGGCTGCTCCTCGCCCAGGCCCGAGAGCCAGCCGGCGATGAGGAAGAGGACGGGCGTCACCAGCATCGAGAGGCTGATCACGATCAGCGTCTTCTGCGCGACGAGCGAGGCAAGGATGGCCTCCTGTGCCGCAAAGCCCACCAGCACGAAACCGAACTCGCCCGCCTGCGCGAGGCCGAGTGTCAGGAGCCAGCGGTCGCGCCCCCGGAGCCCGAAGGTCTCGGCCAGCGCAGCCAGCACCAGCACCTTGACGAGGACCAGCGCCAGCGTGAGCGCGATGAGCGGCCAGGGATCGGCCGCGAGCAGGCGGAAGTCGATCCCGATCCCGACGGCCATGAAGAAGAGGCCGAGCAGGATGCCCTTGTAGGGCCGGATGTCGGCCTCGAGCTGGTGGCGGAACTCGGAGTTGGCCAGCACGACGCCCGCAAGGAACGTGCCGAGCGCGGGCGACAGGCCCACGATCATGGTCAGGAAGGACGTGCCCGCGACGGTGAAGAGCGCGATGAAGCTGCCCATTTCGGGCAGGCGCGAGGCATGGACATAGCGGAACACCGGCCGGGTGAGGTAGTGCCCGCCGAGCACGATGAAGCCCACAACGCCCAGCATCACCAGCGTGTCGGCCCAGCCCGGCAGCGATTGGAGAAAGCCGATGATCGGCCGCGCGGGGCCTTCGGCGGCGTCGTGCAGGTGGGCGCTGGCCGAGGGACGCAGCGCCAGCAGCGGCACCAGCGCCAGCATCGGCACCACGGCGATGTCCTGCGCCAGCAGCACGGCAAAGGAGCTGCGGCCCCCGGCGGTGCGCAGCATGCGCCGCTCGGTCATGGTCTGGAGCACGATGGCCGTCGAGGAGAGCGCCGCAACCATCCCCAGCACGGCCGCTTCCTGCCAGTTGAACCCGAGCCAGGCGAGGCCGAGCGCCGAGACGAAGCTCGTGAGACCGATCTGCAGCCCGCCGAGCCCCACGAGCGACTGGCGCATCCCCCAGAGCGTGGCCGGGTCAAGTTCCAGCCCCACGAGGAACAGCATCAGCACGACGCCGAACTCGGCATAGTGGCGAAGGTCTCCGGTCTCGGCCCCGGCAAGTCCCAGCACCGGCCCCATGACGATCCCGGCCGCCAGATAGCCCAGAACCGAGCCAAAGCCCGCGCGCACGGCGAGCGGCACGATCAGCAGCGCCGCGCCGAGGTAGATGCTTGCCTGCAGAAGGAGGCTTTCCATGTCGCGCTGCCCGCCGTGCCCAAGGTGGTCAGGCTATCGCCCGGCCTTGCGCCCTGTCCATCCTGTCGCTGTGCCCGAACTGTCGCGGCTGCGGCCGATGATCCGGCGCGTTGGCCCCGGAGCTCACCCCTTCGGCATGCTCAGGGCGAACATCCGGCTGCCCTTCTTGTAGCGCAGTTCGGAGGCGGTGATGGCGGCCACGACCCCGCCGTCAAGCCGGTCGCCCACGCGAAGCTTGACGTAGCGCCCGTTGGACTGGCGAACGAGGGCATAGCGGTTCGAGGACGTCCCATAGACGCCGATCAGATTGGTCTTCGACAGGTTGATGGCCTTGGTGAAGGTCGCATTCTGCGCCACGTTGGCGCGGGTCGGGATCCGGGGGGCGGCGACGACCTCGGGTTCGTCATCGTCCTCGGGCAGGGGGGCCGCGACGGCCGGCGCCACCTGCCGCGGGGCCGGCGCCGCGGCAACGACGGGGGCCGGGGCGGGGGCGGGCGTGTGCGGAGCCTGAACGGCGGCGGCAACGGCGGCCTCGATCGCGTCCGAGAAATCGTTTGGCCGGGCCTCGGGCTTGCGCGAGACGGCGAGGGCGAGCGGGCTGATCGCGCCGCTCGAGGTGGCCACCGCTTCGGGAGCGCCATCGGGTCGCGGCGCGGGCGTCAGCGCCATGGCAAGCGTCGCCCCCTGCGCCTCGGGCTGGCCGGGTTCGGGATCGACCGGGCGCAGGCGCGGACGAAGGCTGCTCATCCGCGGGGTGGCGGCTTCGGTTGCGGCCTCGGGTTCGGCGGCCGCCTCTTCGGCTTCGGGGCGTGCGGGGCGCTCTTTCGGCCGCCGGCCCGAGAGCGCGGGGTCGGCGACGGCCGGGGTCGGGGCCTCCGCGGATGCGGCACTGGCCGGGCCGGGGAAGATCGAGCCCGGGCTGGCCGCGGCGCGGGGCGCGGCTTCGGCGGCGGGCGCTGCCGCCTCGGGCTCGGCCACGGACGGGCGGCGCGGGGGCAGGATCGGCGGCTTGCCCTGGATCAGCAGGAACTCGCCGGGGGCCAGCACGCCTTCCGGGCTTGGCCGGATCAGGCCGCGCTCGTCGAGTTCGTAGCTTGCGCCGAAGGGGGGCGGCGGCAGGGGCATCCCCGGCGCGGCATCGAGTTCGACCGGCGGCGGCGGCAGCGCCACCGCGTCGAGCGACGGCAGCGGCGAGTCCATCGTCGTGAGGAAGATCTCGTCCTGCGGCGTCTCGGCGGGCTTGGCCCGTCCGCCCTCGTCAGAGACCACGCGCGGCGCCTCGGCGGCCGGGGCGGGCGCCTCGGCGGCCTCGGTCGCAGCGGGTGTCTCGGCCTCGGCCGGGGCGCCTGCATTTGCGGCCTCGACAGGCTCTTCGGGCTGCGGTTGCGCGGAAACGGCCTCTTCGGGTGGCGGTTCCTGATCCGATGCCAGAAGCTCCGGCGTCGCCTCGGAGATGGCGAGCGCGGTCCTCGGCCCATCCTCGTTGGCGGCAACAAGGTAGGACGAGAGCGCCGCGACCGCCGCCAGCAGGACGAGCAGCGCGACCGTCAGTATCAGGCCGAGAAAGCGCGGCTTGCCCCGCGTCGGCGCGGGCTTGCCGCCAAAGACGCCGAACGGCTTGTCCGGGCGTTCCTCGGTCTTCGGCTGTTGCCGTGCCGGCCCCGTCTGCGCCTTCGGCCGCGCGGCCGCAAGCCCCGGCGCCGTCACGGCGGCCGGAGGTGCGGCGCGGCCGGTCTGGGGCGCCGGGCCGCGCGGAGGCAGCGCCGAGCGGCCGCCAGGGGCGCGCAGGACGGGTTCGGCCGGGCGCGCGGGCTTCGGCTCTGACGTGACACGCGCTGCGGGGCGGGTGTGGATGGCCTCGGCCGCGACCCGGCGGCTTGCGAAGGTGCCGGGCGGCATCTCCGGCACATCGTCGCCCTCAAGCTCGACATACGGCGCTTCGGGCACCTCGGGGCTTGTCACCGCAGGCTTGGGCGGCGGGGGCGGCGTGAAGGGCGGAAGCTCGCGCGCGTTCGGGATCGGCCGTTCCGGCGCCCGGACGAGCGGCGGCGGCATGAAGAACTCGTCCTCCGGGGTGGGAGGCTCTTCCTGCGGCACCGCTTGGGCCGCGGGTTCGGCCTCGGTCAGGAAAGCCTCTGGCTCGACGGGCTCTTCGACCTCGGGTTCGGGCAGGGCAAGGGCGCTCTCGTCCGGCGTGAGCGAGGCCAGTGCGGCGAGATCGGGCGCGGGCTCCCACGGCTCGTCCTCGGCCGGCCCGAAGGCTTCCGGCAGTTCCGGGGACGAGGTCTCCTCGGGCTCGGCAGGCGCAGGAACGACCGCCACCGGCTCATCCGTCCCGGGCGTGGGCGGGTCTGCCTCGGGTTCGGCGGGCGCCGTATCTTCGGGCAGCTCGGGCACGGGCGGGGCGGGCGGCGGCGCCACGGCATCCGGCGCGGCCTCGTCGAGGACCGGCCCGGCGTCGGCCGGACCCTCCTCTTCGGCGGGCTCAGGATCCTCGGCGATGTCGAGCGGCAGGATCCGAATCGGCTCGGCGTCGCGCTCCACCCTCGTGCCGTTCGGCAGGCGGCGCTGCGCGGCGGAAAGGATGCCGAACGAGGGCTCGCGCGGGAAGCTGCCGTTGACGGGGATGGCAACGAACGCCACCGGGTTGAAGCCATGCTGCTCGGCGAAACCCTCGGCCTCGTCAAGCGTCTCGCGTGCAACCACGGCCACGCGCACTTCATCGCCCTGAGGCTCGAAGTCGTAGACCAGATCCTTGACCTCGTAGGGCGTCAGCCCCTCGAGACCCGCGCGGATCTGCGCCCCCCGGCTGGCCCGGTCCGGCCCCGGCGCGGCCAGCGTGGTATAGAGGACCTGCGAGTTCGGGATCACGATCTTGGCGGTGACCCCCGCCTCTCCGGCGTCGGCCTGAGCCGCCTGGCGCAGGGCCGCCAGCGCCTCATCGAGGTCGGGTGCATCAAAGGGCACCCGCCCCAGTTCTTCCCATCCGTCGGGCATCCGCCGAAGCAGACTCGCGGCCTCAGGCGTAAGGTTGAGGGCAAATCTCGGTTTCATTTCGCGGGTCTAGCACATCTGGCGGCACACCGGGGAGTCCGGGCCTCGGCCTTTCCGGTGTTACAGCAGCTTTTTGCCGAATGGAAGGAAAACACCCAAGGATCGCCTTGCCCGATGCGTCACAGAGGTGAACGCTGCCATCTCCAAGGAGGAACATTCCAGATGAACATTGCGAAAGTCCTGATGCTCTGCACCGCTGTCGCGCTGCCCGCCGGCGCCCTCGCCGGGTCCGCGCTGGCCGAAACCGCGCGCCTGACGGTGACGGGCGAGGGAATGGTGGCGGGCCGACCCGATCTGGCGACGATCACGCTGGGCGTGACCAGCGAGGGGGCGACCGCGGCCGAGGCCATGTCGGGCAACAGCGCGAACCTGGCGCGGGTGCTCGAGCGGCTGAAGGGGGCCGGCATCGAGGACCGGGACCTGCACACCTCGGGCCTCTCGCTCAACCCGAACTGGACGCAGGGGCCCGACGGGGCGGCGCCGCGGATCGAGGGCTATGTCGCCTCGAACATGCTGACGGTGCGCGTGCGGGATCTTGCCCGGCTCGGATCGGTGCTGGACGAGGCGGTGCAGGACGGGGTGAACACCCTGCACGGGGTCAGCTTCGCCCTGGCCGATCCCGAGCCCGCGATGGACGAGGCGCGCAGGAAGGCCGTGGCCAAGGCCCGGTCGCGGGCGGAGCTGCTGACCGATGCGGCCGGCGTGACGCTGGGGCCCATCCTCGAGATCCGCGAAGGGGGCGACGACTATCGCCCGCCGATGCCGATGTACCGCGAGGCCGCGATGGGTGCGCCCGTGCCGGTGGCCGAGGGAGAGATCGAGACCACCGCGCGAGTGACGCTGGTCTATGAGATCGTTCAGCCCTGATAACAGGGGATTCAGGGGCGATCTTCATGTCGCCCCTGAAGTTTGGCCTCAGGCCGTGGCCTTCGCGAGCGCCTGATCGAGGTCGGCGATCAGGTCGTCGGCATCCTCGATCCCGATCGACAGGCGCACGACGTTCGGCGCGGCCCCCGCCGCCTCCTGCTGCTCGGGCGAGAGCTGGCGGTGCGTGGTCGAGGCCGAGTGGATCACCAGCGAGCGCGTGTCGCCAAGGTTCGCCACATGGCTGAACAGCTCAAGCGCGTCCACGAGCTTGACGCAGGCGTCGTAGCCGCCCTTCACGGCGAAGGTGAAGAGCGCGCCGGCCCCTTTCGGGCAGATCCGCGCCACGCGATCGTGCCACTTCGAGGAGGGAAGCCCCGCGTAGGTGACATATTCGACGCGCGGATCGGCCTCGAGCCACTCGGCGATCCGGCGGGCGTTCTCGACATGGCGGGCCATGCGCAGGCTGAGGGTCTCGATCCCCATCAGCGTGTAATGCGCCCCCTGCGGGTTCATGGTCATGCCCAGGTCGCGCAGCCCCACGGCGATCGAGTGGAACGTGTAGGCCATCGGCCCCAGCGCCTTGTGGAAGACGAGGCCGTGATAGGCGGGCTCGGGTTCCGAGAGGCTCGGGAACTTGCCCGAGGCCGACCAGTCGAACTTGCCGGAATCGACGATCACGCCGCCGGTGACGGTGCCGTTGCCGGTCAGATACTTGGTCGCGGAATGGACCACCAGCGTCGCGCCATGCTCGATCGGGCGGCAGAGCCAGGGGGTCGCGGTCGTGTTGTCCACGATCAGCGGCAGGCCCACCTTGTCGGCCACGGCCGCCACCGCGTCGAGATCGGTGATGACACCGCCCGGGTTGGCGATCGTCTCGCAGAAGATGGCGCGGGTATCCTCGTCCACCGCGGCCTCGAGGGCGGCGAGGTCGTCGAAATCCACGAACTTGGCTGACCAGCCGAAGCGCCGGATCGTCTGCGAGAACTGGGTGATCGTGCCGCCATAGAGGCGGGTCGAGGCCACGATGTTGCGCCCCGGCCCCATCAGCGGGAAGAGCGCCATGATCTGCGCCGCATGCCCCGACGAGCAGCAGACCGCGCCCGCGCCGCCCTCGAGCGCGGCCACACGCTCGGCCAGCGCCTGAACGGTCGGGTTGGTCAGGCGCGAGTAGATGTAGCCGACCTCCTCGAGGTTGAAGAGGCGCGCCGCATGGTCCGCATCCCGAAAGACATAGGCGGTCGTCTGGTAGATCGGCACCTGCCGCGCGCCCGTCGCCGGATCGGGTCTGGCCCCGGCGTGGATCTGCAGCGTGTCGAAGCCGAGCTTGCGGTCTGAGCTCATCGGTCTCCCCCCTCTGGTCTGGTTCGGGCGACCCTAGGGGAAAGCCTTCCGCCGCACAACGGGCGCCGCGCCAGCCGAAACGACCCTCGGTCGTGTGTCCGGCCATGAGCCGCAGAGCAAGCTGGACTGGCGGGAGCACGGGACCGGAAGGGGGCGCGTCGGGCGTTGCCGGTGCCTTTCCGGGTGCCCGCACAGGAAGTCGGAGCGGGGGGCAGAAATTTTCGTCGAGGGCTCTTGCGGAAGCCGGAAAGTGGCGGTAGTACCCGCCTCACAGGGCGATTAGCTCAGCGGTAGAGCGCTTCGTTCACATCGAAGATGTCAGCGGTTCAAATCCGTTATCGCCCACCATCATACCGCACCATCCCGGCACAGACGGCATGCAGACGCCCGCGCAAGAGCGCGGGCCTTCGGCGTTGCGTAGCTTCCGTGCCGGAGGCGGCAGCCGCGCGGAAGGCACGGCTGCGCGTGGGCTCAGGGATCAGAGCAGCGCCAGAATCCGCTGCGCCTCGGTGTGGATGTCGGCGAGTTTCGCGCGATCCTCGCCGGGGTAGAAGCGGCCGCGGGTGGCGGTCGGCATCGGATTCGGGGTCTCGATCAGGACGCGCGGGCCGATCTTGCGGGTCTCGGCCTGCCAGCTCCGCACGAGGGCCATCTGCGCGGCCTTGGTCGCGCCATAGGAGCCGAAGAAGGGCTCGCCGCCGCGCGGATCGTCGAAGAAGAGGGCGGTGCCCTGACCGGCGCGAAGCAGCGGCTCGACCATGGGGATCAGGATGCCGGTCGCCCGCACGTTGGTCGCGATCGACTTGTCCCAGTCCTTGGGCTCGACATGGCCCGTCGGGCAGAGCGGTGCCGCATGGATGGCCGCATGGACCCAGAGATGCACCGCCCCCCAGCGGTCATAGATCGAGCGGCAGAGGTGGCGCATCGCATCGTCGTTGGTCACGTCCATCGGCGCGAGCGTGGCGGGCTCGGCGCCCGGCCTGCGGCCGCGGATGCGGTCGTCCATGTCCTCGAGCCCGCCGGTGGTGCGAGCGACCGCGACCACATGCCAGCCCGCAACGCCGAGTTCCTCGGCGATCGCGGTGCCGAGCCCGCGGGAGGCTCCGGTTACAAGGGCGATGCGGGGCGAGGGCAGGGTGCTCATCGGGGCGGCCTTCTGACTGGAAAAACGCCGCGACTCCGGGTCTGCGGCGCTTCAGCCTATGGCCAAAAACACGGGTGGGCGCAAGCGGGGGGGGCGGCGCGGGCAGCCGGTGCGCGCCGCGGGGCGGGCGGCCTACTGGGCCGCCTTCATCTCGAACCCCTGGTCGATCTTGTCCGACGGAGCCACGGGATAATCGCCCGAGAAGCAGGCGTCGCAGTAGCGCGGGGCCTTGGGGTCGCGGCCCGCGGCCTCACCCACGGCCCGGTAGAGGCCGTCTAGCGAGATGAAGCGCAGCGAATCCACGCCGATCCAGTCGCGCATCTCGTCCTCGGACATGTTGGCGGCCAGAAGTTTGGCGCGTTCCGGCGTGTCCACCCCGTAGAAGCAGGGCCAGGCGGTGGGCGGGGAGGCGATGCGGAAATGTACCTCGGCCGCGCCGGCATCGAGGATCATGTCCTTGATCTTGCGCGACGTCGTGCCGCGGACAACCGAATCGTCCACCAGGATCACCCGCTTGCCCTTGATCAGGGCGCGGTTGACGTTGAGCTTCAGCCGCACGCCCATGTTGCGGATCTGCTCGGTCGGCTCGATGAAGGTCCGCCCCATATACTGGTTGCGGATGATGCCCATCGCATAGGGGATGCCCGATTGCTGGCTGAAGCCGATGGCGGCCGGTGTGCCGGAATCGGGCACCGGGCAGACCAGATCGGCGTCCACGGGCGCTTCCTTGGCGAGTTCCACGCCGATCTGGCGGCGGGTCTCATAGACCGAGCGGCCGCCGAGGATCGAGTCGGGCCGCGAGAAATAGACGTGCTCGAAGATGCAGAAGCGGGCCGGGCGGCGGTCGAACGGGTGAAAGCTCTCGATGCCCTTCTCGTCGATCACCACCATCTCGCCCGGCTCGACCTCGCGGACGAAATCGGCGCCGATGATGTCGAGGCCGCAGGTCTCCGACGACAGCGCCCAGCCCTCGCCGATCCGGCCGATCACCAGCGGGCGCACGCCCAAGGGATCGCGCACGCCGATCAGCTTGGTGCGCGTCATGGCCACGACCGAGAAGGCCCCCTCGACGCGGCGCAGCGCGTCCTTCATCCGCTCGGGGATGTTCTTCTGGATCGAGCGCGCCATCAGGTGGATGATGCATTCGCTGTCGGACGAGGACTGGAAGATCGAGCCGCGCTCGATCAGTTCGCGGCGCAGGGCCGCGGCATTGGTCAGGTTGCCGTTGTGGGCGATCGCCGCACCGCCCATCGCGAACTCGCCAAAGAAGGGCTGCACGTCGCGGATCGCGGTCGCGCCCTTGGAGCCGGCGGTGGAATAGCGGACATGGCCGATGGCAAGCGCCCCCGGCAGGGTGGACATGGTCGCGGGATCGGTGAAGTTGTCGCGGACGTAGCCGAAGCGCCGGGCCGAGTTGAAGCCGTGCTCGGGATCGTAGGAGACGATGCCGCCCGCTTCCTGCCCACGATGCTGCAGGGCATGCATGCCGAGGGCCACGAAATTGGCTGCGTCACACACGCCGATGACACCGAAAACGCCGCACTCTTCCTTCAACTTGTCATCGTCGAAGGGGTGGCTCAGGAAGGGGCGCATGGGAGGGCTCCGAATCCGAGGGGAGATTGGCCCCTCATGTAGTGGCTTGTCATGCCTCTGTCACCCTCACAAAGCCGTGCTCCGTCAGTTGGCGGGTGCGGGGGCCGGGGTGGCGGGTGCGGGAGCGGTGCAGCTGCTTACGAGCTGCTCATAGCGGGCGACGATCCAGCCGGGCGCGTCCGTCGGTATCGACTGGTCGATGTTCTCCTGGAAGGAGGCAAAGACACGCGCCGAGCGGGAATTGTCCACCATCGGGATCGTGTTCGAGGCCACGGCCCGGTCATAGACGATCAGCGCCACCGCCACGAGCACCACGCCGCGCAGGACGCCGAAGAGGAAGCCCAGGCTCTGGTCGAGGCCGCCCAGAGCGGAATTGCGGATGGCCGAGGAGAAGAGCGGCGTGAACAGCGACAGGAGCACGAGGGCGAGGGCGAAGACCGCGGCGAAGGCCGCGATGATCGACAGCTCGCAACTGTCTCCGAGGAAGTCGCCGAGGACCGGCACCTCCTTGATCAGGGGCTGGGCCTGCGCCGCGAAGACGAAGGCGAGGACCGCCGCCGCCACCCAGCCGGCAATCGCCATGACCTCGCGGACGAGGCCGCGCGAATAGGCGAGGATCGCCGACAGCACGATGACAGCCGCAACCACGGCGTCGATGATGGTGAAGCCTTCCATGTGCCCGCTCCTTCGGCGTTACCCTGCCCCGAACATCTCACCCACGAATGCCGCGAGGTCGGGCATCTGGCGCACCCGCATCCCCGCGTCCTGGCCCACTTTCGAGCGGGTCGGCGCAACTGCCTGCGAGAAACCAAGTTTCGAGGCCTCTTTCAAGCGGCTTTCCGTCTGGGTCACGGGGCGAAGGGCGCCCGAGAGGGAGATCTCGCCGAAAAGCACCATGTCGGGCGGAATTGCCACATCCTCACGCGCCGAGACGAGGGCCGCGGCCACGGCGAGGTCGGCGGCGGGTTCCGAAACCCGCATGCCCCCGGCCACATTCAGAAAAACGTCGAGGCCCGCGAAGGGGATGCCGCAGCGCGCCTCGAGGACGGCGAGGATGGTCGAGAGCCGGCCGCTGTCGAGGCCCACCACCGTCCGGCGCGGCGTGCCGAGCGGCGAGGGAGAGACGAGGGCCTGGATCTCGGTGAGGACCGGGCGCGTGCCCTCGATGCCCGCGAAGACGGCCGAGCCGGGGGCGGGCTGGTCGCGGTCCGACAGGAAGAGCGCCGAGGGGTTCGAGACCTGTGCCAGCCCGCCGCCGGTCATCTCGAAGACGCCGATCTCGTCGGCGGGGCCGAAGCGGTTCTTGACTGCGCGCAGGATGCGGAACTGGTGGCCGCGCTCGCCCTCGAAATAGAGGACGGTGTCGACCATGTGCTCGACGACGCGGGGGCCGGCGATCTGGCCCTCTTTCGTCACATGCCCCACGATGACGATGGCCACGCCCCGCCGCTTGGCGAAGGTCACAAGCTCGTGCGCCGAGGCGCGGACCTGGGCCACCGAGCCGGGGGCCGACTCGACATTGTCGAGCCACATGGTCTGGATCGAGTCGATGATGGCGAGCGCCGGGCGCTCGGCGTCGAGCGTGGTCAGGATGTCGCGCAGGTTCGTCTCGGCGCCTAGCGCCACGGGCGCCTGCCCGAGGCCGAGCCGCTGGGCGCGCATCCGTACCTGCGCCGCGGCCTCCTCGCCCGAGATGTAGAGGCACTTGACCCCGCCGTTGGCGAAGCTTGCGGCCGCTTGCAGCAGGAGCGTGGATTTGCCGATGCCCGGATCGCCGCCCACAAGGATCGCCGAGGCGGGCACGAGGCCGCCGCCGAGCACGCGGTCCAGCTCGTCGATGCCCGAGGAGGTACGCGGCGGGGGCGCCTCTTCGGTTGCGAGGTCGGTCAGCGCGATGGTGCGGCCCTTGGCGCCGAGCGCCTTCGGGCCGCTCGAGAGCGGCGTCTCCTCGGCGATCGAGTTCCAGGCGCCGCAGGCGTCGCAGCGGCCGGCCCACTTGCGGTGGACGGCGCCGCAGGTCTGGCAGGTGAAGACGGGGGAGGACTTGGCCATGGCGCCTTTTGCCCGCTCGCGCAGGGGGGCGCAAGCCGGCAGGCGGAGGCCCGCCGCGGCGCCTGTTCAGCGCGAGGGCGTCAGGAACGAGATGGCGAGCGAGGCGAGGATGCAGCCGGTAAAGAACCAGAGGCCCCAAGCGGTCTCGACCGTGGCGAGGCCCACGCCCTTGATGAGCACGATATAGAGCGCGATCAGGAAGATGTCGGCCATGGCAAGCCGGCCCAGCAGATGCAGCGCCGGCAGGACGCGGGGCGAGAGAAGCCCCGCATGGAGGAGCGCGAGACCGATGGTCTTCAGGTAGGGCGCGAAGATCGCGAAGAAGGTCACGAGCAGCGCAAGGCCGACGTCGGTGCCCCAGAGCGACTGCAGGCCCGAGATGACGGATATTTCGGACAGGCCAAAGAGCGGCAGCATCCCCGCCCGCATCAGGGGCGCGAACCAAGCGACGGGGAACAGGACGAGCAGCGCGAGGTTCGCCGCACGCAGCATCCTAGCGCAGCGCCTCGATCGGGCCCTCGGCGCGGCCGTGGATGAACTGCTGGACGTAAGGATCGGGCGTGGTGTCGAGTTCGGACACGGGGCCGGTCCAGCGGATCTTGCCACGGTGGAGCATCGCCACGTTGTCGGCGATGGCGCGGACCGAGGTCATGTCGTGGGTGATGGTCATGGCGGTCGCGCCCATCTCGGTCACGATCTCGCGGATCAGGTCGTTGATGACGCCGGCCATGATCGGGTCGAGCCCGGTGGTGGGTTCGTCGAAGAAGATGATCTCGGGCTCGGCCGCGATGGCGCGGGCGAGACCCACGCGCTTCTGCATCCCGCCCGACAGCTCGGCCGGATAGAGGTCGGCCACCTGAGGGCCGAGCCCCACGCGGCGCAGCTTTTCGATGGCGATCTCGCGCGCCTCGGCCTTGGGCCGCTTCTGCGCGCCGCGGAGCAGCCGGAAGGCCACGTTCTCCCAGACATGGAGCGAGTCGAAGAGCGCCGCGCCCTGGAACAGCATCCCGAAGCGGGCCAGGAAGGCGTCGCGCTCGGCGCGGGTCACATCCTCGCCGTTCAGCAGGATCCGGCCGCCATCGGGCGCGACAAGGCCCAGGATGCACTTGAGCAGCACCGACTTGCCCGTGCCCGAGCCGCCGATGATGACCATCGAGCTGTTGCTCTCGATGCGCAGGTCGATGCCGCGCAGGACCTGGTTCGAGCCGAAGCTCTTGGTGACGCCGGAAAGCTCGATCATGAGGTGAAGAACACCTCCGTCAGCAGGTAGTTCGCGGCAAGGATCAGGACCGACGCCGCGACGACGGCCGATTTGGTGGCCCGGCCGACGCCTTGCGCGCCGCGGCCCGAGTTCATGCCGTGATAGCAGCCCATCAGGGCCACGATGAAGCCGAAGGCCGCGCCCTTCACGAGGCCCGAGCCCACGTCCCAGACCTCGAGGAAGTCCACGGTGTTCTTGATGTAGGTGGCCGAGTTGAAGTCGAGCCGGTTCACGCCCACGAGCCAGCCGCCGGCGATGCCGATGGAATCGCCCACGGCCACCAGGACCGGCACGGCGAGCGTGGCGGCCAGCACGCGCGGCACGGCAAGATACTTCAGCGGGTTGGTCGAGAGGGTCACGAGCGCGTCGATCTGCTCGGTCACCTTCATGGTGCCGATCTCGGCCGCGATCGAGGAGGCCACGCGGGCCGCGACCATCAGCCCGCCGAGGACGGGGCCAAGCTCGCGCGTCATGCCGATGGCCACGATCGAGGGCACGACCGCCTCGGCCGAGAAGCGCGCGCCGCCCGCGTAGATCTGGAGCGCGAGGGCGCCCCCGGTGAAGATCGCGGTGAGACCGACGACCGGCAGCGAGAGCCAGCCGATCTGAATCAGCGCGTTGAAGAACTCCCGCGGGTAGAAGGGCGGCCGGAAGAGGTGGCTGATGACTGCGGCCGCAAAGAGGGCGATCCGGCCGATGGCCGCCAGCCCGCCGAGCGTCGCCCGCCCGAGCGCCGCGATGGGAGCGGCCGGGCTCACGCCGCGAGCGCCCCGTAGCGGCGCTGGTAGCGGCGCCCGAGACTGGTGAGGATCTCGTAGCCGATGGTTCCCGCCGTGTCGGCCAGATCGTCGGGCGTCTGGTGGCGGCACAGGATGTCGAGCGCGTCCGGCACCTCGGGAAGGTGGCTCACGTCCACGGTGATGAGGTCCATCGAGACGCGGCCGACCAGCGGGCAGGGCACGCGGCCGGCAAAGAGCGAAGCCTTCGAGGACAGCGTGCGCGGCAGGCCATCGGCATAGCCCGCGGCGACCGTGGCGATGGTCGAGGTGTGTTCGGCCGTCCAGCTGTTGGAATAGCCCACGGGCTCGCCGATCTCGACCTCGCGCACCTGGATCACGGGAAGCGAGAGATGCACCACCGGGCGGGCTTCCTCGAACGGGCGGCCGCCGTAGAGGCCGATGCCGGGGCGTGTCAGCTCGAAATGCCAGGAGGGGCCGAGCAGGATGCCGCCGGTGGCCGAGAGCGAGCGGGGAACGCCGGTCCCGTCCGTCATGGCGCGGAAGGCGCGCAACTGCTCGGTGTTCATCGGATGGTCGGGCTCGTCGGCGCAGGCGAGATGACTCATCAGCAGTTCCGGGCCCGCCTCGAGGGCGGTGGCGGCCACGGCCTCCCACTCGCCGGGCTCGAGCCCGAGCCGGTTCATGCCGCTGTCGAGTTGCAGCCCGAAGGGCTGGCCGCCGAGCGTCTCGAAATGCCGGGTGAGCTGCTCGATCGAGTTCAGCATCGGCGTGAGGTCGAAGTCGCGGATGAGGGCGGTGTCGCCCTCCATATGGCCCGAGAAGACGCAGATCTGCGGGCCGGAGCCGAGCGCGCGGCGCACCTCGGCCCCTTCCTCGCAGGCGGCGACAAAGAAGCGCCGGGCGCCGGCCCGGGCGAGGGCATGGGCGACCTTGGCCGCGCCGAGCCCGTAGGCGTCAGCCTTCACGACGGCGCCGGTCTGGCAGTCGGAGGCGGTCATCTGGTCGAGCGCGCGCCAGTTGGCGGCGATGGCGTCCAGGTCGATGGTGAGGGTCGCGGTGGCCATGGCGGTGTTTTCACCGCTGCGAGTGCGACGTCAAGGGGAGAAAGCCCGCGCCGGGCGGTCGGCCGCCGGGCGGGCGGTCACGAAAACCGGAAGCCTTTGCGGCCGGTTCGCCGAAGGCGCCCGGGGCGAGGCTCGGCCGGGCAGGCGGAGGCGGCGGAAGATCGCGTGCATCCTGTCGCGGCGCTGCGGCGGCGAAGTCGGGTGGCGCGCCTGTCCTGCCGCTGGTAAAGGGCGGCAAAGCCAATGCGAGGAGACGGACCATGTTCGATCTGACAGGGAAATCGGCGCTGATCACGGGCGCTTCGGGCGGTATCGGCGGCGGCATCGCGCGCGCGCTCCATGCGGCGGGGGCGACGGTCGCGCTGTCGGGCACACGGACGGGGCCGCTTGAGGAGCTGGCGGCGGAGCTGGGCGGGCGGGCTCATATGCTGGCCTGCAACCTCTCGGACGCCGCGGCGGTCGAGGCGCTGCCGAAACAGGCGGCGGATGTCATGGGCGCGGTGGACATCCTGGTCAACAACGCGGGCATCACGCGCGACCAGCTGGCCATGCGGATGTCGGACGAGGACTGGGCGCAGGTGATCGAGGTCAACCTGACCTCGACCTTCCGGCTGTGCCGGGGCGTGCTGCGCGGCATGATGAAGGCGCGCTGGGGGCGGATCGTCAACATCACCTCGATCGTGGGGGCGACGGGCAATCCGGGGCAGGCCAACTATGCCGCCTCGAAGGCGGGGGTGGTCGCCATGTCGAAGAGCCTGGCCGCCGAGGTCGCGAGCCGGGGCATCACGGTCAATGCCGTGGCGCCGGGCTTCATCGCCACGGCCATGACGGAAAAGCTGAACGATGAGCAGAAGGGGCGCATCCTGGGCCAGGTTCCCATGGGGCGGATGGGCGAGGCGCAGGACATCGCGGCGGCCGTTCTCTATCTTTCCAGCCCCGAGGCGGGCTACGTCACGGGGGCCACGCTGCATGTGAACGGCGGCATGGCCATGCTCTGAAAAAGCGCCGGCGGCATGCGGCACTTTCGGCGCGGGAAAGCGTTTGCCTTGGCGAAGGAGCCTTGCTATAGGCCCGTCAGAGTTGCCGGGGCTGACGCCGCCGGCTTAACTGCACCAGTTGCCGCAGGGCAAGGGACAACGAGCCGGGAACCCTCCCGCAACGAATGAGGAAGTGACATGAGCGACATCGCTGATCGCGTGAAGAAGATCGTCGTCGAGCATCTGGGCGTCGAAGAGGAAAAGGTGACCGAGAATGCCTCGTTCATCGATGACCTCGGCGCGGACAGCCTCGACACGGTCGAGCTCGTGATGGCCTTCGAGGAAGAGTTCGGCATCGAGATCCCGGACGATGCGGCCGAAACCATCCAGACCTTCGGCGATGCGGTGAAGTTCATCTCGGAAGCCGCCTGAGCTTCCACCGGACCTCGGGTCCGAGACATTGGCCCCCGTCGAGCGTGCTCGGCGGGGGTTTTCGTTGCGTGAGGCACAGGCTCGGGCCCGTGCACCCCGGTCGGTTGTGAGCGGCCGGACGGGGAGGTGCCGGTTGCGGGGGCATCGAACCCCCGCAACCGGCCCTGCCGGGGACGGGACCATCGACCGGCCCCGGATCGGCCATCAGCGCGCAGCTGCCGCGGCGGGACGCGCGGCAGCTCCCCCATCGCTTTTCGAAGGGCCGCGGGTTCCCTGTCCGTGGCAACGCCGCGGGAGGGGGTTCGATGCCCCCTCTCGCGGCACCCCCGGAGGGCGGCGGACAGGCGCATGGCCGCGGCCGCGCTTGTTGCGAAGGACGGTGGCCGCGTGTAAGACCGCAACCCACAAGGGCCCGGGCACGGGCTGGCAGAGGAGTCATGGCATGCGTCGAGTGGTTGTCACGGGGCTGGGCATGGTCACGCCGCTGGCGTGCGGCGTCGAGGAGACGTGGAAACGGCTGCTGGCCGGGAAGTCCGGCGCGGGGCCCATCACGCGCTTCGACCCGTCCAGCGTGACCACCCAGTACGCCTGCGAGATCCCGCTGGGCGACGGCACGGACGGCACCTTCAACGCCGACGACTGGATGGAGCCGAAGGACCGCCGCAAGGTCGACGACTTCATCCTCTATGCCATGGCCGCGGCCGAGCAGGCTGTGAAGGACTCGGGCTGGGCGCCCGGGACCGAGGAGCAGCGTTGCCGCACGGGCGTGATGATCGGCTCGGGCATCGGCGGGCTTTCGGCCATCGCCGACACGGCCGTCCTGATCAAGGAGAAGGGGCCCAAGCGCGTCTCGCCCTTCTTCATTCCCTCGGCGCTCATCAACCTGGCCTCGGGGCAGGTCTCGATCCGCTTCGGCTACAAGGGGCCAAACCATGCGGTCGTCACCGCCTGCTCGACGGGCGCCCACGCGATCGGCGACGCGGCGCGGCTGATCCAGCTGGGGGATGCCGACGTCATGCTGGCGGGCGGTGCGGAGAGCCCGATCTCGGAGATCGGGATCGCCGGCTTCAACGCCTGCAAGGCGCTCTCGACCAAGCGGAGCAACGATCCCGAGGCCGCCTCGCGCCCGTGGGACGCCGACCGCGACGGATTCGTCATGGGCGAGGGTGCGGGCGTCGTGGTGCTCGAGGAGTATGAGCATGCCGTGGCGCGGGGCGCGAAGATCTATGCCGAGGTGCTGGGTTACGGTCTGTCGGGCGATGCCTACCACATCACCGCCCCGTCCGAGGATGGCGACGGTGGCTTCCGCTCGATGACCATGGCGCTGAAGCGCGCCGGTCTCGAGGCCTCGGCCATCGACTACATCAACGCCCACGGCACCTCGACCATGGCCGACGTCATCGAGCTGGGCGCGGTCGAGCGGCTTCTGGGTGATGCCGCGGCTGCGGCCACCATGTCCTCGACCAAGTCGAGCATCGGTCATCTTCTGGGCGCGGCCGGTGCGGTCGAGGCGATCTTCTGCGTGCTGGCGATCCGCGATCAGGTGGCGCCGCCGACGCTGAACCTCGAGACCCCGGCGGTCGAGGCGAAGATCGACCTCGCGCCGAAGGTGGCGCGGCCGCGCAAGATCGACGTGGCGCTGTCGAACTCGTTCGGGTTCGGTGGCACCAACGCGTCGCTCATCCTCGGGCGGGTCACTTCGTGATGTGGCGCTCTGTCGCCTCCAACGCGCTCACCCTGTTCATCGTGGTGCTGGTGGCGGCGGCAGGGTTGCTGGCGTGGGGGCGGCAGGAATACACCGGCCCCGGGCCGCTGAGCGAGGCCGTCTGCCTGCGGGTCGAGCGGGGAGACTCGCTGTCGGTCGTAAGCCGGCGGCTCGAGTCGCAGGGCGCGGTGAGCGATGCGCGCATCTTCCGCATCGGCGCGGACTATTCCGACAAGGCCGCGGGGCTGAAGTTCGGCAGCTATCTGCTGCCGCCGGGCGCCTCGATGGCCCAGATCCTCGACATCCTGACGGCGGGCGGGCAATCCACCTGCGGGCGCGAGGTGAACTACCGGATCGGCGTTGTGGCGGCCGAGATCATCCTGCGCGAGTTCGACGCGGGCGAGGGCCGCTACGTCGAGGTGGCGAAGTTCGTGCCGGGGGAGGGTGAGGCGCCCGAAGCCTACCGGGAGGCGGCCGGGGAAGGCGACCTGCGCTGGCGCGTGACGCTGGCGGAGGGCGTGACGAGCTGGCAGGTGGTCGAGAGCCTGCGCAAGGCCGAGTTCCTCGAGGGAGAGATCAAGGAGGTCCCGCCGGAGGGTTCGCTGGCCCCGGACAGTTACGAGGTCGCGCGGGGGGATGACCGGGCGGCGCTTCTGGCGCAGATGCAGGAGCGGCAGGCGCGCATCATTGCCGAGCTTTGGGCCGCGCGGTCCCCGAGCGTGCCCTACGGATCGCCGGAAGAGGCAATGATCATGGCGAGCATCGTCGAGAAGGAGACCGGCATTTCCTCGGAGCGGCCGCAGGTGGCGAGCGTCTTCGTCAACAGGCTGGCGCAGGGGATGCGGCTGCAGACGGACCCGACGGTGATCTATGGCATCACCGAGGGCAAGGGCGTCCTCGGCCGCGGTCTGCGGCAGAGCGAGCTGCGCCGCCGGACCGACTACAACACCTATGTGATCGACGGGCTGCCGCCTACGCCCATCGCCAATCCCGGCCGGCTCTCGATCGAGGCGGCGCTGAACCCGGCCGAGACGGATTACCTTTATTTCGTGGCCGATGGCAGCGGGGGCCATGCCTTCGCGCGGACCCTGGCCGAGCACAACCGCAACGTCGCCGCCTGGCGGCGGATCGAGGCCGAGCGCGGGATGCCGCCCCCGGTGGGGATCCAGGGCGAGTGACCGGGCGTGGCGCGATCCTTGCCGAAAGGTTAAGGGATCGCGCGATAAGCCTTTGACGGGGAACGGTTTTCCGCTTGACTTGGCGGGCGGTCCAATGTATCCCTTGTGACATGCTGGAAGAGGTGGGCAAGCGGCACGGGGCAACCCGGGGCCGCTTTTCCTTTGGCCGGCCGAGCCTCGGGAGGCGGAAGCAGCTGCACATGACGATCGTGAAGAAACCCCCGCCAGTCGATCTGCTGGCGGAGACGGAAGAGCTTTACCGCGAGGCGGCCGAGGATCTCGTCCGCGCCCGCAGGAAGCTGTCGGAGGGCCGGGCCGAGGAGGTTCGCGCCGCCGTGCAGGCGGTGAAGGATCTCAAGGCCGCGCTTCAACTGGTGATGGACGAAAGGGCGAGGGTTGAACGGCTACGCAGGACCGCGGGCGGGATCGTCCATGACTATGCCCTCGACCTCGAGGCCGCACGGGCTGAGATTGGGCGCCGCCTGGCTCGCCTCCGCGACGCCGGAGCGGGCGGATGAGTTCCTGGGCCGGCTGGGCGGGGATGCGCTGCTGGCGCTGCCCTGGATGTTCGAGTTCTGGGCGCTGCCGCACCAGCTTGCGCCCGAGGGCGGGTGGAAGAGCTGGGTGGTGATGGGCGGCCGGGGCGCGGGCAAGACCCGGGCGGGGGCGGAGTGGGTCCGCTCGGAGGTGGAGGGCCCGAGGCCCGGGGATCCGGGCCGGTCGCGCCATGTGGCGCTGGTGGGCGAGACGGTCGATCAGACCCGCGAAGTGATGGTGTTCGGCGAGAGCGGCCTGCTGGCGTGCTCGCCGCCCGATCGGCGGCCCGAATGGGAGGCGGGGCGCAAGCGCCTCGTGTGGCCGAACGGGGCGGTGGCGCAGGTGTTCTCGGCCCATGATCCCGAGAGCCTTCGCGGGCCTCAGTTCGACGCCGCCTGGGCCGACGAACTGGCCAAGTGGGCCCGCGCCGAAGAGGCGTGGGACATGCTGCAATTCTCGCTGCGGCTGGGCGATCAGCCGCGGCAGGTGGTGACGACGACGCCACGCAACGTGCCCGTGCTGCGCCAGATCCTCGACAACCCCTCGACGGTGGTCACGCATGCGCCGACCGAGGCGAACCGGGCCTATCTGGCGAAGTCCTTCCTCGACGAGGTTCATGCCCGGTACGACGGCACGCGCCTCGGGCGGCAGGAGCTGGAGGGGCTGTTGCTGGAGGATGTCGAGGGCGCGCTCTGGACCACGGCGCGGATCGAGGCGCTGCGGGCCGAGGAGGCGGGTCCACTGGACCGGATCGTGGTGGCGGTCGATCCGCCCGTGACCGGGCACGAAGCCTCGGACGAATGCGGCATCGTGGTGGTGGGCGCGCGGACCGAAGGTGCGCCGCAGGATTGGCGGGCAGTCGTGCTCGAGGATGCCTCGGTCGGGGCTGCGAGCCCGGATCGCTGGGCGCGGGCGGCGCTCGATGCGCTGCATCGGCATGGGGCGGATCGGCTGGTGGCCGAGGTGAACCAGGGGGGCGATCTGGTGGAAACGGTGATCCGGCAGATCGACCCGCTCGTGCCGTTCCGGGCTGTCCATGCCTCGCGCGGGAAGGCGGCGCGGGCGGAACCCGTTGCCGCGCTCTACGAGCAGGGGCGGGTCCGGCATCTGCGGGGTCTGGGCGATCTCGAGGATCAGATGTGCCGGATGACGGTGCGCGGCTACGACGGCCGCGGCTCACCGGACCGGCTGGATGCGCTGGTCTGGGCGCTGACCGACCTGATGATCGAGCCGGCGCGGGCCTGGGTGAACCCGCGGATGCGCCTGCTGTAACGGCTGACCCCGAAGAGCGGGGGGATCCGCGGCCTGCAAGGGCCGCGGCGCGGCGGCGCATGTCCGCGCGACAGAGGAGTTCTTGCCGATGCTGTTCGACTTCCTGAGGAAAAAGGCCGCGCCGCCCGAGCGGAAGGCCTCGGCCACCGGCCCGCTGGTGGGCTGGAGCACGGGGCGCGTGGCCTGGAGCCCGCGGGATACCGTGTCGCTGACCCGCAACGGGTTTCTCGGCAACCCGATCGCCTTCCGTTCGGTCAAGCTGATCTCGGAGGCGGCGGCGGCGCTTCCGCTGCTGCTGCAGGATCACGAGCGGCGCTATGACAGCCATCCGATCCTGGAGTTGATCGCCCGTCCGAACCCGCTTCAGGGCCGGGCGGAACTGCTGGAGGCGGTCTATGGGCAACTGCTGCTGACGGGGAACGCCTATCTCGAGGCGGTGGCGGGCCTGTCGAGGCTGCCCGGCGAGTTGCATCTGTTGCGGTCGGACCGGATGAGCCTTGTGCCGGGGCCGGATGGATGGCCGGTGGCCTATGATTATGCGGTGGGGGGGCGGCGCATCCGGTTCGACATGACCGAGACGATGCCGATCTGCCATATCCGCACCTTTCATCCACAGGATGACCACTACGGCTTTTCGCCGCTTCAGGCGGCGGCAGTGGCGCTGGATGTGCATGTCTCGGCCTCGGCCTGGTCGAAGGCGCTGCTGGACAATGCCGCGCGCCCCTCGGGCGCCATCATCTACAGGGGCGTGGACGGACAGGGCGCGCTTTCGGCCGAGCAATACGACCGGCTGGTGAGCGAGATCGAGGTGAACCATCAGGGCGCGCGCAACGCCGGCCGCCCCATGTTGCTGGAAGGGGGGCTCGACTGGAAGCCGATGGGCTTCTCGCCTTCGGACATGGAGTTTCACACCACCAAGGAGGCGGCCGCGCGCGAGATCGCCATCGCCTTCGGCGTGCCGCCGATGCTGCTCGGGATACCGGGCGAGGCGACCTACGCGAATTATCAGGAGGCCCACCGCGCCTTCTACCGGCTGACGGTGCTGCCTCTGGCGGCACGGGTGACGGCGGCGATCTCGCACTGGCTGGCCGGCTTCACCGGAGAGGCGGTGGAGCTTCGCCCGGATCTCGATCAGGTGCCGGCGCTTGCGGCCGAGCGGGACCAGCAATGGGCGCGGGTTTCGGACGCGGATTTCCTGACCGAGGCGGAGAAGCGGATGCTGCTGGGTCTGCCAAGGATCGCGGAGGAGGAATGAGATGGACCAGAGCGGCTCGCGCTACCTGTTTCAGAGCTTTGACGCGGCGCACGCGCGGATCGATGCCAACGAGCGCGTTGCGGGTGAACGCCTGACGGCGATCGATTTCCGGCTGGGGCGGATCGAGAACGGGCTGGAGCGGGTGGAGCAGCGCATGTGGCTCTGGCTCTACGGTGTCGCAGCCTTCCTGCTGATGCAGGGGGCGGAGGCTGTGGCGCGGGCCCTTTTGGAGTGAGCGGATGCGAATGAGAGACGAATTCGGTGCGCCCGAGCGCAAGTTCCACCGGCCCGAGACGGGCCTAGTCCTGTCGGAGGGTTCGATGATCGAGGGATATGCCTCGATCTTCGGCCGCCCCGACCATGGCGGCGACGTGGTGGCGCGCAATGCCTATGCCGCCTCGCTCGAGGCGATGAGGTTGCAGGGCCGGCGGGTGAAGATGCTCTGGCAGCACGACCCGGCCGAGGTGATCGGCGTCTGGGACGAGGTGCATGAGGATGAGACCGGCCTGTGGGTCAAGGGCCGCATCCTGACCGAGATCGGCCGGGGGCGCGAAGCGGCGGCGCTCATTGCGGCAGGGGCCATCGACGGTCTGTCGATCGGCTATCGCACCGTCCGGTCCGAACGGGACGCGAAGGGGCATCGTGTGCTGACCGAGATCGAACTCTGGGAGGTGTCCCTTGTCACCTTCCCGATGCTGCCCGAGGCGCGCGTCGCCTCGAAGGGCGAGGACCACGACGAGCTGGACTGGCACGACATCGCCGAACTCTTCGAGGACGCGCGGCAGAGCCTGTCCGGCGTCTGACCCGAACCACCACAAGCCAGAGGAAGACGAGGATGACCGAGACCTGGGCTCGGGCCGGGACAGGCATGTCCGCAGGCCCAGACCCGGCTGGAGAGGCGAAAGCCGCAATGGCCGGTTTTCTGAGGGAGATCAAGCTCTTTCAGGATGAGGTGAAGACCGTGTTGCAACAACAGGAAGAGCGTTTGACCATGCTGGACCGCAAAACCATGATCTACGGGCGCCCGGCGCTTTCGGCCGCGGCCGACCAGGAGGCGCCGCATCGCAAGGCCTTCGGAGCCTATCTCCGCTCGGGCGACGACGACGGGCTGCGCGGGCTTGTCCTGGAGGGTAAGGCGATGACGACCGCGGTGGCGGCGGACGGCGGCTATCTGGTGGATACCCAGACCTCGGACACGATCCGCTCGATGCTGCTCTCGACGGCCTCGATCCGGCAGATCGCCGGGGTGGTCAATGTGGAGGCCACGAGCTTCGAGGTCCTTATCGACCGCACCGAAGTGGGCTCGGGCTGGGCGACCGAGGCGAGCGCCATCAGCGAGAGCGCGACACCTGCGATCGAACGCATCTCGATCAAGCTGCACGAACTGTCGGCCATGCCGAAGGCGAGCCAGCGGCTTCTGGACGATGCGGCCTTCGACGTGGAGGGGTGGCTTGCGGGTAAGATTGCCACCCGCTTCATGCGGGCCGAGAGCGCGGCCTTCGTGAGCGGCGACGGCGCCGACAAGCCGCGCGGGTTCCTCGTGCCTGCGAAGGTGCCGAACGCGTCCTGGACCTGGGGCAACATCGGATACATCCCCACGGGGGCGACGAACGACTTTCTCGGGACGAACCCGGCCGACTGCATCATCAGCCTGATCTATGCGCTGGGCGCCGATTACCGCGCCAACGCGACCTTCGTGATGAACTCGAAGACCGCGGGTGCCGTGCGCAAGATGAAGGACTCGGACGGCCGCTTCCTGTGGTCGGACGGGTTGGCCGCGGCCGAGCCCGCGCGGCTGATGGGCTATCCGGTGCTGCTGTGCGAGGACATGCCGGACATCGCCGCCAACGCCTTCGCCATCGCCTTCGGGGATTTCGCAGCGGGTTACACGATCGCCGAACGGCCCGAGGTTCGGGTGCTGCGCGATCCGTTCTCGGCCAAGCCGCACGTCCTGTTCTACGCCACGAAGCGGGTCGGCGGTGACGTGACCGATTACGCGGCGATCAAGCTGCTGAAGTTCGCGGTGTCCTGACGGATGCGGCGCGAAGCCGCCCCCGCGACGGGCGGCGGGCGTGCGCCGGGGCCCCGGCGCGCGCTTCCCCGGAGATCGGAGTTCTTCCCATGATGTTGATCGAGCAGACGGCGGTGCCGGACGGCGCGTTGCCGGTGGCCCGGCTGAAGGAGCATCTGCGCCTCGGTTCGGGTTTTGGCGAGGAGGGGCTGCAGGACGGGCTGCTGGCCTCGTTCCTTCGCGCGGCCATGACGACAATCGAAGGCCGCACCGGCAAGGTGCTGCTCGCCCGTCGGTATCTGCTGGTGCTCGATGACTGGCGGACGGACGAGGCGCAGGCCCTGCCGGTTGCGCCGGTGAGCGAGGTGATCTCGGTCGTGCGGGTGGACGGGCAGGACCGCGCGATGCCTGTCTCTCCAAGCCTCTGGCGGCTGGTGCGCGACCAGCACCGGCCGAAGCTGATGCCGAGGGTGGGGCTGCTGCCGTCCGTGCCGGAGGGCGGGCGGGTCGAGATCCTGTTCGACGCGGGTTTCGGCGAGAGCTGGGCCGAGGTTCCTCCGGATCTGGCGCAGGCGGTGATGCTGCTTGCGGCGGATTACTACGAGAACCGATACGAGCCGGGCCTGAGTGCTGCGGGGCTGCCCCGGCAGGTCGCCACCCTGATCGAACGCTGGCGGACGGTCCGGCTGCTGGGCGGGGGAGTGGCGTGATGCGTGAGATGCTCAACCGGCGGCTCGTGCTCGAGGCACCGCTGTCGGAGGAGGATGGGGCCGGGGGCCGCGCGCTGAGCTGGGCGGGTCTCGGAACGCTCTGGGCGAAGATCGAGCCGGGCACCGGGCGCGAGGTGGCGATTGCGGAGGTGCCGGTGGGTTCGGTGCCGCTGAAGATTACGGTTCGCGCGTCGCCAATGGGCTCGATGGCGCGGCCCGAGCCGGGGCAACGCTTCCGCGAAGGCGGGCGGATCTACCCCATCCTGGCGGTGAGCGAGAAGGATGCGGGCGGGCGTTACCTCACCTGCTTTGCCCGCGAGGAGGTGCCGGCATGAGCTACGGGGCTGCGGCCGCATTGCAGGCGGCGCTCTTCCAGCGGCTGGCCGCGTGGCCGGACCTTGCGGACGTGCCGGTGCATGACGCCCTGCCGAAGGGCGGGGGGCGGGGCACCTGGGTTCTGATCGGACCCGAGGAGGTGCGCGACCTCTCGGACGGCACCGGCGGAGGTGCCGAGCACCGCTTCACGATCAGCGTGATCTCGGATGCGGCGGGTTTCCTTGAGGCGAAGCGGGTGGCGGCGTCCGTCTCGGACGCGCTCGAGGATGCGTCGCTTGCGCTGGACCGGGGGCGGCTGGTGGGTCTGCGCTTCCTGAAGGGCACGGCGCGCCGGCTTGCCTCGGGCGGGGCACGGCGCATCGACCTCACCTTCCGCGCGCGGGTCGAGGACTGACACCGGCCTGGCCGGACATCAAGGAGAAGAGTCATGGGCGTGCAGAACGGCAGGGACCTGCTGGTCAAGGTGGATCTGACGGGGAGCGGCGTCTTTCAGACGATGGCCGGGCTTCGCGCCACGAGGATCAGTTTCAACGCGGAGACGGTGGATGTGACCTCGCTCGAGAGCCAAGGGGGATGGAGGGAGCTGCTTGCGGGGGCGGGTGTGAAATCGGCCTCGATCTCGGGCTCGGGCGTGTTCCGGGACGAAGCAACGGACGAGCGGGCCCGGGCGCTGTTCTTTGCCGGAGAGGCCCCGCGCTTTCAGGTGGTGATCCCGAGCTTTGGTGTGGTCGAGGGGCCGTTCCTGATCTCTTCCATCGAATATGCCGGGAGTCATGACGGCGAGGCGACCTACGAGATGACGCTTGCCTCGGCGGGCAAGCTCGGCTTTGCGGCGCTGTGATGGCCAATCCCTGGGCAGGAGAGGTGGCGATCTGGCTGGATGGCCAGCGCCACACGGGCAAGCTCACCTTGGGCGCGTTGGCGGAGCTGGAGGCGAACCTCGGGGCCGACAGTCTGATCGCGCTTGCGGAGAGGTTCGAGGAGCGGCGGTTCTCGGCGCGGGACGTGCTGGCGGTGCTGGTGGCGGGATTGCGCGGCGGGGGCTGGCAGGGCTCGGCGGAGGACCTGCGGCGCGCGGATCTGGCCGGTGGGCCCGTGGGGGCCGCGCGCGCCGCGGCCGAACTGCTGGCCCGCGCCTTCGCCCTGCCGGAGGAGTGACATGGCCGGGCTGGACTGGGCCGGGCTGCTGCGGGTGGGGCTCGAGGGGCTTCGGCTGTCGCCGGACGCCTTCTGGCGGCTCACGCCCGCCGAGTTGAGGATCATGCTGGGGGCGTCCGCGGTGTCGCCCCTGTCGCGCGCACGGCTGGACGAGTTGCTGCGCGCCTATCCTGACATGCGAAAGGATGAGGATGATGGCTGACATCGAGGCTCTCGAAGAGCAGGTGGCGGCACTCGAGGCGACGCTGGGCAATGCGGCCGGCATGACGGCCACCTTCGAGGCGGAACTGGCGCGGATGCGGGAGTCCATGGTGTTCACGGGCCGCGAGGTAGACCGGCTGTCGAGCGGCGTGGGAACGGGCCTTCGCCGCGCCTTTGACGGCGTGCTCTTCGACGGGATGAAGCTCTCGGACGCGATGGAGGGCCTCGCGCAGTCGATCTCGCGCACGGTCTATTCGATCGCCATGAAGCCGGTGCAGGACGCCGTTTCGGGCTTCGTGGCGAACGGGCTGAACTCGGTGCTGGGCGGGCTCTTGCCTTTCGCCAGGGGGGCGGCCTTTGCGCAGGGGCGGGTGATGCCCTTCGCGCGGGGCGGGGTGGTGGCCGGCGCCACGCCCTTCGCGATGCGCGGCGGAACCGGAATCATGGGCGAGGCGGGGCCTGAGGCGATCCTGCCGCTGGCGCGCGGGACGGACGGGCGGCTGGGCGTGCAGGCCGGCGGCGGCCGGGCCGTTCAGGTGGTGATGAACGTGGCCACGCCCGACGTGCAGGGCTTTGAGCGCAGCCGGGGCCAGATCGCGGCGCAGGTGAGCCGCATGCTCTCGCGCGGGCAACGCAATGGATAGGGGAACGGCATGAGCTTTCACGAGGTCCGGTTTCCGACGAACCTCAGCTTCGGCTCGGTCGGCGGCCCCGAGCGGCGGACCGAAATCGTCACGCTCGTCAACGGGTTCGAGGAGCGCAACAGCCTCTGGGCGCACTCCCGCCGACGCTTTGACGCGGGGGTGGCGCTGCGCTCGCTGCGCGACGTGGAGGCGGTGCTTGCCTTCTTCGAGGCCCGCCGCGGGCAGCTGTTCGGATTTCGCTGGAAGGACTGGGCCGACTTCCGCTCCTGCGCGCCGGATGAGGTGCCGCAAGCCCATGATCAGTTCATCGGCACGGGCGACGGCACGGCGCGCACCTTTGCACTGCAGAAGACCTACAGTTCGGGGGCCGAAAGCTATGTCCGGCCTGTGACCAAGCCGGTCGCGGGGACAGTGGCCGTGGCCGTGGCCGGCGCCGTCCTGGCACCGGGTGCGGGATTTTCGGTCGATGCGACGACGGGGCTGGTGACACTTGCCGCAGCACCCGCCGCAGGGGCGGAGGTCACGGCGGGGTTCGAGTTCGACGTCCCGGTCCGGTTCGACACGGACCGGATCCAGATCTCGATGGCCTCGTTCCAGGCGGGCGAGGTGCCGAGCGTTCCCGTGATGGAGGTGCGGGTCTGATGGGCGCACAGGAGCTTCATGCGCATCTGAAGAACGGTGCGACGACGGTGTGCCGCTGCTGGGCCGTCACGCGGCGCGACGGGCGGGTGTTCGGCTTTACCGATCACGATCGGGATCTCGGCTTTGAGGGGATCCTGTTCCGGGCCGAGACCGGCCTGACGTCGACGGCGTTGCAGCAGACGACCGGCCTTTCGGTGGACAATGCCGAGACGGTGGGCGCGCTCTCGCATGCCTCGGTGACCGAGGGGGATCTGCTGGCCGGGCGCTTCGACGGGGCGGGGGTTCTCGCCTGGCTGGTGAACTGGATGGATCCGGGCGAGCGGCTGTTGCAGTTTCGGGGCACACTGGGCGAGATCACCCACGCGGGCGGGCGTTTCCGCGCCGAGTTGCGCGGCCTGACCGAGGCGTTGAACCAGCCGCAGGGACGGGTCTATCAGCGCGACTGCCAGTCGGTCCTGGGGGACGGCAAGTGCGGTCTTGATCTGAGCAATGGCGCATTCTCGGTCGAGCGGTCCGTGGGGTCGGTCAAGGGCCGGCAGGTCTTCGGGTTTGCGGGGCTCGCGGCCTATGCCGACCGCTGGTTCGAGCAGGGGCGTCTTGTCGTCCTGAGCGGGACGGCCAAGGGGTCGATCGGCGTGGTGAAGAACGACCGGCGGTCCGGGGACGCACGGACAATCGAGCTGTGGGAGGCGCTTGGGCCGGAGATCGCCGCAGGAGACCTTGTGCGGCTCGAGGCCGGCTGCGACCGGCGGGCCGAGACCTGCCGGCTCAAGTTCGGCAATCTGCGCAACTTTCGCGGCTTTCCGCATCTTCCGGGAGAGGATTGGCTGAGTGCCTATCCGGCTTCGGCCAAGGCCAATGACGGCGGGAGCCTGTGGGAATGAGCGGCGCGGACGTGGTGGCGGAGGCGCGGCGCTGGATCGGCACGCCCTATGTGCATCAGGCCTCGACACGCGGCGCTGGCACGGATTGCCTGGGCCTGCTGCGAGGGATCTGGCGGGCGCTTGTCGGGCCCGAGCCGGGCCTCGTGCCGCCCTACACCCCCGACTGGTCCGAGCCGTCGGGTGAAGAGCGGCTGATGGACGCCTGCGATCGGTGGCTGCTCAGAAAGCCGCTGGAGGCGGTGTCGGAGGGAGACGTTCTTCTGTTCCGGATGCGTCCCGAGGCTGTGGCCAAGCATCTCGGCATCCTGGTGTGCAGCGGCCCCGAGATGTCTTTCGTTCATGCCTATTGCGGGCATGGCGTGCTGGAAAATCCGCTCTCGGAGCCTTGGGCGCGGCGGCTTGCGGCGCGCTATTCCTTCCCTGAAAGGACTGACTGATGGCAACGCTATTGCTTGCGGCGGCGGGCTCGGCGGTCGGGGCTGGCTTTGGCGGCACGGTGCTGGGGCTGACCGGCGCGGTGATCGGCCGCGCCATCGGGGCGACGGTCGGGCAGATGATCGATCAGCGCCTGATGGGGGCCGGATCGCAGACCGTGCGCACCGGCCGGATCGAACGTTTCCGCCTGATGGGTGCGGGCGAGGGCGCCGCGGTGGCGCAGATCTTCGGCCGGAACCGGGTTGCGGGGCAGGTCATCTGGGCCTCGCGTTTTCTCGAGAGCCAGTCCGAGAGTTCGAGCGGTGGGAAAGGCGGCGGTCCAAGGACCACCGTCGTCAGTTATTCCTACTCGGTCAGCCTCGCCGTCGGGCTGTGCGAGGGGGAGATCCTGCGCGTGGGGCGGATCTGGGCGGACGGGGCCGAGATCGCGCCAAACACGCTCAACCTTCGCCTCTATCGCGGGACGGAGGATCAGCTTCCCGATCCGAAGATCGAAGCGGTGGAGGGCGCCGGTCTGGCCCCGGCCTACCGCGGCATCGCCTATGTGGTCATCGAGGATCTGCAACTCGAACCCTTCGGGAACCGGGTTCCGCAGTTCTCCTTCGAGGTCATGCGCGCCGCGCAGGGCACTCTGGCGGACCGGGTGACGAACCTGCAGCGCGCGGTGAAGGGCGTGGCGATGATCCCCGGCTCTGGCGAATATGCGCTGGCCACGAGCCGTCTCGCCTACGACTACGGGCCGGGCGAAAGCGAAACCGCCAATGTGCACTCGGCCTCCGGGCAGAGCGACTTTCTCACCTCGCTCGATCAGTTGAGGGGCGAACTGCCCGCCTGCCGCTCGGTCTCGCTGGTGGTGTCGTGGTTCGGAAGCGACCTGCGCTGCGGGGAGTGCGAGATCAGGCCGAAGGTCGAGCAGGGCAGTTTTGACGCCTCGAAGATGGCGTGGCGCGCGGGCGGGATTGATCGGGGCGGTGCGCAGCTGGTGGGCCGTCTGGAGGACCGCCCCGTCTATGGCGGGACGCCTGCGGATGCGGCCGTGATCGAGGCCATCCGGGCCCTGCGTGCGGCGGGCCGGTCGGTGGTCTATTATCCCTTCATCCTGATGGAGCAGTTGCCCGGAAATGCGCTGCCGAACCCCTGGACGGGAGAGGCGGGGCAGCCGGTGCTTCCCTGGCGCGGCCGCATCACCTTGTCGGCGGCCCCTGGCCGAGCTGGAAGCCCGGACCGCATCGCGGCCGCCGGGGCCGAGGTGGCGGCCTTCTTCGGCACCGCCGAGCCGGATCAGTTCCGCATCGAGGGGGACCGCATCCTCTACGACGGGCCGGACGAGTGGCGCTATCGGCGGTTCATCCTGCATGCGGCCTGGCTCTGCCGGCTGGCGGGGGGCGTCGGTGCCTTTTGCATCGGGTCGGAGATGCGCGGACTGACCCAGATCCGTGCAAGCGGCGACAGCTTTCCGGCCGTGGCCGAACTGCGCAGGCTCGCCGCGGACGTGCGTTCGATCCTGGGGCCGTCGGTGAAGATCGGCTATGCCGCCGACTGGTCGGAATGGTTCGGCTACCACCCGGAGGGGGACGTTCATTTTCATCTCGACCCGCTCTGGGCGGACGAGAACATCGATTTCATCGGCATCGACAACTACATGCCGCTGTCGGACTGGCGGGCGGGCGAGGATCATGCGGATGCGCATTGGGGCTCGGTCCATGAGCTCGGCTATCTGAAGGCCAATGTCGCCGGGGGCGAGGGCCATGACTGGTATTACCGCGATGAAGCCGGAGCGGCTGCGCAGGATCGGGTGCCCATCACGGACGGCGCCTTCGGAGAGCCGTGGGTCTATCGCTGCAAGGATCTGAAAAGCTGGTGGTCGCTGCCGCATCACGACAGGATCGCGGGCGCCCGGAAGGCACAGCCCACGGCCTGGGTGCCGCGCTCGAAGCCGATCTGGTTCACGGAATACGGCTGCCCGGCCCTCGATCTGGGCACGAACCAGCCCAACCTGTTCCTCGACCCCAAAAGCTCGGAATCGTCGCTTTCCCGGGGGTCTTCGGGGCGGCGCGATGACGCCATCGGCATGGATTACCTGCGGGCCATGGCCGAATACTGGGCCGACGAGGCGAACAATCCCGTCTCACCGCTGTACGGCGGGCGGATGGTGGACATGGGTCGTGCCCATGTCTGGGCCTGGGACGCGCGCCCGTTTCCCGCCTTCCCGGCACGTGCCGATGTCTGGAGCGACGGGGACAATTACGCCCGCGGGCACTGGTTGAACGGGCGCGCCGCCTCGCAACCTCTCGCGGCGGTGGTGGCCGAGATCTGCGAGCGGTCGGGTGTGACGGCGATCGACGTCTCCGGCCTTCATGGTGTCGTGCGGGGGTACGGGCTGACCGACGTGGATACGGCGCGCGCCGCCCTCCAGCCGCTGATGCTGGCCTACGGGTTCGAGGCGCTGGAGCGGGACGGGATGCTGGTCTTCCGCATGCGGGACGGACGCAGGAGCGTCGAGATCGCGCGTGAGGCTCTGGTGCAGTCCGACGAGCTGGACGGCGCGGTGGAGCTGATCCGCGCGGCGGAGGTGGAGACGGCCGGGCGGGTCCGTCTGGGTTTCCTCGAGGCCGAAGGCGACTATGAGGCGCGGCAGGTCGAGGCCGCCTTCCCGGACGAGGCGACCTTCGCGGTCTCGCAGTCCGAGGTTCCGCTGGTCCTGACGTCGGCCGAGGCGCGGGGGACGGTCGAGCGGTGGCTGGCCGAGTCCCGGGTGGCGCGGGACAGTCTGCGCCTTGCGCTGCCGCGGTCGGCACTGGCGCTCGGGGCCGGGGATGTGCTCGAACTGGAGGGGCGGCGCTATCGCATCGACCGGCTGGAGCAGGCTGAGGCGCAGCTTGCCGAAGCGGTCCGGGTGGAGCCGGGGATCTACATACCCGCCGACATCGCAGAGCAGCGGCCGCCTGCACGAAAGGTCGCTGCGCAGATGCCGGTGCACGCCGTCATCCTCGATCTGCCGCTGATGACGGGGGCCGAGGTCGCGCATGAGCCGCATCTGGCCGTCGCGGCTGCGCCCTGGCCGGGGCGCGTCGCCGTCTGGAGCGCGATTCAGGACGCGGGATACCGGCTGAACGGCGTTGTCACCGGAGCGGCGACGCTTGGCGTGACGCAGACGCCGCTTCGGGCCGCGCCGGCCGGTCGATGGGACATGGGGGTGGCCTTGCGGGTGAAGCTGCAGGGTCCGCCGCTTGCGTCGGCCTCGGATCTCGAGGTGCTGAACGGCGCCAATGTAATGGCCATCGGCGACGGCTCGGTGGATGGGTGGGAGCTGTTCCAGTTCGCTGAGGCGCGTCTCGCCGGTCCCAGGACGTGGGAGCTTGCGCGAAGGCTACGGGGGCAGGCCGGGACGGATGCGACGATGCCGGAGGTCTGGCCCCCGGGAAGCGCGGTGGTGCTGATCACCCCGGCCCTGGTGCAACTCGGGGTGCCGCTCGCCGAGCGCAACCTCGCCCGGCACTACCGGATCGGCGCCGCGGCGCGTGGCTATGATGATGCGGATGTGATCCATCGCGTTGACGCCTGTGCCGGGGTGGGCCTGCGTCCGCTCGCCCCTGTGCATCTCGCGGCCGAGCGGCGCGACGGCGGTCTGCTCGTCCGCTGGATCAGGCGCACGCGGATCGACGGGGACAGCTGGGAAGGGCGCGACGTGCCTCTGGGGGAGGGGAGCGAGCTCTATCTTGTCCGGGTCCGCATGAACGGGCTGGTGCGACGGCAGGAGGAAGTCACGGCGCCTCGCTGGACCTATACGGCCGAGGCGCAGGCGGCGGATGGTGCCGAGGGCACCTTTGCGGTCGAGGTCGCGCAAGTCTCGGACAGCTTCGGGCCCGGCCCGTTCCGGCGCCTGATGGTCTGATCCATGCGGCGTGTGCTGCTGGCGGATCTGGTGGCGGTGGCCAGTCGGCTTGCCCTCTTGCCCCGTGAGGATCGCCCTGCGGTGCTTGCGTGCCTGATCGAGCAGGCCCACCGCGCGCACAAGATCTCGAGGCGGCTGGGCCATCCGCATCCGCTGTGGGGCAATGGCTGCCTTGCCTCGGCCGCGGCCCGCTTGCCGCACGGGGCGGAGGGGGCCGGGCCGGACCCGGATCAGCTCGAGGCGCTGGCTCTTGTGGCGGGGGTCGTCGCGTGGCGCATCCGGCAGGGGCGGCACCGGCGACGGCCGGGCCCGCCTTCGTCGGCCGTGCCCATCGTTGCCGTGCGGCCGCCTGATCCTTTGGTGCGGGACGAGCCACGGGCACCTTCCACTGTCGGGCGGAATGACTATGTGCTACACTTGCCCGTGACGAGGAAAGGACACTGCGATGGCTGAGGCAAGACCCCGTGTGGCAACCGTGGATCCGGTCTGGCAGCGCATTGTCGAGGAAGGCCATGCCGCCATCCTGACCGAGCCTCTGCTCGGTGGGCTCGTGCATTCGAGCCTCTTGCACCACCCCTCGATGGAGCGGGCGCTGGCCTACCGCTTTTCGCTGAAGCTGGCCTCGGGCGAGATGAGCGAGCAGATCCTGCGCGAGATCGCCGACGAGGCCTATGCGTCGGACCCCGAACTCGGGCAGATGGCGCGCGCCGACATGGTCGCGGTCTATGAACGGGACCCCGCCTGCCATCGCTTCATCCAGCCGATCCTGTTCTTCAAGGGCTATCAGGCCGTGCAGGCCTATCGGGTGGGACACTGGCTCTGGACGACCGGACGGCAGGATCTGGCCTACTTCGTCCAGATGCGTGTGTCCGAGGCCTTCGGCGTCGATATCCATCCGGCCGCGCGGGTGGGGCGCGGGATCATGATCGATCACGCCCATTCCATCGTGATCGGCGAGACGGCCGTGGTGGGTGACAATGTCTCGATGCTTCATTCCGTGACGCTGGGCGGGACCGGCAAGGAGGATGGGGACCGCCATCCCAAGATCGGCAATGGCGTGCTGATCGGGGCAGGCGCCAAGGTGCTGGGCAACATCCATGTCGGCCATTGCAGCCGGATCGCCGCGGGCTCGGTCGTGCTGCATGACGTGCCGCCCTGCACCACCGTGGCGGGCGTCCCGGCCCGCGTGGTGGGCGAGGCCGGATGCGCGCAGCCGGCGGTCACGATGGACCATCTGCTCAACGACGGTTGAAGCGTCGGAGACACGGGAAAGGGGCCGATCCGCAAGGATCGGCCCCTTTCTCATGTTCGACATCAGCGCCGCTGCGCCGCGATCAGGCGAGCATCGCGATGGGGTTCTCGAGGTTCTCGACGATCGCCTTGAGGAACTCGGCCCCCAGCGCGCCGTCGATCACCCGGTGATCCACCGACAGCGTCATCGACATCATCGTGGCGGTCGTGATCGCGCCGTCCTTGCCCACGACGGGCTTGCGGATGCCTGCACCGACCGCGAGGATCGAGCCGTGCGGTGGGTTGATGACCGCGTCGAAATTCTCGATCCCGAACATCCCCAGGTTCGAGATCGCGAAGCTGCCGCCCTGATATTCGTGCGGGGCGAGCTTCTTCGTGCGGGCACGGGCGGCCAGATCCTTCATCTCGGCCGAGAGGGCGGACAGGCTCTTCTGGTGGGCATCGCGCAGGACCGGCGTGAAGAGGCCGCCCTCGATGGCCACCGCCACCGCCACGTCCGACGGCTTGAGCCGCAGGATGCGGTCGCCCGCCCAGACGGCATTCGCGTTCGGCACCTGCTGGAGGGCCACCGCACAGGCCTTGATGATGAAGTCATTGACCGAGAGCTTCACGCCCCGGCTCTCGAGCCTGGCGTTGAGATCGGTCCGGAAGGCCATCAGCGCATCCAGCGCCACCTCGCGGCGGAGGTAGAAGTGCGGGATGGTCTGCTTGGCCTCGGACAGGCGCGCGGCAATGGTCTTGCGCATGCCGTCGAGGGTGATCTCCTCGAACTCTCGGTCGGCAAAGAGCTTTGCGACCGAAGCCGCCGAGGCGGCCGGCGAGGTCATGGGGGCCGCAGCGGCCGCCGGAGCATCCGCCTGGGGCGCCGCGGCTTCGGTTTTCGCCGCCGGTTTCTGCGCCCCCTCGACATCGGCCTTCACGATCCGGCCGCGCGGGCCCGATCCCTTGACCGTGGCGAGGTCGAGCCCCTTCTCCTTGGCGATCCGCCGCGCGAGCGGCGAGGCGAAGATGCGATCGCCCTCGGGCTTCGCAGCCGGCGCCGGCGAGGCGGCGGGGCTGTCCTTCGGCGCCTCCTGCGCGGGCGCGGCCTCGTCCTTCGGCTCTTCGGGCGCCGGCACCTTGCCCGACGAGACCGCATCCGCGCTCTCGCCCTCTTCGACCAGCACGGCGATGGGTGTGTTCACCTTCACGCCCGCGGTGCCCTCGGCGATCAGGATCTTGCCGAGGATCCCCTCGTCCACCGCCTCGAACTCCATCGTCGCCTTGTCGGTCTCGATCTCGGCGAGGATGTCGCCCGAACGGACCTCATCCCCCTCCTTCTTCAGCCATTTCGCAAGTGTCCCCTCCTCCATCGTCGGAGACAGCGCGGGCATCAGGATCTCGGTTGCCATCTGGGTCTCCTCAGCGGTAGCAGACGGATTTCGCGGCCTCGACGACCTCGGCGGTGGTCACCAGCGCGTGCTTTTCCAGGTTGGCCGCGTAGGGCATCGGTACGTCCTTGCCGGTCAGGTTCAGGACCGGCGCGTCGAGCCAGTCGAAGGCCTGCTGCATGATCGTGGCGGCGATGTGGTTGCCGATCGAGCCCACGGGCCAGCCTTCCTCGACCGTGATGCAGCGGTTGGTCTTCTTCACCGAGGCGATCACCGTCTCGTAGTCGATCGGGCGCAGGGTGCGCAGGTCGATCACCTCGGCCGAGATGCCCTCGGCGGCGAGCTTGTCGGCGGCCTCGAGTGCATAGGTCATGCCGATGCCGAAGGAGACGATGGTGAGGTCGGTCCCCTCGTGCCAGATCCGCGCCTTGCCGAAGGGGATCGTGAAATCCTCCAGCACCGGCACCTCGAACGAGCGGCCGTAGAGGATCTCGTTTTCCAGGAAGATCACCGGGTTCGGGTCACGGATCGCGGTCTTCAGAAGCCCCTTCGCGTCGGCCGCGGAATAGGGCATCACTACCTTGAGGCCCGGGATCTGGGCATACCAGGCGGCGTAATCCTGGCTGTGCTGGGCGCCGACTCGGGCGGCGGCACCGTTCGGGCCGCGGAAGACGATCGGGCAGCCCATCTGCCCGCCGGACATGTAGAGCGTCTTGGCGGCCGAGTTGATGATCTGGTCGATCGCCTGCATGGCGAAGTTGAAGGTCATGAACTCGACGATGGGGCGCAGGCCGCCGAAGGCCGCGCCCACCGCCATGCCGGCAAAGCCGTGCTCGGTGATCGGCGTGTCGACCACGCGCTTGGCGCCGAACTCGTCCAGCAGACCCTGGCTGATCTTGTAGGCGCCCTGATATTCGCCCACTTCCTCGCCCATCAGGAAGACGGTCTTGTCGGCGCGCATCTCCTCGGCCATCGCCTCGCGCAGCGCCTCGCGCACCGTCATGGTCTTCATCTGGGTGCCCTCGGGCCAGTCGGGCGAGCGGTCGCGCTTGCCCGGAACCGGCGCACCCGGCGAGGAGACGAGCGGCTCATCCACGGCCTTGCCCTCGCTGCCCTCGGGGGGCTGCGGCTTCTTCTCGCCCTGCGGCTGGGCGGGGGCGGGCGTGGCCTCGGCGCTTTCGCCCTCTTCGACCAGCACGGCGATGGGCGTGTTCACCTTCACCCCTGCGGTGCCCTCGGCGATCAGCAGCTTGCCGATCGTGCCCTCATCGACGGCCTCGAACTCCATCGTGGCCTTGTCGGTCTCGATCTCGGCGATGATCTGGCCGGACTTGACCGCATCGCCCTCCTTCACCAGCCACTTCGCGAGCGTGCCTTCCTCCATCGTGGGCGACAGGGCGGGCATCAGAACTTCGGTTGCCATGGTCTTGTCCCCTCAGGCGTAGATGTCGGTCCAGAGTTCCTCGAGCGCAAGCTCGGGGCTCTCCTTGGCAAAGTCGGCGGCCTCGTTCACGACGGCCTTGATGTCCTTGTCGATCGCCTTCAGGTCGTCGTCGGTGGCGAGGTTGCCCTGGATCAGCAGGTCGCGGACGTGCTCGATCGCGTCCTTCTCGTCGCGCATCCGCTGCACCTCTTCGCGGGTGCGGTACTTCGCGGGATCGGACATGGAGTGGCCGCGGTAGCGATAGGTCATCATCTCGAGGATATAGGGCCCCTGGCCCGCGCGGCAGGCGGCGACCGCCTTCTCGCCCGCGGCCTTGACGGCCAGCACATCCATCCCGTCCACCGCCTCGCCCTTGATGCCGTAGGCGGCGCCGCGCTCCCACAGCGAGGGCGACTTGGTCGAACGCTTCACGCTCGTGCCCATCGCATACTGGTTGTTCTCGATCACGAAGATGACCGGCAGGCTCCAGAGCTTGGCCATGTTGTAGGCCTCGTAGACCTGGCCCTGGTTCGCGGCACCGTCGCCGAAATAGGCGAAGGTCACGTTGTCATTGCCGAGATAGCGGTCGGCGAAGGCCAGCCCGGCGCCGAGCGGCACCTGCGCGCCGACGATGCCGTGGCCGCCGTAGAAATGCTTCTCTTTCGAGAACATGTGCATCGAGCCGCCCTTGCCCTTGGAATAGCCGCCCTCGCGGCCCGTGAGCTCGGCCATCACGCCCTTGGCATCCATCCCGCAGGCCAGCATGTGGCCGTGATCGCGGTAGGAGGTGATGCGCTTGTCGCCTTCCTTGGCGGCGGCTTCGAGGCCGACCACGACGGCCTCCTGCCCGATGTAGAGGTGGCAGAAGCCGCCGATCAGGCCCATGCCGTAGAGCTGGCCGGCCTTCTCCTCGAAGCGGCGGATGAGCAGCATCTCGCGGTAATAGTGGAGAAGCTCCTCCCTGGATGCGTTGGATTGTTCCGGCGATTTTCTGGTGGCCATGGCGGCGCCTCCCGTCGCGACAAGTAGTTCAAGGCTAAACTACCTTTAACCCATAGGTCGGGCGGGAGCGAGAGCAATATTGCGGACGGCGGTGGCGCGCTCTTCGGGCCCCTCCGGGGCCGTCATCGCGCGCCGCTGCCGCGGGCAAGCGGCACCGGACGGCGCTCAGGCGGATGCTGGCGCCGGGGTTGTGGAGCGGTTGGTCTCAGGTCAGCGGATGACGATCTCGTCCGCCCGGACGTAGCCGAGGGTAGAGCGCGCCTGTTCATCGAGCAGGTCGAGGTCGAGGTAGCCGTCCGACAGGCGGCGGGTCTTGTTGCGCATCTCGGCCAGTTCGGTCGCGATCTGGTCGCGCTCGGCCCGCAGGGCTTCGGCCTCGGACTTGATCTGCACCTGCCGGAAGACGCCATAGTCCCCTTGCACGGCCGCGAAGGTGAAATAGGCCGAGAGCGAGAAGGCCAGCGCGAAATAGAGGCTGGCGCCGATGGCGGGGCGGGAGGTCGGGATGTTCATGCTCTGCCTCTGGTCGCGCCCCTCGTTCGGCGGGGGCGGTGGCCGGCATCATGCCAGAGCGCAGGCGGGTTGGGAATCGAAAAGAACCTGTGCGGCAGGGGCCGGAGGGACGGGGCCCCGGCAGGGGGTGGCCCTTCCCGAGAGGGAAGGGCCCGCGGGATCAGGCGCGACCCTTGTAGATGTCCACGAGCTTGCCCAGCATCGCCAGCGCGTCCTCGCGGCTCCGCTGGAAGCTGTTGCGGCCGATGATCGAGCCGTTGCCGCCGCCGTCGCGGATCGCGCGGGCGTCGTCATAGACCGAGTCCTCGCCCTTCTTGGCGCCGCCCGAGAAGACCACGACGCGACGGCCGGCAAAGGCCGCATCCATGCAGTGCTTCACCCGCGCCGCCTGGCTGGCCACGTCGATCTTCTGCTCTTCATAGACCTTCTTCGCCTCGGGCAGCATCAGGTGATCGGTCGAGAGCTTGATCTTGATGACATGCGCGCCGATCAGCGCCGCGATCTGCGCTGCATAGGCCGCCACGTCGATCGCCGTCTCGCCATCCTTGGTGATGGCCTCGCCGCGCGGATAGGACCAGATCACGGTGGCGACGCCCTTGGCGGCGGCCTCCTTCCGCATCTCGACGATCTCTTCATACATGTCGAGCTGCGAGTCCGAGCCCGGATAGATCGTGAAGCCGATCGCCGCGCAGCCCAGCCGCAGCGCATCATCGACCGACGCCGTCACCGCCTGGTTCTTTCCCGCCGTGTCGCTCATCAGCGAGTTGGCCGAGTTCGCCTTGAGGATCGTGGGGATCTGGCCGGCGAACGTATCCGCACCGGCCTCGAGCATGCCCAGCGGGGCCGCATAGGCGCTCAGCCCCGCGTCGATCGCCAGCTGGTAGTGATAGTGGGGGTCATAGCCCGCCGGATTCGGCGCAAAGGTGCGCGCCGGTCCATGTTCGAAGCCCTGGTCCACCGGCAGAATGATCATCTTGCCCGTGCCGCCCAGCTTCCCCTCCATCAGCATCCGGCACAGGTTGGCCTTCACGCCGGGCGTTTCGCCCTCATAATTGGCGAGGATCTTCTGAACTGCTCTGCTAGCGCGCATTCCGCTGGTCCTTTCAGTTGCGTCGAGACGGACTTAGTCCGGCGGAATGCGCATATCAATCTTGTTGGCGCTAACGTAGCGCCGCGGCGCGGAAAATCGTCTCAGACGTTCAGCGCGGCGACGCCCGGCAGCTCCTTGCCCTCCATCCATTCGAGGAAGGCGCCGCCCGCCGTCGAGATGTAGGAGAAGCCCTCGGCCGCGCCGGCCTTGTTCAGCGCGGCCACCGTGTCGCCGCCGCCCGCCACCGAGATCAGCTGCCCGGCCTTGGTCAGCTGCGCCACCTGAAGCGCCGCGGCATTGGTCGCGGCATCGAAGGGCTCGATCTCGAAGGCGCCGAGCGGGCCGTTCCAGATCAGCGTCTTGGCCGAGGCAAAGACCTCGGACAGCGCGGCCACCGTCCGGGGGCCTGCGTCGAGGATCATCGCGTCGGCCGGGCAGGCCGAAGCGTCCACGGTCTCGTTCGCGGCCCCGGCCTTGAACTCGCGCGCCACCACCACGTCGAGCGGCAGATGGATCGTGCAGCCCGCGGCTTTGGCCTTGGCGACGATCTCGCGGGCGGTCTCGGCCATGTCGCGCTCGGCCAGCGACTTGCCGACCTCGGTGCCCTGCGCCACGAGGAAGGTGTTCGCCATCCCGCCGCCGATCACCAGATGATCGACGCGGCCCACGAGGTTGCCCAGCAGGTCGAGCTTGGTCGAGACCTTGGCCCCGCCCACCACCGCCACCACCGGCCGCTCGGGCTGACCCAGCGCCGCGTCAAGCGCCTTGAGTTCCGCCTCCATCAGCCGGCCGGCGGCCGAGGGCAGCAGCCGCGCGATGCCCTCGGTCGAGGAATGCGCCCGGTGCGCGGCCGAGAAGGCGTCGTTGACGTAGACATCGCCCAGCTTCGCCATTGCGGCGGCAAGCTCGGGGTCGTTCTTCTCCTCGCCGGCATGGAAGCGGGTGTTCTCGAGCAGCAGTACCTCACCCGCAAGCATGGCGGCCACGGCCGTCTCGGCCTCCTCGCCCACGCAGTCGGCTGCAAAGCTGACCTTGGTGCCGGGGAGCGCCTTCTGCAGCGCCGGCAGCACGAGGCGCAGGCTCATCTCATCCACCACCTTGCCCTTCGGGCGGCCGAAATGGGCGAGCAGGACGGGCTTGCCGCCCTTCTTCAGGATGTCCTCGACGGTGGGCACGATCTTCTCGATCCGGGTGGCGTCGGTGACCTCGCCGTTTTCCATCGGCACGTTCACATCCACGCGCACCAGCACGACCTTGCCAGCAAGATCCATGTCGTCGAGTGTCTTCCAGCCCATTCCGGTTCCTCCTGAGGCGACGTTTCCCGCTTCCAAGCCGATCGATGCCCGCCCGTCAACCGGCGTTCGGCCGCAGGCCGGGTAAATCAGACCTTTTCCTGACGGCGCCCCGCCACTAGTTTGGCCCCGATTGAAAGAGGAGGGCCCCATGGCCGAGATCAAGGACCCCGAGAACACCATCATCATGACGCTGAAGGACGGCGAGGTGGTGATCGAGCTTCTCCCGGACGTCGCGCCGAAGCACAGCGAGCGGATGAAGGCGCTGGCCCGCGCCAAGGCCTACGACAATGTCGTGTTCCATCGCGTGATCGAAGGCTTCATGGCCCAGACGGGCGATGTGGCCAACGGCAACACCGAGAACAACTTCAGCATCCGTCGCGCCGGAACCGGCGGGTCGGACATGCCCGACCTTCCGGCGGAATTCTCGAAACTGCCCCATGCGCGCGGCACGCTCGGCGCCGCCCGGTCGCAGAACCCGAACTCGGCCAACTCGCAGTTCTTCATCAACTTCCGCGACAACGATTTCCTGAACGGCCAATACACTGTCTATGGCCGCGTGATCTCGGGGATGGAGCATGTGGACAAGATCGTCCGCGGCGAGCCGCCGGCGAACCCGGACAAGATGCTGACGGTGCGGGTGGCCGCCGATGTCGTCTGAGCGGTTCCTCTTTGCGGGGCTGATGTCGGCGGGCCTTGCGGTGCTCGGCGGCTACGGCCTTTCGCAGTCGGCCGTCTTCGCGCAGGACGCCGAGGACGGCCCCGGCCCGAACCTCGTGATCGAGGTCTCGGGGCAGGCGCAGGGCGAGGTGGTCATCGACCTCCTGCCCGAGGTGGCGCCGCAGCATGTCGAGCGCATGGTTACGCTGGCGAAGGAGGGCGCCTACGACGGCGTCGTCTTCCATCGCGTGATCGAGGGCTTCATGGCGCAGACGGGCGATGTCGAGTTCGGCAAGGGTGACTCGCTGCGCCGCGCGGGAACGGGCGGGTCGAGCTATCCCGACCTGCCGGCCGAGTTCTCGGACGTGCCCTTTGCGCGCGGCGTGGTGGGGATGGCGCGTTCGGCCAATCCGAATTCGGCCAACTCGCAGTTCTTCATCATGTTCGCCCCCGGCGACTTCCTGAACGGCCAGTACACGGTCGTGGGGCGGGTCGTTCAGGGCATGGATGTGGTGGACGCGATCACCCGCGGCGAGCCTCCGCGCGCGCCCGACGTGATGACGAAGGTCTCGGTGGCCGAGTAGGGCCCATCGGGCGGGAGGTGCCAGCCTCCCGCCCTTTCGCAGGGGGGGCGCCTCAGGACGCGCCCGGCGCCGCGGTTGCGCCGTGCGTGCCGCGCTCGCGGTAGGGCGTGGTCGCGTAATGGGCGCGGTAGCATTTCGAGAAGTGCGAGGGGCTGGCAAAGCCGCAGGCCAGCGCCACGTTGATCACGCTCATGTCGGTCTGCATCAGCAGGTTGCGTGCCTTCTGCAGCCTCAGCTCCATGTAGTAGCGTTTGGGCGAGCGGTTGAGGTAGCGCCGGAACAGCCGCTCGAGCTGGCGGGTGGACATGCCGACCTCCTCGGCCAGATCGGCCGGGCTGATCGGATCCTCGGTGTTGGCCTCCATCTTGCGGATCACTTCGGACAGTTTGGGATGCCGGACGCCGATCCGCGTCGGGATCGACAGGCGCTGCGTGTCCTGATCGGTGCGGATCGAGGAATAGATCAGCTGGTCGGCGACGGTGTTGGCCACGTCATCGCCCTGATCGCGCGCAATGATCTTCAGCATCATGTCGATCGAGGCCGTGCCGCCCGCCGTGGTCAGCCGGTTCCCGTCCATCACGAAGACCGACTTGGTCAGCCGCACCTCGGGGAACTCCTCGGTGAAGCCGTCCTGATTCTCCCAGTGGATCGTGGCCTTGCGCCCGTCGAGGAGCCCCGCCCGCGCAAGCGCATAGGCCCCGGTGCAGAGCCCGCCGATCGTCACCCCGCGCCGCGCCTCGCGCCGGAGCCAGTTGACGACGGCCCGCGTCGTGGCCTTCTGCACGTCGATGCCGCCGCAGACGAGCAGCACATCCTCGCGCTCGATCTCGGCCAGGCCCATGTCGAGCCGGAAGGCCGCACCGTTCGAGCAGACGGCCTCGGCCCCGTTCTCGCCCGCAAGTGCCCAGGAGTATATGGTCCGGCCCGAGACCCGGTTCGCGATCCTGAGCGGCTCGATGGCTCCGGCAAAGGAGATCATGGTGAAGCGGTCGAGCAGCAGGAAGACGAACCGGCGCGGCTTGTCGGATCTGGCGGACCTTGCGGGGGAAATGGTCATGTTGCGACCTTGTGCGTCGTTTACAGCCCTGTGAAACAGGAAACGGCGCACCCTTCAAGGTGCTCCTTGAGCCAATTCCGCTTCCCAAGGCCCCGGCCTTTCCGTATATCGCGCGCAGATCAAAGCTGCCGGAGGACCCGTCATGAGCAGGGGCTGGACCAAGACCGACTGGCGCGCCAAGCCGCGCATCCAGATGCCCGACTACCCGGAGGCCGCCGCCGTCGAGGCGGTCGAGGCGCAGCTTGCGAAATACCCGCCCCTCGTCTTCGCGGGCGAGGCCCGCAAGCTGAAGGCGACGCTGGCCGAGGCGGCCGAAGGCCGCGCCTTCCTGCTGCAGGGCGGCGACTGCGCCGAGAGCTTCTCGGAATTCTCGGCCGACAACATCCGCGACACGTTCCGCGTGCTGCTGCAGATGGCGGTCGTGCTCACCTATGGGGCCAAGGTGCCGGTGGTGAAGATCGGCCGCATGGCGGGCCAGTTCGCCAAGCCGCGCTCGGCGCCGACCGAGGTCATCAACGGGATGGAACTGCCCTCCTACCGGGGCGACATCATCAACGGCTTCGACCCGAGCCCCGAGGCGCGCATCCCCGATCCCCGGCGGATGCTGCAGGCCTACACGCAGGCCGCGGCCTCGCTCAACCTGCTGCGCGCCTTCTCGACCGGCGGCTTCGCCGACATCCACCGCGTCCATTCCTGGACGCTGGGTTTCTGCGAGCAGGACAAGGCGGAGCGCTACCGCGACATCTCGAACCGGATCTCGGACGCGCTCGACTTCATGTCGGCCGCGGGTGTGAACGGATCGACCTCGCACAATCTGGCGACGGTGGACTTCTACACCTCGCACGAGGCGCTGCTGCTGGAATATGAAGAGGCGCTCTGCCGGATCGATTCGATCACCGGCCAGCCCGTCGCGGGCTCGGGTCACATGATCTGGATCGGCGACCGCACGCGCCAGGTCGATGGCGCGCATGTCGAGTTCTGCCGCGGCGTGCTGAACCCGATCGGGCTGAAATGCGGCCCCTCGACCACGGTCGAGGATCTCAAGGTGTTGATGGCCAAGCTCAACCCGCAGAACGAGGCGGGGAGGCTCACGCTGATCGCGCGCTTTGGCGCGGGCAAGGTGGGCGAGCATCTGCCGCGGCTGATCAAGGCCGTGCGCGAGGAGGGCGCCAAGGTCGTCTGGTGCTGCGATCCGATGCACGGCAACACGATCAAGGCGGCCTCGGGCTACAAGACCCGCCCGTTCGACTCGGTCCTGCGCGAGGTGCGCGAGTTCTTCGCGATCCACAAGGCCGAGGGCACGATCCCCGGCGGCGTGCATTTCGAGATGACCGGGCAGGACGTGACCGAATGCACCGGCGGCCTGCGTGCGGTGACGGACGAGGATCTCTCGAACCGCTACCACACGGCCTGCGATCCCCGTCTCAACGCCTCGCAGTCGCTGGAGCTGGCCTTCCTCGTGGCCGAGGAACTGACCACCATGCGCGAAGCGGGCCGGCGCGTGGCGCTGTAACCTCGCACGACCTCCGCACTCCGAAAGCCGCCCATAGGGGCGGCTTTTTCATCCGGCTCAGTCCGACTTGACCAGCCGCAGGTGCGCGCGGCCCGGCTTGGCGCGGGGCGGCGGCGGGGCTGCTTCGAACCCGGCCTCGGAGAACTCGGGCAGGCGAAGGCGCGGCAGGTGCCGCTCGGGCGGCATCGCCTCGATCATCTCCACCGCCGAGCGCGTGATCGTCAGCTTGCGCGGCGCCCGGCCGATCTCCCCTTCGGTCACGAGGCAGCCGAAGACCATCGGCGGCTCGCCCTCCGATCGCAGGGGCAGCAGCAGGAGCCGCCCCGCAAGAGCCTGCCGCCCGAGCGAAGCCGGCGATTCGATCCAGACCTCGCCAACGCCGGGGCCGGTGAAGACGCGCCCCAGAACCTCGGCCAGACGGTCCCGCGAATCGAAGCCGAACATGGTCGAGATCGGGATGCCCCGCACGTCGATGCCCAGAAGATCGGCCAGATGCATGCCGGCGAGGCGGAAGCGCGCCATGCCCGGCGCGATGCGCTCGGCGAGGAAGGCGCATCCCAGCGCGCCCTCGATGCGCCGGGGGTCGATGTCAGCGCGACCGGGCAGCTCGCCGCCCGCGCGGCGGCGCAGCTCGTGCCAGTAGCTCCGCACGGCCAGCAGCGCGGCGGGATCGACGCCCGCGCGTCCCCCTCCGCCCGGATGGCCGATGCCGGTGCCGCCGATCCTCATGCCCATGACTTCTCTCCCGTTTCCCGTGGCTGCGCGCGGGTTGCCGCGCATCCGCCGCTCTGTTATGCGCCGCTGCGGGCGAAGCCGGGCTCCGGCCGCAATGGTTATCCAAACGTTAATCTACCCCTCCTTTCGTATCTCCGGGTGAAAATTCTGAGACGATGGTAAACGAACGGCGGGGGTCGGGGAGGACTGCATGATCAGCTCGATGACCGGCTTCGCGACGCGGAAGGGCCAGGGGCACGGCCATTCGTGGCTGTGGGAACTGCGCGCGGTGAATGGCAAGGGGCTGGACCTGCGCCTCAGGGTGCCGGACTGGATCGAGGGGCTCGAACCCGCGATCCGGGCCGAACTCGGCCGGGCGCTCAACCGGGGCAGCGTGAGCCTGTCGCTCAAGGTGGCGGCCGAGGGTGGCTCCGAAGGGCTGCGGGTCAATCCGGCGACGCTCGATGCGGTGCTGCGGGCGATGAGCGAAGTGGCGGCCGCCGCGCGCGGGACGGGGCTTGACCTCCGCCCGGCCAGCGCGACCGAGGTCCTGGGGCTGCGGGGCGTGCTGGAACAGGCCTCGGGGGTCGAGGATACGGGCCCGCTGCGTGCGGCGCTCCTGGCCGAACTGCCCGAGCTGCTGGCGGACTTCTCGGCCATGCGGCGCACCGAGGGCGAGGCACTGGCGCGGCTGATCGCGGCCCAGCTCGACCGGATCGAGGCCCTGACCGCCGCCGCCGCCACCGAGGCCGAGGCCCGGCGCGCGGCCGCACCCTTCGCGCTTCGCGAAAACATGGCGCGACTGCTCGCCGCGGGCGACGGCCTCGACGAGACCCGCGTCGCGCAGGAACTGGCGCTTCTGGCCGTCAAGCAGGACGTGACCGAGGAACTCGACCGCCTCGCCGCGCATGTGACCGCGGCCCGGGGCCTCTTGGGCGAGAGCGGCCCGGTCGGCCGCCGGCTCGATTTCCTCGTGCAGGAATTCATGCGCGAGGCGAACACGCTCTGCTCCAAGGCTCAGTCGCTGGCGCTGACGCAGGTCGGCCTCGACCTCAAGACCGTCATTGACCAGATGCGCGAGCAGATCCAGAACGTGGAGTGACCATGGCGCGGCGCGGACTTCTCCTCATCCTTTCCTCGCCCTCGGGCGCCGGGAAATCGACCCTGTCCAAGCGGCTGATGGCCTGGGACCCGACGATCCGATTCTCGGTCTCGGCTACGACCCGCCCGCCGCGGCCCGGCGAGGTGGACGGCCGGGACTACTACTTCCTGTCGCGGGAGGCCTTCGCCGACCATGTCCAGCGTGGCGAGATGCTGGAATATGCCGAGGTCTTCGGCAACTGCTACGGCTCGCCCAAGGCACCGGTGATCGAGGCGCTCGAGGCCGGACGCGACGTGCTCTTCGACGTGGACTGGCAGGGCGCGCAGCAGATCCGCAACTCGTCGCTCGGACGGGACGTGCTGTCGATCTTCATTCTCCCGCCCTCGATCGAGGAACTCGAGCGACGGCTGCGCTTCCGCGGGCAGGACAGCGACGAGGTGATCCGTGACCGGATGCGCAAGAGCCGGGACGAGATCAGCCACTGGGCCGAATACGATTATGTGCTAGTCAACGAGGACCTGCAGGAGACCGAGGAAAAGCTGAAGCGGATCGTGTCCGCCACGCGCCTTCGCCGCGAGACGCAGCCGGCGCTGGTGGATCACGTCCGCGAACTGAACAAGGAGTTTGACGCCCGATGATCTATGCACTGAACGGCGTGGCGCCGCGCATCGACGCCGAAGCCTGGGTCGCACCCGATGCCAACGTGATCGGCAAGGTGGTGCTCGAGGCCGGCAGCTCGGTCTGGTTCGGCTCGACCCTGCGCGGCGACAACGAAGAGATCGTGATCGGCGCCGGCTCGAACGTGCAGGAAAACTCGGTTCTGCACACCGACTGGGGCTTTCCGCTGACAATCGGGGCGAACTGCACCATCGGCCACAAGGCGATGCTGCACGGCTGCACCATCGGCGAGGGCTCGCTGATCGGCATGGGCGCCACGGTGCTGAACGGGGCGAAGATCGGCCGCTTCTGCCTGATCGGCGCCTGCGCTCTGATCACCGAAGGCAAGGAGATCCCCGACTTCTCGCTGGTCAAGGGCGCTCCGGGCAAGGTGGTGCGCGAACTGACCGAGGAGGAGCGTGCCCGCCTCATGGCCTCGGCCGAGGGCTATGCCGCCAATGCCCGCCGCTTTCGTGCGGAGCTGACGGCCCTCTGATCCAACCCTCGGGGGCCCCGGCTCGCAGCCGCCGGGGGCCGCCTTCTGCGGGTGCGAGGCAACACCTCGCCCCGCGCGGTGCGACCCCTCGCGGGCCCGTCTGGCGCCGGGCCGCATCGCATGGCAGGAAGGACGCGCAGCCATGCGGGAGACGAGGATGCAGAAGCAGGACGCAGCCCAGCTTCTTGAGGGAGTGCCGCTGCCGCTCGTCCTGATCGGACCCGACGAGCGGATCAGGTCGGCCAACGCGCCCGCCCAGCGTCTCTTCGGGGCGACGAGCGTGGCCCGGCATTATGTCATGGCGATGCGCCAGCCGGCGTTGCTGGACGCGATCGAGGGGGCGCTCCGGCTCGATCGGCCGGGACGGGCGCGCCACATCATCACCGGCCCCTCGCGCGAGGTGACCTACCGGGTGACGGTGACGCCGGTGCCGGTGGCGGGCGAACGGTGCGCGCTCTGCGCCTTCGAGGACATCACCGAGCAGGAACAGATGGGCGCAATCCGCCGCGACTTCGTGGCGAACGTGAGCCACGAGTTGCGCACGCCGCTGACCGCGCTGCTCGGCTTCATCGAGACGCTGCAGGGCGCCGCGCGCGAGGATCCGGCGGCCCGCGCGCGGTTTCTTGCGATCATGGCGCGCGAGGCGGGCCGCATGAACCGTCTGGTGCAGGATCTCCTCTCGCTCAGCCGGGTGGAGGCCGAAGAGCGGGTGCGGCCGGTCACGCAGGTCGATGTCTCGGCCGTGATCGGTCAGGCGGTGGCCGCACTGCGGCCGATGGCCGAGGCGGCGGGCGTCGCGATCGAGCGCACCGGCGAGACCGGGCACCTCCCCCTGCCGGGCGACGCCGACCAGCTGACGCAGGTCTTCCACAACCTGATCGAGAATGCGGTGAAATACGGCGCCTCGGGCAAGCTCGTGACCGTCGAGGTGGCCCGCGACCCCGACGGGCTGGCGCGGCTTGGGCCGGCCGTGCGGATCGAGGTGGTGGACCGCGGCGAGGGGATCGACGCGATTCACCTTCCGCGTCTCACCGAACGGTTCTACCGCGTGGACAACCACCGCTCGCGCGAGAAGGGCGGGACGGGGCTCGGCCTCGCCATCGTCAAGCATATCGTGAACCGCCACCGCGGCCGCTTTCGGATCGAGAGCGAACTGGGCAAGGGCAGCCGGTTCATCGTGACGCTGCCCGCCTCCTGAAGTCGAGGGGCGCGGCCGGCTATCCACCGGGCAGGGTCAGAGCCGCGCGATCCGCTCGGTAAGGAGGTCGAAGAACCCGTCGGTGTCGAGGTCGCGCATGAAGAGCGCGTTCGGCGCCCGGTCGCTGACCCGCCACCAGTCGGCCACCGTCATGCCGGTCGTGAAGCGGCCCTCGGTCTCGATCTCGACATTGATGTGCCGCCCGAGGAAGAGGTCGGGGTTCAGCAGCCATGCGATCACGCAGGGATCGTGCAGCGGCGCGCCCTCCGCCCCGTATTTCTCGCGGTCGAACCGCTCGAAGAAGTCGGTCCACTCGGCCACCATCCGCCCCGGCCGGGTGCCCATCTCGCGGAAGCGGCGCACGCGCGCGGGGCTGGTCAGGGCCTTGTGGGTGACGTCGAGTGGCATGACGACCAGAGGCACCCCCGCCCCGAAGACGATCGCGGCGGCCTCGGGATCGACATAGATGTTGAACTCGGCCGAGGGGGTGATGTTGCCGACCTCGAAATAGGCGCCTCCCATCAGGACGATCTCGCGGATGCGCGGCGCGATGTCGGGCGCGCGCTGCAGGGCGGTGGCGATGTTGGTGAGCGGGCCCAGCGGGCAGAGGGTGACGCTGCCCTCGGGCTCGGTGCGCAGCGTCTCGATCAGGAAATCGACGGCGTGCCGGTCCTGAAGCGGCATGGTCGGATCGGGCAGGGCGGGGCCGTCGAGGCCGGTCTTGCCATGCACATGCTCGGCCGTCACCAGCTTGCGCACGAGCGGCGCGTCGCAGCCGGCAAAGACCGGAATGTCGGTCCGCCCGGCGATCTCGCAGATGATCCGGGCGTTCTTCTGCGTGAGCGGCAGCGGCACGTTCCCCGCAACCGCCGTGATGCCCAGCACCTCAAGCTCGGGGCTTGCCAGCGCCAGCAGGATCGCCACGGCGTCGTCCTGTCCGGGGTCGGTGTCGATGATGATCCGGCGGGGCGTGGTCATGGGCTCTCCTTGCGGTCGGTCCCCGGTCGGGGAAACGTGAAAATGGCGGCCGATCCGTCGGCCGCCATCCGGTTCATTGGGTGGGTGCAGCCTCAGCCGTCGAAGTTCACCGATTCGATCAGCTTGAGCGCCTCGGCCCGCTGCGCCGCCACTTCGGCGAGGCCGATCTCGTCCGGCGTGAACTCGCCCCAGCTCTGCACCAGCTCCGAGCGGGCGACGCCTTCCTTGACCGGGAATTCGTGGTTGGTCTCGGCGTAGATCCGCTGCGCCTCGTCCGAGGTCAGCCATTCCATCAGCTTCAGCGCCGCCTCGCGGTTCGGAGCGGCCCTGGTCATGGCCACGCCCGAGATGTTCATGTGCGTGCCGCCACCCTCGAAGGTCGGGAAGGTGATACGGACCGAGTCGGCCCATTCCTTCTGTTCGGGATCATTGGCCATCTGGCCCATGTAGTAGGTGTTTCCGAGGCTGATGTCGCACTCGCCCGCCCAGATCGACTTCACCTGATCGCGGTCGCCGCCCTCGGGCTTCTTGGCGAGGTTGGCCTTCACGCCCTCGAGCCAGCTCCGCGCGGCCTCGGCGCCGTGGTGGGCGAGCACCGCCCCCGTGAGCGCCACGTTGTAATCGTTGGTGAACGAGCGCGTGCAGATCCGGCCCTTCCACTTCTCCGAGGCGAGATCCTCGTAGGTGGTGACTTCGCCGTCGGCCACGCGCTCCTTCGAGGCATAGACGATGCGCGCCCGGCTGGTCAGGCCGAACCAGTGGCCCTCGGGATCGCGGAACGACTCGGGGATGTTGGCGTCCAGCACCTCGGACTCGACGGTTTGCGTGACGCCCGCATCCACCACCTGCATCAGCCGCGCGATGTCCACGGTCAGAACCAGGTCGGCGGGCGAGCGGTCGCCCTCGGCCACCAGCCGTTCGGCCATCCCCTTGTCCACGAAGGCCACATTCACATCGATGCCGGTTTCGGCGCTGAACGCGTCCACCAGCGGCTGAATCAGCTCGGGTTGGCGGTGCGAGTAGATGTTCACCTCCTCGGCCAGGGCAGGCAGCGCGGTCGTGCAAAGCGCGAGGGCGATGGAAGATGCAATGGCGGGACGCATGTTGACCTCTTTTGTCGGATACGAGCGGCATTAACCCCGAACCGTCGCACCGCGTCAATAGTTGAGCATAGTTATCAGGATTGACCTTCCCGTTCCTCCGCCTTGGCGCGGTTCCAGAGGGCGTCCATCTCGGCCAGATCGCTGTCCTCGGGTCGGCGGCCCTCGGCCGCCAGCAGCGCCTCGATCCGCTCGAAGCGGCGGGTGAACTTGGCATTGGCGGCGCGGAGCGCAGCCTCGGGATCGACCTTCAGGTGCCGGCCGAGATTGGCGATCACGAAGAGGAGATCGCCGAACTCCTCGAAGGTCTCTTCCTCGGTCAGCGTGTCGCGCGCCTCGACCAGCTCGCGCGCCTCCTCGACGATCTTGTCCACCACCTCGTCCGTCGAGGGCCAGTCGAAGCCCACGCGCGCCGCCCGCTTCTGCAGCTTGACCGCCCGGGTCAGCGCCGGAAGCCCCAGCGCGACACCTTCGAGCACGCCTCCCTGCGCCCGCCCCGCCCGTTCGGCGGCCTTGATCCGCTCCCAGTCGGCGGTCTGCTGCTCGGCCGACTTGTCGCGCGATTCGTCGCCGAAGACATGCGGGTGCCGGGCGATCATCTTGTCGGCGATGCCCGAGGCCACCGCCTCGAAGTCGAAGAGGCCGCGCTCCTCGGCCATGCGGGCGTGAAAGACGGTCTGCAGCAGCAGATCGCCCAGCTCGCCCCGCAGGTCGTCCCAGTCCTCGCGCTCGATGGCGTCGGCCACCTCATGCGCCTCTTCCAGCGTGTAGGGCGCGATGCTGGCGAAGGTCTGCTCCACGTCCCAGGGGCAGCCGCGCTCGGGATCGCGCAGGCGCTCCATGATGGCGAGAAGGCGGGGGAGGCCGGGGCCGGTGGTGAAAGGGTCGGACATGGTCGGTCTCGCGCTGGTGGGACGGCGTCCGGGATAACGGCCCCGATCGGCGCGGTAAACCGCTCCTGCCGCAGGCCTTGCGCCATGCGCCTTGCGGACGGGCGGGAATTGGGCTTCCTTGCGCGCTGATCCGAGTCCGAGGAGACCACTCATGCCCGTCATCAACCGCATCGCCGACTACGCGGAGGAGATGAGGGTCTGGCGCCGCCATCTCCACCGCCACCCCGAGCTGCGGTTCGACTGCCACGCCACGGCCGCCTTCATCGCCGAGCGTCTGCGCGAGTTCGGCGTGGACGAGATCCACGAGGGCGTGGCCACCTCGGGCCTCGTCGCCATCATCGAGGGGCAGGGCGAGGGTCCGACCATCGGCCTGCGCGCCGACATGGACGCGCTGCCGATCGAGGAACTGACGGGGGCCGATCATGCCTCGACCGTGCCGGGGCGGATGCACGCCTGCGGCCATGACGGCCATGTGACGATGCTGCTCGGCGCCGCCCGCTACCTGGCCGAGACGCGGCGGTTCGCGGGGCGCGTCGCGCTGATGTTCCAGCCCGCCGAAGAGGACGGCGGCGGCGGCGAGGTCATGGTGCGCGAGGGCGTGATGGACCGTTTCGCCATCCGCGAGGTCTATGGCATCCACAACGCGCCGAACGTGCCGCTCGGCCGCTTCGTCACCGCGCCCGGGCCGCTGATGGCGGCGGTCGATACGGCCACGGTCCGGGTGATCGGCAAGGGAGGCCACGGCGCCACGCCGCACGAGACGGTCGATCCGGTCGTGGCCATCGTCGGCATGGTCTCGGCGCTGCAGACCATCATCTCGCGCAACCTCTACACGCTCGACGATCTTGTCCTGTCGGTGACCCAGATCCACACCGGGACCGCCTCGAACATCATCCCCGAGGACGGCTGGTTCTGCGCCACGATCCGCACCTTCACCCCCGAGGTGCGCGAGCTCGTCCGCCGGCGCTTCCACGAGATTGTCGAGGGCCATGCGGCGGCCTACGGCGTGCGGGTCGAGATCGACTACGAGCTGGGCTACCCGCCCACGGTGAACGACCCGGCCAAGGCCGCCTTCGCCGCCGACGTGGCCGCCGAGATCGCGGGCGAGGCCGGCGTCGAGGCCAACGCCAACCGCGAGATGGGCTCCGAGGATTTCGCCTACATGCTCGAGGCGCGCCCCGGCGCCTACCTCTTCCTCGGGATCGGGCCGGGGGCGGGGCTGCACCATCCGGCCTATGATTTCAACGACGAGGCCGCCCCTCTGGGCGCCAGCTTCTTCGCCCGACTGGTCGAACGCGCCCAGCCGCTCGAGGCGTGAGGCCGCCGCCCGCGGCCCCTGCGCCTGAGGCCGTCCCCGGCTGCTGCGCAAGCCGCCGCGCAGCGCAGGGGGCCACCCTCGCGAGGGCTGGCGCCCCGCGCCGGCTTGGATAGACTGCCCGCCAGTGGCGGATCGAGGCGAGACAGATGGCACTGGAAGATGCGAAGAACGAAGTGGACGTGGCCTTCACCCGGGCCGACGCCCGCGGCTACGCCTGCGAGAACGCCTTCGCCGGTGCCACGAGCTTCCTGCGCCGCCGCTACACCAAGGACCTGACGGGCGTCGATCTGGCGATCACCGGCGTCGGCTTCGACCAGGCGGTGACGAATCGCACCGGCACCCGCTTCGGCCCCCGCGCGATCCGTGAGGCCTCGACCCTCCAGCCCTACGACCGGCCCTTCGGCTGGGGCTTCGACCCGCTCGAGACGATGACGGTGGTCGATTACGGCGACCTCGCCTTCGACTACGCCCGGACCGCGGATTTCCCCGGCCGCCTCACCGCCCATGTCGCGGGTATCCTCGCCGCAGGGGCGGGGGCGATCACGCTTGGCGGCGATCATTCGATCACGCTGCCGATCCTGCGCGCCCATGCGGCGGTCTTCGGCCTGCTTTCGGTCGTCCAGTTCGACGCCCATTCCGATCTCTGGGTCGATGACGACCCCGGCCGCATCGACCACGGCACCTTCATGTACAAGGCCGTGAAGGAGGGTCTCGTCGATCCCGCCCGCTCGGTCCAGGTGGGCATCCGCACCGACACGCCGGACTGGCTCGGCATGAACGTGATCGACGCGCGCACCGTGCACGAGCAGGGCCCCGCCGCGATCGCAACGCGCGTGCGCGACATCGTGGGCGCGCATCCGGTCTATCTGACCTTCGACATCGACGCGCTCGACCCGGCCTTCGCCCCCGGCACCGGCACCCCGGTCTGGGGCGGGCTCGCCTCCTGGCAGGCGGCCGCCATCCTGCGCGATCTGGCCGGCGTCGCCCTCGTGGGCGGCGATGTGGTCGAGGTCTCGCCCCCCTACGACCCCACCGGCATCACCGCCGTCGCGGGGGCCCATGTAGCCTACGAGTTGATCTGTCTCTATGGTTGGAGAAGGCGCAAGGAATGAAACGGATGAGCTACCTGCTTTTTGCCCTCGTCGTGCTCGCAGGCGGCCTGATGGCCTATGTGCGCTTCTCGCCGAACGATCCCGCGGCCTGGCACGTCGATCCCACCACGGTCACCGCGCGCGGCGCCGACAACAGCTTCCTCGCGGCTCCGGGGGGCGACGTCGAGCCGCTGCATCTGGCGTTGCCACCCGATCAGGTGGCGGCGCGGCTCGAGACCGTCGCCGCCGACTGGCCCCGCACAAGACCCATCGCGGGCGAGGGCTTCCACCGCACCTGGATCACCCGGACGAAATGGTGGGGCTTTCCCGACTTCACCTCCGTCCGCCTCGTCGCGGCCGAGGACGGCGGCACCGATGTCACGCTCTTCGCCCGCTCGCGCTTCGGCAAGAGCGACCTCGGCGTGAACCGCGCCCGCGGCCAGGAGTGGCTGGCCCGTCTCCGCTCCTGAGTTTCACTCTTGCTCAAATATCCTCGGGGGGAGCCGCCCCGCAGGGGTGGCCGGGGGGCAGACAGCCCCCCGCTCCGGCAGCTCCCAAGGGGCGCACCTCGCGGCCGCCCACCGCACCTGACCCCTTGACCACGGCCGATCCGCAGGACAAACCGCCCCCATGGTGCCGATGGACCGCCTTCTCCAGATCGTCCGCCGCTTCGAGTTCCTCGAGGCGCGTCTCTCGGCCGGCGCCGCCCCCGCCGAGATTGCCGCCCTTTCGCGCGAATACGCCGAACTGAAGCCGGTCGTGGCCGAAATCGCCGCCTATCGCACCGCGCTCGAGGATCTGGCCGAGGCCGAGGCCATGCTCGCCGATCCCGAGATGCGGGCCCTGGCCGAGGATGAGCTGCCCCGCCTGCGCGCCCGCATCCCCGAGATGGAGCAGGCGCTCCGTCTGGCGCTGCTGCCCCGCGACGCGGCCGATGCGCGTCCCGCCATCCTCGAGATCCGCCCCGGCACGGGCGGAGAGGAAGCCGCGCTCTTCGCCGGTGACCTGCTGCGCATGTATCAGCGGTACGCCGAGGCGCAGGGCTGGCGGTTCGAGCTTCTCGACCTCGCCTCCTCCGAGCTCGGCGGCATCCGCGAGGCCACCGCCCGGATCGAGGGCGAGGGCGCCTTCGCCCGACTCAAGTACGAATCCGGCGTCCATCGTGTCCAGCGCGTGCCCGAGACCGAGGCGCAGGGCCGGATCCACACCTCGGCCGCGACCGTCGCGGTCCTGCCCGAGGCCGAGGAGGTCGATATCGACATCCCCGCCGCCGACATCCGCATCGACACGATGCGCTCCTCGGGGGCGGGCGGCCAGCATGTCAACACCACGGATTCGGCGGTGCGCATCACCCACCTGCCCACCGGCATCGTGGTCACCTCCTCGGAAAAGTCGCAGCACCGCAACCGCGAGATCGCGATGCAGGTGCTGCGCGCCCGGCTCTACGACCTCGAACGGCAGCGGCTGGCCGAGGCCCGCTCGGCCGACCGCAAGGCGCAGGTGGGGTCCGGGGACCGGTCCGAGCGCATCCGCACCTACAATTTCCCGCAGGGACGGATGACCGACCACCGCATCAACCTCACGCTCTACGCCCTGCCGCAGATCATGGCCGGCGAACTGGCCGAGGTCATCGCCGCGCTGACGGCGCACGATCAGGCCGCGCGTCTGGCCGAGATGGAGGCATGAGGGCGGCCGACGTGCTGCGCGCCGCGATCGCGCGCCTGCAGGCCGCGGGCGTGGAGGATGCCCCGCGCGACGCCCGCCGCCTCCTTGCCCACGCGCTCGGGATTGCCCCGGACCGCATGACGCTCCACCTGTCGGACCCGCTTCTGCCCGAGGCCGCAACCCGCTTCGAGGCCGCGCTTGCCGCCCGCAGCGCCCGTCAGCCCGTGGCGCAGATCGTGGGCGAACGCCTCTTCTGGGGCCGCCCGTTCCGCGTCACGCCGGACACGCTCGACCCCCGCCCCGAGACCGAGTGCCTGATCGAGGCGGCGCTGGCCGCCCCCTTCGCCTCGCTCCTCGACCTTGGCACCGGCACCGGCTGCATCGCGATCACCCTGCTGGCCGAACGTCGGGCCGCGCGCGGCGTGGCCACCGACCTCTCGCCCGCCGCGCTGGCGGTGGCCCAAGACAACGCCCGTGCCCTCGGCGTCGCGGACCGGCTGGACTGCCGCCGTTCGGACTGGTTCGCCGCCGTCCCCGAGCGGTTCGACCTGATCCTGTCCAACCCGCCCTACATCGCCGCCCACGAAATGGCCGACCTCGCGCCCGAAGTCCGCGCCTGGGAGCCCCGCATGGCCCTGACCCCCGAGGGCGACGGCCTCGACGCCTACCGCGCCATCACCGCCGGCGCGCCCGCCCATCTGGCGACGGGCGGCCGCCTCCTTCTCGAGATCGGGGCGGGGCAGGGCGCCGACGTGGCCGGTCTCTGCACCTCGGCGGGTCTCGTCGAGGTCCGCATCCTGCCGGATCTCGACGGGCGCGACCGGCTGGTTTCTGCGCGCCTTCCCGCCGTCTGACCCATCCATCGCCGTGTCCGGCCTTGGTCAATTGGTCGCGCCCCTTGCCGATTCCGGGCTTGCTCCCCATTTTTCCCTTGCCAGCCACCCGGCGGCATGATTACTCGGACATGCGCCGAGGGGATGGTCCGCCTTACCCGTGATCGTTCTCCGCGCGGCCAAGCCTGAAATGCACGTTATGCCCCGGATCGGATTTCGAGCCACCGGGAGCGGCCACCGCAGGGCTGCAGCATACCGGCAGGGCCAGATCATCTGGATACAAGGACAAGATGAGATCCTCCAAGTCCCGCTCGCGTTCGAAATCGAACCGCCCGCGCAGCCTCGGCAATATCGTCAACCGCGTGTTTGACAGCTCCGGTCCTGAGGGCAAGGTGCGGGGAACCCCGGCGCAGATCATCGAGAAATATCTGTTCCTCGCCCGCGACGCCCAGCTGTCGAACGACCGGGTGGCGGCCGAGAATTTCCTGCAGCATGCCGAGCATTACACCCGGCTTCTGGGCGAGGCGCAGCGCGAGCTGGCCGCCGAGCAGGAGAACCGCCGGGCCGAGCATCAGCAGAACCAGAACAACCAGGGCCAGGGCGGCCAGCCCCAGCAGGGCAACCACCGACACGACCGGCCGCGCGACGAGCGCCGCGACGACCGGCAGGACCAGCCCCGCCCCGAGCGCGAACCGCGCCCCGAGGCCCAGCCTCAGCCGCAACCGGCCGAGGCGCCCGCCAGCTCGCATGCGGTGATCGACCTTTCCGAGAATGCCGAGGAAGAGACCGGCCTCGTCGAGACGCCCGAGGCGCGCCCGCGGCACCGCCCGGCCCAGCGCCGCCGGTCCGAGCCTTCCGAGCAGCCGGCCGCGCCCCAGGCCGACGGCCCGTCCGAGCCGGCCGCCGAAAAGACCCCCGACGCCCCGAACCCCGAGCCCAAGGCCGACCGCCCGCGTCGGCCGCGCGGCCCCCGCAAGCCGAAGGCGCGCGAGGATGGCGATGGCTCGCCCGACGGCGACGGCCCCCGCGAAGCCGCGGAATGACAGAAGGCGGGGCGTGCCAGGCCGCCCCGCCGAACCTCAGCCCGCCACCCGCCGGGCAAGCGCGCAGAAGGCCTCCAGTGACAGCTCTTCCGCGCGCTGCGTGGGCTCGATGCCCGCATCGCGCAGCACCGTCTCGATGTCGGGCACGAGCCCCTTCAGGCTCGACCGGAGCATCTTGCGCCGCTGGTTGAAGGCCATGGCCGTGACCCGCGACAGCACGGCCGCATCGGCCGGATAGCGCGGCCCTGCAAGCCGGGTGAAATGCACCACCGCCGAATGAATGGCCGGCGGCGGGGTGAAGGCTTCGGGCGGCAACGTCAGCACGATCTTCGGCTCGGTCCGCCACTGCGACAGGAGCGCCAGACGCCCGTAGGCCTTCGAGCCCGGCCGCGCCACGATCCGCTCGGCCACCTCCTTCTGGAACATCAGCGTCAGGCTCTCCCAGAACGGCGGCCAGTCCGACGAGAGCCAGCGCGTCAGCAACTCGGTCCCGACATTGTAGGGCAGGTTCGCCACGATGCGGATCGGCGGCGTCAGCCGCGCGGCCACATCCACCTCGAGCGCATCGGCGTTCAGCACCTCGAGGCGCCCCGGCCAGGCCGCCGCCACCTCGGCCAGCGCCGGCAGGCAGCGCGCATCCTTCTCGATGGCCAGCACGCGCCGCGCGCCCTCGGCCAGCAACCCGCGCGTGAGACCGCCCGGCCCGGGCCCCACCTCCAGCACGTCCGATCCCTTCAGATCGCCCGCCAGCCGCGCGATCTTGGCCGTCAGGTTCAGGTCGAGCAGGAAGTTCTGCCCCAGCTGTTTCTTCGCCGACAGCCCATGCGCCCGGATCACCTCGCGCAAGGGCGGCAGCCCGTCAATCGCGGCCAATGTCTGCCTCCGCCTCTTTCACTCTGTCCAAATATCCTGCGGGGGTGCGGGGGTGCAAAACCCCCGCCGCGCTGTCCTCAGCGCCGCGCTCGCGCCATGGTGGCCGCCATCTCCAGCGCCGCCACAAGGCTCGACGGATCGGCCACCCCGCGGCCCGCGATGTCGAAGGCCGTGCCATGATCGGGCGAAGTGCGGATGAAGGGCAGCCCCAGCGTCACGTTCACCCCGCCGGCGAAGTCGATGGTCTTGATCGGGATCAGAGCCTGGTCGTGATACATCGCCACCGCGCAGTCGTAACGGGCCCGTGCGCCGGCATGGAACATCGTGTCGGCCGGCAGCGGGCCGGTCAGGTCCAGCCCCTCGGCGCGAAGCCGCTCCAGCACGGGCGCGATCACGTCAAGATCCTCGCGCCCCATGGCGCCGCCCTCTCCGGCATGGGGGTTGAGGCCCGTCACCCAGATCCGCGGCCGGTCCAGCCCGAAGTCACGGCCGAGCGCGGCGTGCGTGATCCGCAGCACCTCCTCCAGCAGGGGTTGCGTCAGCTGTTCGGGAACGTCCGACAGCGGAATGTGGATGGTCGCCGGCACCACCCGCAGGCCCGGACAGGCCAGCATCATCACCACCTGCCCGACCCCGGCCAGCGACGCGAGATATTCCGTATGGCCGGGAAAGGCGAATCCCGCCCCGTCCTTCAGCGCCTTCTTGTGGATCGGCGCCGTGCAGACCGCCGAAGCCGCGCCCGACTGCACGAGCGAGACGGCCCGGGCGATCACCGCCACCACTTCCGCCGCATTGCCCGGCGTGGGCACGCCCGGAGCCTGCGGATCGGGAAAGCGGTGCAACAGCACCGGCAGGGCCGCGGTCGGCACATCGGCCGCCTCGAACGGGGCCGAGATCCCCTGCCAGAGGCTGCCCTCGGGCAGGTGCGCGGGATCGCCGATCCAGAAGAAGGGCACCCGCGCGCCAAGCGCCTGGCGCGCCTTGACCGCAATCTCGGGTCCGATGCCCGCAGGCTCGCCGCAGGTGAGGGCGATCGGCGCGATCACGGCTCGCGGATGAGCGCGTTGGCGCGCAGATCGGCCAGATAGGCGTCGGCGGCCGCCGAGATCGTCTGGTTCACCAGCGCCTGCGCGATCCGGTTGCGGTTGATCGGCTCTTCCGTGATCGGCCGACGCGCGCAGAGCATGAGCACGCGGCGCGCGCCGCCGGGCGTGACAGAGGTCGAGATCTCGCCCGCGTCAAGGCGGGCCAGTTCCAGCCCCACATCCTGCGGCACCTGCGCAAGCGGCAGCGTCACGCGGCGCAACTGCTGTTCGGACGCGCCCCGCATCACGGTGTAGAGGTCGTCGCAATCGTCGGCCCGGGTGGTGATGCGGCCCAGCTGTCCGGCAAAGTCGCCGTCGTCGGGCAGGAACAGCTCGGCATATTCCACCTCGATGCCCGCCGGGGCTGGCTCGCTCGTCTCGTCGATCGCGCGAACCTGGAACAGGGCCACCGCATTGGGGATCTTCAGCGGATCGCTCACCTGTCCGGGCGACAGGGTCAGAAGCAGCGGGCCCAGGGTCGGCGGAAGGTTCTGCAGCGGCACCCAGTCGATGCGTCCGCCCCGCTCGGCCGAGGACGAGGCCGAGTAGGAGCGCGCGGCCTGCGCAAAGGCGGTCTCGCCGCGCGCGGTCCGGCTGATCTCGCGGGCGAGCGCCAGCGCATCGGCCTCCTGGCCGGGCGGGGCGGGGATGATGATCTCGGAGAGCAGCAGCCGGATCGTGGCGCGCCGTGTCTGCCGGGTGATCGCCCGGTCGATCGCCGTGTCGGAGGGGCGGGCTTCCGCCCCGAACCGGGCGCGCATCAGTTCCCGCCACACGAGGCCCGCATGCACGAAATCGCGGAAGGTCTCCGGCGCGACGCCCGCCTTGCCCAGCTCTGCGACGAACGCCTCGGCCGAGAGGTTCGCACGGCCTGCGAACTCCTCCATCCCCGCGGCGACCTGGCTCTCGGTCGCCTTCAGGCCCGCGCGCTCGGCCGCCTCGAGGCGGATCTTGTCGTCGATGAGCGCGTCCATCGCCTGCTTCTCGATGTCGCCGGTGGCCCCGAGGATCGTCAGGAAGCGGACGCGCTGCTCGAACTCGTAGTTGGTGATGACCCGGTCGTTCACGACAAGGCGCGGCGCGAAGAGGTTCTGCGCCGGCGCATCGACGGCGCTGGCGAAGGTCAGGCCTGACGCCATGACGAAGGCGAGGCAATGGGAAACGAAGGTCTTCATCTGTCCGTCAGCCGTCTTCTGCTCTTGGTCCCGTGGTCCGGGGCGCTTGGCCCCGATGGTCCGGCCTCGTTGGCCGCATCCGCGACATGTCCCGCCCGCTGCCTCACCTGCGGCAGACCCGCGAGGGGCCGGGTGTCACTCCGCTGCCGAAGCCGATCAGATCGACCGACAGGCCGAAATCCGTGCTCGGCGTCACACTAGTCGAGGATGTGAACCGACGCGAGAGGGAAAGATCCAGCTTCAGGCACTCGTTCCGAAACTCGAGCCCGAACCCGGCGCGCGCCGTCCGATCGGCCTCGAAGTCGTAGCGGCCCGCCGCGCTGGCCGACCAGGCGTCGGTCAGCCGGTAGCGGGTGGCCAGCGCCAGTTCCTCGATCGGGTCCGGGCGCGCCTCCTGCTCGCTCTCGCGGATGCGGACATAGCGCGACGAGATCCCGTAGCGGTCGCGCGACAGGTCGATCTGCCACTCGGCCTTGGTCACGCCGAAGGTCTCGTCGATGATCGTGCGCTGGGTGAGCGACAGGCCGTCCTGCAGGTTCAGCTGCAGCGCGGCCAGCCAGTCGGACTGGCTGCCGTCGAAGCCCGAAGCGGCCGAGAAGTTCGGGTCCGCGTCCTGCCAGACCACCTGACCCACCGTGGCGCCGAGGGACCAGCCCGAGGCCGCGTAGCGCGTCCAGTTGATCCCGAGCGCGGCGCGGGTTCCGTCCTCTGTCGCGTCCCAGCCGGGGAAGCGGTCCAGCGAGAAGAGGCTGCCTTCGTCGAACTCGACCAGGACCGAATCCTCGTTCGGCACGCGGGCGTCCGACCTGTCGGCCCAGACCACCTGCAGCACCGGCTGGATCACGTCGCTGGTCCCGCTGGCCATGTTGCGCACCCAGGGCCAGCGCAGCTCGATCCCGGCGGCGCCGTGGATGCGCGTGTCCGAGCCCTGCCACTCGGCGTCCTGGCTGATGTCGTAGGTGTCTGCCCCGAACTCGGCCAGTGCCGCGCCGAGGATGCCGCCGCCGAGCCTCCAGTTGCGCCGCCAGTCCACCAGAACCGACAGGCGCGACATGTCGCGTCCTTCGGCGATCCCGTCGCCGTCGAGGTCGTTCGGGTTCCGCGACTCGCGCCGGTGGCTGTGGGTCGTGAGTCGGAGTCCGCCCTCGCCGCCCAGGGGGCCGAAGCCGAAGCGCCGATGGAAGGTGGCGTCGGCGACGAGCGAGGGGATCGTCGCGTTGCTCTCATCCTCGCGGAGCGTACGGAACTTCAGCAACCGGCCCGAGATGAACTCGTTGCGGCGCGCGCGGCTGATCTCGAAGCCCGAGGCCAGCCTGTCCTTCTCGCCGAGGCCATAGTCGAGGTAATAGGCGCGGTCGCTGACCTCCTCGAACTGGAAGTTGAGGGTGAAGTCACGCGGCAGGCCGAACGTCCCGCGCGCGAACAGGTAGCCGCGGCGATCGTCGGGCAGGATCTCGTCGCGCGAGGTGGCCCCCTCGATCTCGATCGAGCCGAAGGACAGCGCCTCGCGGTAGCGCAGGCCCAGCGTGCGGCCGCCCTTGGTCGTGACCTGCGGCAGGAGCGTGACGTCACGGCTGTCGCCCAGGGCGATGAAGTAGGGCACCCGGAGGCCCGTGCCGAGCTGGCTCGTGGTGAGCAGCTCGGGGCGCAGGAAGCCCGTGGCGCGGTCGCGCGTCGGGTCGGGAATGCGCAGGCGGGGCACATAGGCCACCGGAACGCCAGCGATCCTCAGCGTGGCATGATCGAAGTGGATCATCTGCTCGGCCTCGTCATGCACGACACGCCGGGCGCGCACCTCCCACAGCGGCACCGGGTTTTCCGCGCAGATCCGGCACGACGAGGCCACCGTTCGGCCGAGCGTGGTGTAGCGGTCGCCCACCCGCGCGATCTCGGAGGAGGCAAGCTGGAGTTGCTGGTCCAGCACGAGCCGCGCGCTCGTGAGCACGCCATTGGTCAGATCGCCCGACAGCGCGGCCTGTTCGGCAAGGACGAGCTGGCCCTCGCCACTGTCCAGCACGATGGGGCCGTCGATCGTCAGCCTGTCCTGCGCCTGATCGTAGAGGACGCGCGAAGCCTTGAGCCGCGTGCCCCGGAACAGCACCTCGACATGACCCTCGGCCACCAGCGTCGTCTCGTTCATGATCGACAGGCTGTCGGCCACGAGCGTGGCCTTGTCCTGCGCGGCCGCGGGCAGCGGCGCAAGGATGGTGGCACAGAGAAGGAAACTCCGCAGAAGGCGCATCAGCCGTCCTCGAGATGCAGCAGCAGGCCGAGCGAGCCCATCACGCCGATCAGCGGCGGGCTCCAGGCGGCAAGCAGGATGGGGATCTGCCCGTTCTCTCCCAGCACTTGCGCGAAGTTGCGCAGGAAGAACAGGCCGAAGCCGCCCAGAAGGGCGAGAAGGACCATGCGGCCCGTGCCGCCGAAGCGGCTGTGGCGCATGGTGAAGCCCGCGGCCACGAGCACCATGGCGGCAAGCATGAAGGGAAGGGCAAGCTCCATCTGCATCCAGACCCGATGCTTGCGCGCCGAAAAGCCCGCCCGCTCCAGCCCCGCGACATAGGCCGGAAGCTCCCAGATCGGGATGGCCGAGGGGTCGCCGAAGCTGTCCTGGATGCCCTCGCGCGTGAGGTCGGAGGGCACGCGCAGGTTGCCCTCGAGGTTGGCCGACGCCTCGGGATTGGCCAGCGTCAGGTCCCAGCTCTTGGCGCCCGAAAGCTGCCAGTAGCCGGTTTCGAGCGCGGCCTGTTCGGCGGCCACCCGGCTCCGCGGCAGGCCGTCGCCGTCGAATGTGAGGAAGGTCACCGCGTAAAGCCGCGTCCCGTCGGTGTTCGAGCGCGCGGCATGGATCACCGTCTGTCCGTCCGCGCCGCCCTGCCGAAGCCACAGGCCCTCTTCCGAGATCGACAGGATGCTCGCCTCGCCGCGCGCGAGCCGGCTTGCCACCGCGTCATACTGGCGCGAGGTCCCGGCCACGATCGGATTGAGGACGGCCACGGCCGTCGCCCCGATTGCCAGCGCCACCACCATCGGCGCCACGAGGAAGCGCAGCCCCGACCGGCCCGCCGCCCGCACCACGACCAGCTCGCTCGTCCGGGCAAGCCCGAGGAAGAGCGCCACCGCCGCAAGGATCACGATGAGCGGCAGGATGGTGTAGATCGTCGCCGGCACCCGCAGAAGCGACAGGAGCCCCGCCTGCACCAGCGTGATCCCCTCGTCCGAGAACCTGCGCATCTGGTCGAGCACGTCGATCAGCATCATCAGGCCGAAGAACACCAGAAAGACGATGAACACCATGCGCAGGAAGCGCCGGGCGATGTAGCGCGACAGGATCATGAGGCGAAGGCCCCCATGAGGGCGCGCCGCAGCCGGCGCGGCCGCTGCGCGATCCACAGGAGCAGGATCCCGATCAGCAGCCCGACCACCGGGGCCGCATAGGCGAGCGGCCAGAGGGCCTCGTCCGTCACGCCCGCACCCGAGGCCGCCACATTGATCGTCTGGACCACGATCAGCAGCACGACCGCAAAGAGGATCTGCCACCACAGGCCAAATCGGCTGAAGCTGCCCAGAAGCAGCGCCGCAAAGCCGATGAGCGACGAGGCGAGCCCGAGGAAGGGCTGCGCGATCCGGCTGTGCCCCTCGTAGAGAGCCGCGGCGCGGGTGGACCGGGTCTCGGTCAGAAGCGCCTCGGTCGGTGCGAGCAGGTCGGGCGTCGAAAGCTCCTCGAGCACGCGCCGCTTGGGGCCGTCGCTCTTCATGAAGGCGCCGAGGTCATAGGTGACATCGGCAAACCGGGTCAGCTCGAGCCGGCGCCCCTCGCGCGTGAGGGTCTGGGCGCTGCCGTCGATCATCAGCAGCCGCGGCGTCGTCTCGGTCCGCACCAGAAGCGCCCGGCGCGCGGTGTAGATCGTGGAACGCGCGCGGTTGCGATCGTCCACGAGCAGCAGGTCGTTCAGCTCGCCCGTCTCGGAAATCTCGCGGATATAGAGCGTCACGCCCCGGACGGGGTGCAGGAACTCGCCGTCGCGCAGGAAGCGGGCGGTCGCGTTCTCGGAAATCTCGGCCGAGCGGGCGGAGAGCGTGGCCCGGCTTGCCGGGACGAGCAGGTTCATCAGGACGATCATCATCATCGCCACGATCAGCCCGAACCAGATCACCGGACGCGCGAGGCGGAAGGCGGAAAAGCCCGTGGCCTGCATCACCACCAGCTCGGATTCCTGACTGAGGCGGTTCACGATGTAGATCGTGGCCGCAAAGGCCGAGAGCGGCAGCACGAGCCGGATCACGTTCGGCAGGGCCAGCAGCGAGAATTCGAGAAAGACGAGCGCCGACTGGCCGTCGGAGATCAGGTCGTCGAACAGGCCCACGGCGCGGTTGATCCAGTAGACCAGCACCAGCACGAGCGAGAAGAAGCCGAACAGCGCCACCAGTTGCGACAGGAGATATCTGTCGAATCTAGACACGCCTCGCACTTCCTGTCCGTTGTCCCCGGGGTTTGGCGGACGCTACCGGAAAACGCCGCCGGGGAAAACTGGTATCTGGCGCTCGGACGGGGCAGGGGCTAGCCTCGCGCCACAGAGGCCCGGGCGCGCGGGGGCCGGCTTCGGCCGCCCGCGCCCCTGTGCCCGCCACCAGCGGCGCCCCGGCGCCGAGACGTTGCATCGGAGTTTCGTCATGACCCATCCTGTTCCCATCCAGTTCCAGGGCGCCGATCTCGAGGCGCTTGCCACGAGCGCGGGGCGCATCGTCGTCTTCGCCGGCGAAGGGGGCGCGATGGGCGCGGCCGCAAAACGCGTGAACCGGCTGATGCGCGGCGCGCTCGAGCGGGCGGCGGCGTCCGAGGCGTTCGGCAAGCTCAAGCCGGGCGAGGCGATGGAGCTGGGCTTTCCCGCCGGCATGGCCGCGGATGCGGTCCAGCTGGTCAAGCTGGACCGGCGCTGCGATGTGGCCACCGCGCGCAAGGCGGGCGGCGCCATCGGCCGGTCGCTTTCGAAGGCGGGGACGCTGGTGCTGGCCGACACGATCCAGCGCGCGGCCGAGGTCTCGTTCGGCATCGCGCTTCGGGCCTATGACTTCACCCCGCACAAGACCGGCGAGAAGACCCTGCCCGGCCCGGTGACGATGATGGTCGCCAACCCCGAGCAGGTCGCCGCCGAGGCGGGCCCGATGGCCGCGCTGGCCGAGGGCATCTTCTTCACCCGCGATCTGGTGAACGAGCCCGCCAACGTGCTCTCGACCTTCGACTTCGCCGCGCGCCTTGCGGCGATGCACGAGCTGGGCCTCGAGGTCGAGATCCTCGAGGAAGAGGATATGGAAAAGCTCGGGATGCGCGCGCTTCTGGGCGTGGGGCAGGGGTCCGAGCACCCCTCGAAGCTCGTGGTCATGCAGTGGAAGGGCGGGCCCGAGGATCAGGTGCCGCTCGCCCTCGTGGGCAAGGGGGTGGTGTTCGACACCGGGGGGATCTCGATCAAGCCCGCCGCCGGCATGGAGGACATGACGATGGACATGGGCGGGGCCGCGGTAGTGGCGGGCGTGATGCGCACGCTGGCCATGCGCAAGGCCCGCGCCAATGTCGTGGGGCTGGTGGGCATCGTCGAGAACATGCCCGACGGGAATGCCCAGCGGCCGGGGGACGTTGTGCGCTCGATGAAGGGCGACACGATCGAGGTCATCAACACCGACGCCGAGGGCCGGCTCGTGCTGGCGGACGTGCTCTGGTATGCGCAGGAGCGGTTCAACCCGCGGGGCGTGATCGATCTGGCCACGCTGACGGGCGCGATCATCGTGGCGCTGGGCCATGAGAACACCGGCGTCTTCTCGAACGACGACGCCTTCTGCGCGGCCTTCCTGAAGGCGGCGCAGAGCGAGGGCGAGGGCGCCTGGCGGATGCCGATGGGCGAGCGCTATGACGAGATGCTGAAGTCGCGGATCGCCGACATGCGCAACTCGACCGGGCGCGAGGCGGGCTCGATCACGGCCGCGCATTTCCTGCGCCGCTTCGTCAAGCCCGAGACGCCGTGGATCCATCTCGACATTGCGGGCACGGCCCTGCTCAAGTCGGACACGGCGCTTGCGCCCAAGGGCGCGACGGGGTGGGGGGTGCTCTCGCTCGACCGGCTGGTCCGGGACATGCTGGAGAAGTGAGGCAGTCTGCGCCGGGCGGGTCGGCCGCCCGGTGCGCCGAAGGGCAGGCGGCGGCCGGGTGGCCGCGCGCCGGGGCTCTGCCCCGGACCCCGGGATATTTGGACAGAGTGAAGGAGAGGCGGGGTCGTGGGGGTCGTGATGTTCTACCACCTGACGCGCTCCTCGGCCGAGGATACGCTGCGGCTGCTGTTGCCGCGGGCGCTGGCGCAGGGGTGGCGCGTGATGCTGCGCGGCACGGACCGGGGGCGGCTCGAGGCGCTGGACCTTGCGCTCTGGCGCGTGCCGGAGGACGGGTTCCTGCCGCATGGGATGGACGGCGGGCCGCATGACGCGGCCCAGCCGGTGCTGCTCGGGACGGGCGCGATCGGCAACGGGGCGCAGGCGCTGATGCTGCTGGACGGGGCCGAGACCGATGCCGCCGAGGCGGCCCCGCTCGAGCGGGTCTGGATCCTGTTCGACGGGCTCGACGAGGGGCAGCTGGTCCATGCGCGCGGCCAGTGGAAGGCGCTGACGGGGGCGGGTCTCAAGGCGCAATACTGGTCGGAGGAGAGCGGGCGCTGGGAGATGAAGGCCGAGGCCGGATAGACGCCCTTTCGGCCGAAGCGACGGCGGCTAGCGTGACAGGATCATCCGGTCGTCGGCGATCTCGATACGGAAGCGGCGGAGGTAGTCCATCCCGAGGAGGGACATGTCCATGGGCCCCTCGTTGACCCAGGCCGAGATCCGCTCTTCGCTGTAGGGGCCCAGCGCCACCGGACCGACCCGGACGCGCGCCGTGCGGACCGAGCCGTTGGCGGTGATGGCCTCGCCCAGATAGTCGAGCCTGTCCGGCTCGATCCCGAGGCGGCGTGCATCGGCCTGCGAGAGCACGATGGAGCTGGCGCCCGTGTCGGCCATGAACCGCACCGGCGTGCCGGCGATGTCGAGCGTGACGTAATAATGTCCGTCGCGCGAGCGCGGAACCTCGATCCGGCTGTTCTCCATCACCGCCTGGGTGGGGGTCAGCTCTCCCCTCACGTCGCGCCAGAGGCCGTAGCCGGCCAGAACCGCCACGAAGATCAGGGCCCAGGCGAGGCCCGCCCGGATCGCGGCGCCGATCCGGCCGCGATATTCCACGAGCACCCAGGTGCCGAGCGCAAGGAGAAGAAGGCCCAGATAGACCAGTCGTGCCGTCAGATCGCCGTCCATGCCTCTCCCTCGGTGCCTTTTCGGGATATGGGGCGGCGGGGGCGGATCCTCCAGTCCGGGCGCCGGAAATCCTTCCGGCTCAGCCGGGCGGCCCTACCCCAGCAGGCCCGAGCCGCGGATGCCGTCGATCACGAACTGGACCGAGAGCGCCGCCAGCAGCATGCCCAGGAGCCGGGTGATCACGAGCGTCCCCGTGCGCCCGAGCAGCCGTTCCAGCGGGCCCGCCACGAGGAACAGCACAAAGGCCGAGGCCACCGTCACCAGCATGACGAGATGAACGGCCAGAACGCCCTGCCAGCCGTCGGCCGCCCCCACGAGCAGGATCATCGAGGCGATGGCGCCGGGGCCCGCGATGAGCGGGATCGCGAGCGGGAAGACGGACGGATCGTGGTCGTGCGGCTCGGCCGCGGTCTGGCCCTCGCGCCGCTGGGTCCGGCGCTCGAAGAGCATGTCGAGCGCGGTCAGGAACAGAAGGATCCCGCCCGCGATGCGGAAGGCGGGCATCGAGATGCCGATGAAGCCCAGCACCGCCTCGCCCAGAAGGCCGAAGGTGGTGAGGATGCCCACCGCCACGAAACAGGCGCGCAGCCCGATCGCGCGGCGCTGTTCGCGCGTCATGCCCGGCGTCAGCGCGATGAAGAGCGGCACCAGCCCCAGCGGGTCCACCACCACGAAGAGCGTGGCGAAGGCCGTGGCGAGGAAGCCCATCTCGATCATGGATCAGCCCGCCGCCTCGAGCCGCTCCTGCGCGGTCAGCCACAGCGCCTCGGCCCGGTCGAGCCCCTCCATCACCTCGGCGTATTTCTTCTGCCAGACCTCCATCTCGCTCAGCCGCTCGGGCTCGTAGAGCGCGGGGTCGGCCAGCTTGGTGGCCAGACGGTCGCGCATCTCGTTCAGCTTCTCGAGCCGGTCCTCGCATTTGCGCACCTCGGCGCGGAGAGCGAGCTTTTCCTCGCGGCTCGCGGCCTTGGGGGCGGGCTTGTCGGCCTTCTTCTCGGGCGGGGGATCGTCGCCGGCCAGAAGCTGGCGACGGTAGGCCTCGAGATCCTCGGTGTAGGGGGCGACGGCGCCGCCCTTGACCAGCCAGAGCCGGTCGGCCACGAGGCCCAGCAGGTGCATGTCGTGGCTGACGAGAACGACGGCGCCGGAATATTCCGTCAGGGCCTCGACCAGCGCCTCGCGGCTTTCCATGTCGAGGTGGTTGGTGGGTTCGTCGAGGATCAGGAGGTGCGGCGCGTCGATGGTGGCGAGCAGCAGCGACAGCCGCGCCTTCTGCCCGCCCGAAAGCCGGCCGACCGCGGTTTCCGCCTGATCCGCCATCAGCCCGAAGCCCGCAAGGCGCGCGCGCAGCCGCGGCTGGCCCTCGTCGGGGCGCAGGCGCATGACATGTTGCAGCGGCGTTTCGTCGATGTGCAGTTCATCGACCTGATGCTGGGCGAAATAGCCGATGCGCAGCTTCGAGGAGCTGACCATCCGCCCTTCCTGCGGCGCGAGCTTGCCGGCCAGGAGCTTCGAGAGCGTCGATTTCCCCTCGCCGTTGCGGCCCAGAAGCGCGATCCGGTCGTCCTGGTCGATGCGGAGGCTCAGGCGGCGAAGCACCGGCGGGCCGCCGTAGCCGACCGAGACGCCCTCCATCGTGATGATGGGGGGCGAAAGCTCCTCGGGCTTGGGGAAGGTGAAGACCTGCCGCTTCGCCTCTTCGGGGGGCGTGATCGGCGTCATCTTCTCGAGCATCTTGACCCGGCTCTGCGCCTGCACGGCCTTGGACGCCTTGGCCTTGAAGCGGTCCACGAAGCTTTGCAGGTGGGCGCGGCGCGCCTCCTGCTTCTTGGCCTCGGCCGCCTGCACCGCGCGCTTTTCCGCCATCTGCCGGGCGAACTGGTCGTAGGGGCCGGTCCAGTAGGTCAGCTTCTTCTGGTCGAGATGCAGGATGCCCTGAACGGCGCGGTTCAGAAGCCCGCGGTCGTGCGAGATGATGAGCACCGTGTGCGGATATTTCTGCAGGTAGCTTTCCAGCCAGAGCGCACCCTCGAGGTCGAGGTAGTTCGTCGGCTCGTCGAGCAGCAGCAGGTCCGGCTGGGCAAAGAGCACGCCCGCCAGCGCCACCCGCATCCGCCAGCCGCCCGAGAAATCCGAGCAGGGGCGCAGCTGCGCCTCGGCGTCGAAGCCCAGCCCCTTCAGGATGGCCGAGGCGCGGCCCTCGGCCGACCAGGCGTCGATGTCGGCCAGCCGGTGCTGGATCTCGGCGATGCGGTGGGGATCGGTGGCGTGCTCGGCCTCGGCCATCAGTTCGGCGCGTTCGGTGTCGGCGGCGAGCACCGTGTCCAGCAGCGAGGTCGCCGACGACGGCACCTCCTGCGCGACGCCGCCGATGCGCGAGCGGGCGGGCAGGGCGATCTCGCCGCCCTCCAGCGCCAGCTCGCCGCGGATCAGCCGGAAGAGCGTGGTCTTGCCGGTGCCGTTGCGGCCGACGAGGCCGACCTTGTGGCCGGTGGGAATCGTGGCCGAGGCGCCCTGAAAGAGCGGCCGACCTTCGACCGAATAGGAGATGTCCGAGATGCGCAGCATGGGCCGGGTGATGGACCGGGCGGTTGCGGCTGTCAACGGCGGCGGCCCGGCTCGTGCCCCCTTTTGTCGCGGGGGAGCCCATGCTAAGGCCCGCGCCCAGAGTTTCACCCTTTCGAGGAGCAGCCTTCATGGCCATCGAACGCACCCTGTCGATCATCAAGCCCGACGCCACCCGCCGCAACCTGACCGGCAAGATCAACGCCAAGTTCGAGGAAGCGGGCCTGCGCATTGTCGCGCAGAAGCGCATTCACCTGTCGCTGGCGCAGGCGCAGAAGTTCTACGGCGTCCACAAGGACCGCCCCTTCTTCGGCGAACTGACCGAGTTCATGGCGTCGGAGCCGGTGGTGGTGCAGGTGCTGGAAGGCGAAGGCGCGATCGCGAAGAACCGCGAAGTTATGGGCGCGACCAACCCGGCCAATGCCGATGCGGGCACGATCCGCAAGGAATTCGCCCTGTCGGTCGGCGAGAACTCGGTCCACGGCTCGGACGCGCCGGAAACCGCCGCGGAAGAGATCGCCTTCTTCTTCTCGGGTCTCGAACTGGTCGGCTGATCCGGTTCAGGGTTTCGCCTCCGCCCCGCGGGTCCGTTCCGGGGCGGGGCGGCCTGTCGCGGGTCTGCGGTATCTGAAACGGAAAAGGCCGGCGCAACCGCCGGCCTTTTCCGCTCTGGTCGAGCCGTGCCTCAGATCGAGGCCCAGTCACTGAACACCGGACGCGACGGTTCGGGCCGCCCCACGGTCTCGCCGCCGCCCATCTGCGGCGAAGCGGGTGTGGCTCCCTGCTGCGGCTGAGGGGTTGAGGCTTGCTGGTTCATCGTTCTGCTCCGATCTGTTTCGGTTACCAGGTTACAACGCCGTGCCCCGGCCGACGGTTCATCGCGCGCTCGGGGCCGATGGCGTCAACATGACACATTCACCTCCATCTATGCCTGCGGAGTGAGTCGGACAAGCGCATTGTATGCGACCGAATACCGGAAATGCGGAAAGTTGCGTCACTTCTGCCACGCATTGCCACGGTGCAGTCAGAAAAGGGAAAATGGCGGAGGGGCCCGGACCGATCCGGGCGCAAGACGCGGCGAGGCAACGGCGGGCTTTTTGCCGGGCGCGCGCCCTCGCCGACCTCACGCCCGCTCGCGGTTCGGTGCCGCAATCGTGAGGCGATCAGGCGCGCGGAACGCCCCTGATCGTGGTCAGGCAGCCGTCCTGGCCTCGCTGTGGGGGACGTGCTGTCAGCGCAGGATCTGCGCCGGGAAACCGATCGAGTCGAGCGCCGAAAGCAGCGTCGCCTCGGGCACCTGCCCCTCGACCTCGGCGGTGCGGTTCTCCTGATCGAACCGGATCGACCGGAAGCCGGGAAGGGGCGCCAGCGCGCCCTCGATCGAGGCGCGGCAATGTCCGCAGGACATGTCGGGGATGGATAGCCGGGTCATGGGAAGTCTCCTTTCGCAGCCGAAGAAGGGGCTTCCCGAACCGGAAGGTCAAGCGCCGGATGGCGGGCGGCAGAAACTTTGCCGTGCCCCTTGACCTTCCAGTCGTGGGAAGGCCCATCTTGGGCACGAAGGAGATCGCCATGACCGTCCACCAACCGCCGTCCCCCGGCCTGCAAAGCCTGCGCCTGCACCTCGAGGGCATGAGCTGCGCCTCGTGCGTGGCGCGGGCCGAGCGGGTTCTGGCCGCCGTGCCCGGCGTCGCCGAGGCCCGCGTGAGCCTTGCCGACGAAAGCGCGGACATCCGCTATGGCGGGCCCGCCACGGCCGAGGCGCTGGCCGAGGCACTCGGGCGGGTGGGCTATGCGGCGCGGCGGGAAAGGCTGGTGCTGTCGGTCGAGGGGATGACCTGCGCCTCCTGCACCGGCCGGGTCGAGCGGGTGCTGAAGGCGCAGCCGGGCGTGATCGAGGCCAGCGCCAACCTTGCCAACCGGAGGGCGCAGGTCACGCTGTGGGAGGGCGCCTCGACCGCCGCGGCGCTGGCGCAGGCGGTGACGCGGGCGGGCTTTGCCGCGGCGCCGATGCAGGCCGAGGCGCCCGACCGGCGGGCCGAGGATCTGCGGGGACTGCGCCGCGACGCGTGGATCGCGGGCCTGCTCGCCTTGCCGGTGTTCCTGATCGAGATGGGCGGGCACCTGATCCCGGCGCTGCACCACTGGGTCGCCCACACGATCGGCACGCAGACTTCGTGGATCGCGCAGTTCCTGCTCACGAGCCTCATCCTGGCCGGGCCGGGGCGGCGGTTCTTCGTCAAGGGCGTGCCGGCGCTGGTTCGCGGGGCGCCGGACATGAACAGCCTCGTGTCGGTGGGCACCTTTGCGGCCTGGGCCTTCTCGACCGTGGCCACCTTTGCGCCGGGCCTGCTGCCCGAAGGCTCGCGCGCGGTCTATTTCGAGGCGGCCTCGGTGATCGTGGTCCTGATTCTGATCGGGCGCCTGATGGAGGCGCGGGCGCGCGGGCAGGCGGGGGCGGCCATCGCGGGCCTGATCCGGCTGCAGCCCCGCACCGCCCGCCTGAGCCGCGACGGGATCGAGACCGAGGTGCCGATCGAGACCATCACGCCCGGCGCGATCCTCCACATCCGGCCGGGCGAGCGCATCCCGCTCGACGGGGTGGTGATCTCGGGCCAGAGCGCGGTGGATGAGGCGATGCTGACCGGCGAGGCCCTGCCGGTGGCCAAGGCCGAAGGGGACGAGGTGACGGGCGGCACGGTCAACGGCACCGGCGCGCTGGCCATGCGGGCAACGCGGGTCGGCGCGGACACGGTGCTGGCGCGGATCGTGGCCATGGTCGAGGAGGCGCAGGGCGCCAAGCTGCCGGTTCAGGCGCTGGTGGACCGGATCACCCTGCGCTTCGTGCCGGTGGTCATGGCGGTGGCGGCCCTGACCGTGCTGGTCTGGCTGGTGCTGGGGCCGGGGCTCGGCGAGGCGCTGGTGGCGGGCGTGTCGGTTCTCATCATCGCCTGCCCCTGTGCGATGGGCCTTGCCACGCCGGTCTCGATCATGGTGGGCACGGGGCGCGCGGCCGAGATGGGCGTGCTCTTCCGCAAGGGCGAGGCGCTGCAGCGGCTGTCCGAGATCGAGCGCGTGGGCTTCGACAAGACCGGCACGCTGACCGAAGGGCGGCCGCAGGTGACGGATGTCCTGCCCGCCGAGGGCCGTGAGACGCAGGAGTTGCTGCGCCTTGCCGCCGCCGTCGAGGCGCGCTCCGAGCATCCGCTGGCGGGGGCGATCCTGCGCGCGGCCGAGGCGCTCGATCGACCCGAGGCGGAGGACTTTGCCGCCACGCCCGGACATGGGGCCGAGGCGATGGTGGGCGGGCAGCGCGTGCGGGTGGGCAGCGCGCGCATGATGGAGGGGCTCAATCCCGGGCCGCTTTCGGGCGCGGCCTCGCGGCTCGAGGGCGAGGGGCGGACGCCGGTCTGGGTTGCGGTCGAGGGGCGCATCGCGGGTGTGATCGGCGTGGCCGACCGGGTGAAGCCCACATCGCGCGCCGCGGTGGCCGAACTTGCGCGCATGGGCCTGCCCTCGGCCATGGTCACGGGCGACGCGCCCGGTGTCGCGCGCGCCATCGGGCAGGAGATCGGGATCGACGACATCCATGCCGGCATCCTGCCGGGCGGCAAGGTCGCGGAAGTCTCGAAGATGGGCCGCGCGGCCTTTGTGGGTGACGGGATCAACGACGCGCCCGCCCTTGCCGCGGCCGATGTCGGCATCGCCATCGGCACCGGGACGGACGTGGCGATCGAGGCGGCGGATGTGGTTCTGATGTCGGGCGATCCTCTGGGCGTGGCGAACGCCGTGGCCCTCAGCCGCCGGACGATGCGCAACATCCGGCAGAACCTCGTCTGGGCCTTTGGCTACAATGTGGCGCTGATCCCGGTGGCGGCGGGCGTGCTGGTGCCCTTCGGCGGCCCGCAGCTTTCGCCGATGCTGGCGGCCGGGGCGATGGCCTTCTCGTCGGTCTTCGTGCTGACCAACGCCCTGCGCCTGCGCCGGGCGCCGGCGGTGGGGGCGCGGCCATGAGGAGAGGCATCACGGACGGAACGGAGAGCTGCGCATGAACATCAAGGAAGCGGCGGCCCGGTCGGGCCTGCCGGCAAAGACCATCCGCTATTATGAGGAGATCGGCCTCGTCCGGCCCTTGCGCGACATGAACGGGTACCGCCGGTTCCGCGAGAGCGATCTGCACAAGCTGGGGTTTCTCGGCCGGGCCCGGTCGCTCGGCTTCTCGATCGACGAGTGCCGCACGCTTCTCGCGCTGTGGGAGGATCGGGCCCGCGCCAGCGCCGACGTGAAGCGGCTGGCCGAACGTCACCTCGAGCAGATCGCGGCGAAGATCGCCGAGCTTCAGGCGATGCAGGCGACGCTGTCGCATCTCGTCTCGGCCTGCGCGGGCGATGACCGGCCGGATTGCCCCATCCTCGAGGGGCTGTCGGCCGGTCCCGGCTGCTGCGGCGGGGCCGAGGCCGGGCTCAGGCGACCTTGAGCAGTTCCTCGAGCTCGGTATTCTCCTGCACCATGTCGCGCAGCGACAGCTTGTCGAGCGAGCCGTAGAAGGCCGACAGGGCATCGTTCAGCGCGCATTTAAGCCGGCACGAGGGCGTGAGCGGGCACTTGTTCTCCTTCTTCGAGAAGCACTCGGTGAAGGGGAGGTTCGATTCGAACGTGCGGAAGACGTCGCCCACCACGATGTTCTCGGCCGGGCGGCCAAGGGCGAGGCCCCCGCAGCGGCCGCGCACCGTGCGCAGGAATCCCTTCTGGGCGAGACCGTGGATGACCTGCGCCAGATGGTTCTCGGAGGCATTGCAGGCGGCCGCGACTTCGGCCTTGCGCACGACGCGACCCTCGTTGATCGCGCAGAACATCAGCGTTCGCATGGCCAGATTGGTGCGTGTGGTCAATCGCATTGACGCTGCCTTTCGAGGTTGACTGCGGCGAATCCCCATCTTCCGGGGTTGTCCGGCGCCGGCATGATCCCGATCCTGGGCCCCGGAGGGGAGAGGAAATGTCATATCCAGCGCAAGCAATTTGTCGCAGCCGCTCGTGCCGCTGCCCGCGGCGGGGGGTGAGGGGTGTTTTCTGCCTGATTTCGCGGCAGTTGGCAGCGCAAACGGATGGGAACCTGTCGGGCGTGAGCGGCGTCGGGTCACAAAGGATTTCGATGTATATCAGACGACGTGAGCACTTGCCCGTCGCGCGAACAAGTGCAACCTTAACGAAACCGTTGCTCGTGCTGAGTAAAACGGAGGTCACTCCTGAAGGATCGGCCCGCCCGGGGCCGTCGGACCTTCGTCCAGAGCCGGAGCGGGGCCCCGAGCCCATCCTCCGACGCCGGGCCGCCGCGCTTGACCAGAGCCGGAGGCCACGGCAAACCACGCCGGACCGCCGCCGTCCGCAATCCCGGACCCTTTGCTACGGACCATGCCCGTGAACGATCAGAGCCTGACCCCGAACGTCCTGAAGACAGATGTGCTGCGCCACCTCACCTTCACGCTGGGCAAGGACGCCCCGCATGCCAGCCTCTACGACTGGCGCATGGCGCTGTCCTATGCGATCCGCGACCGGATCATGGAGCCCTGGTTCGCCTCGACCCGCCGGACCTGGGAAGAGGATCGCAAGCGCGTCTACTACCTGTCGATGGAGTTCCTGATCGGCCGCATCCTCGAGGATGCCACGATCAACCTCGGCCTGCACGACATGGCCGAGCGGGCGATGGCCGAACTGGGTCAGGACTTCAAGGCGATCGTGGGCGACGAGCCCGACGCGGCGCTCGGCAACGGCGGCCTCGGGCGGCTGGCCGCCTGCTTCATGGAGTCGATGGCGACGCTGGGCTGTCCGGCCTATGGCTACGGCATCCGCTACGAGCACGGGCTCTTCCGCCAGCGGTTCGAGGGCGGCCAGCAGGTCGAGACGCCCGAGGACTGGCTGACCCAGCGCAACCCGTGGGAGTTCGACCGCCCCGAGGCCACCTACATCGTGGGCTTCAAGGGCCATGTGGAGACCCGCGAGGGCCGTGAGGTCTGGGTTCCGGGCGAGACGGTGAAGGCCTCGGCGCATGACACGCCGGTGGTGGGCTGGAAGGGCCGCTGGGCCAACACGCTGCGCCTCTGGGGGGCCACGCCCACGACGCTGTTCGATCTGGAACGGTTCAACCGCGGCGACTACACGGCCGCGGCCGAGCCCGAGACGCTGGCCCGCACGCTGAGCCGCGTGCTCTATCCCGACGACACCACCTACCAGGGCAAGGAGCTGCGGCTGAAGCAGGAGTTCTTCCTGACCTCGGCCGCGTTGCAGGACATCCTCCGCCGGTTCAAGACGGCGCACGGCGACCTTCGGGCGCTGTCGAGGCATGTCGCCATCCAGATGAACGACACCCACCCGGCGATTGCCGGGCCCGAGCTGATCCGGCAGCTGGTGGACGAGAACGGCATCCCCTTCGACGAGGCGCTGCCCATCGCGCAGGAGTGCCTTGGCTACACCAACCACACGCTTCTGCCCGAGGCGCTGGAGCGGTGGGCCACCTTCACCTTCGGCAACGTGCTGCCGCGCCACATGCAGATCGTCGAGCGGATCGACGGCTGGCACCGGCGCACCTATCCGGCGCGCCCGCATTATGTGGGCATCGTCAAGCACCACGAGGTGCGGATGGGCGAGCTGGCCTTCATCATGGCGCACAAGGTCAACGGCGTCTCGGCGCTGCACTCGGACCTCGTCAAGACCAACCTCTTCCCCGAGCTGAACCGCCTCCACCCCGAGAAGATCGTGAACCAGACGAACGGCGTCACGCCGCGCCGCTGGCTGAAGATGGCCAACGCGCCGCTTGCCCGGCTGATCGGCGAGACGATCGGCGAAGGCTGGGAGGACGATCTCGACCGGCTGAAGGGGCTGGAGCCGCATGTGAAGGACCGCGGCTTCCTCGGGGCCTTCGATGCTGCCAAGCGGCAGAACAAGGTGGCGCTCTCGAACTGGATGGCGGCCGAGTGCGGGGTGAAGGTCAGCCCCGACGCGCTCTTCGATGTGCAGGTCAAGCGCATCCACGAATACAAGCGCCAGCTGCTGAACATCCTTGAAACCGTGGCGCGCTGGCAGGCGATCCGGGCCAACCCGAACGCGGGCTGGGTGCCGCGGGTGAAGATCTTCGGCGGCAAGTCGGCGCCGGGCTATGCGGTGGCCAAGGAGATCATCCACCTCATCAACGACGTGGGCGCGGTGATCAACTCGGACCCGGTGGTGGGCGACCTGCTGAAGGTGGTCTATCCGGCGAACTACAACGTCTCGATGGCCGAACGGCTGGTGCCGGCGGCGGATCTGTCGGAACAGATCTCGACGGCGGGCAAGGAAGCCTCGGGTACCGGGAACATGAAGTTCATGATGAACGGCGCGCCGACCATCGGCACGCTCGACGGCGCGAACGTCGAGATCCTTCAGGAGGTCGGGGCCGAGAACTTCTTCCTGTTCGGCCTGACGGCGGAAGAGGTGATGAAGCGCCGCGAGGATCCCGACCACGCGCGCAAGGCCATCGAGGCCAGCCGGGTTCTGCCGAACGTGCTGCAGGCCATCGCCGAGGGCCAGTTCAGCCCCTCGCAGCCCGACCGCTACCACGGCCTCGTGCACCGGGTCTGGCACCATGACTATTTCCTCGTCTCGTCGGACTTCGACGCCTATCTCGCGGCGCAGGCCGAGGTGGATGTGGCTTATGCCGATCGCAACCGCTGGCTGGCGATGGCCGCGCTCAACACCGCACGGTCGGGCTTCTTTTCGTCCGACCGGACGATCCGTGGTTACATGAAGGAGATCTGGGGCGTAGAGTCGGCCCTGCAGCAATAAGCCCGAGGAATCATGGCCAAATCCCCTGAGACGCTTGTCGATCCCACCGTCGCACAAGCCATCGTCGAGGGGGCGCATGGCGATCCCTTCTCGGTTCTGGGGCTGCATCGGTGGGGGCAGGGCCATGTGCTCACCGCCTTCGTGCCGGGCGCCGATCGCCTCTCCGTCCTCGCCTCGCGCGAGATCGAGGCCGAAGAGGTCGCGGGCTTCCCCGGCCTCTTTGCCGTGCGGATGGGGTGCGAGCCCTACCGGCTGCGCACCGAGGGCCATGGCGCGGTCTGGGAGTTCGAGGATCCGTTCCGCTTCGGCCCGGTGCTGGGCGAGCTGGACGAGTATCTTCTGGGCGAGGGCACGCACCGTCGGCTCTGGCAGGTGCTGGGGGCCCATCCGATCCGCCACGAGGGGGTCGAGGGCACCCATTTCGCCGTCTGGGCGCCCAATGCGCAGCGCGTCTCGGTGGTGGGCGACTTCAACATCTGGGATGGCCGCCGCCATCCCATGCGCCGCCGCGGCCCCACCGGCGTCTGGGAGACCTTCCTGCCCGGCGTGGGCGAGGGTGCGGCCTACAAGTACGAGATCCGTGGACCGGGGGGCGAGCTTCTGCCGCTGAAGGCCGATCCGGTGGGCTTCGGATCCGAACATCCGCCGCGCACGGCCTCGGTGGTGCGGGCGCTCGGGCAGCCTGACTGGCGGGACGCGGAGTGGATGGCCGAGCGCGCGGCGCGCCATTCGATCGAGGCGCCGATCTCGATCTACGAGGTCCATCTCGGCAGCTGGAAGCGGGGCGAGGGCGGGCGGATGCTCTCCTGCATCGAGCTTGCGCGCGATCTGGTGGATTATGTGGCTGACATGGGCTTCACCCATATCGAGCTGATGCCGATCAGCGAGCATCCGTTCGACGGCTCGTGGGGCTACCAGCCGGTGGGGCTCTTTGCCCCCACGATCCGCCACGGCACGCCCGACGAGTTCCGCGCGCTGGTGGAGGCCGCCCACGCCAAGGGGCTGGGCGTGCTGATCGACTGGGTGCCGGGCCATTTCCCGGCCGACGCGCATGGCCTTGGCCGCTTCGACGGGACGCCGCTCTACGAGCACGCCGACCCGCGGGAGGGCTTCCATCAGGACTGGAACACGCTGATCTACAACTTCGGCCGGACCGAGGTGGCAAATTTCCTGACCTCGAACGCGCTCTACTGGCTCGAGGAATATCACATCGACGGGCTCAGGGTGGATGCGGTGGCCTCGATGCTCTACCGCGACTATTCGCGCAGGGCGGGCGAATGGGTGCCCAACCGCGACGGCGGGCGCGAGAATTACGAGGCCATCGACCTTCTGCGCCGCGTGAACGCCACCGTCTATGGCGAGGATCCGGGCGTGATGACGGTGGCCGAGGAGAGCACGGCCTTTCCCGGCGTCTCGCGCCCCGTGCATCAGGGCGGGCTCGGCTTTGGCTTCAAGTGGAACATGGGCTGGATGAACGACACGCTCGACTACATGTCGCGCGACCCGGTGCATCGGCGGCACCATCACCACCAGATGACCTTCAGCCTGCATTACGCCTGGTCCGAGAACTACATCCTGCCGATCAGCCACGACGAGGTGGTGCACGGCAAGGGTTCGATGATCGCGAAGATGCCGGGCGAGGGGGCCGAGAAGTTCGCCAACCTGCGCGCCTACTACGGCTACATGTGGACGCACCCGGGCAAGAAGCTCCTGTTCATGGGCTGCGAGTTTGCGCAGGGGCGCGAGTGGAACCATGCGGGCGAACTCGAGTGGCAGCAGCTCGACCATCCGCTGCATCGGGGCATGCAGAGCCTCGTGCGCGATCTGAACCGGCTCTATCGCGCGACGCCGGCGCTGCACCGCAACGACGCGCGGCCCGAGGGGTTCGTCTGGCTGGAGGCCAATGACTCGGACCATTCCCTCTACGCCTTCATCCGAAGGGGCCGGGTGGATGAGCCGATGGTGGTGGCTGCGATGAACTTCACCCCCGTCGAACGGCGGGTCCGTCTCGGGCTTCCGGCCGAGGGTCAGTGGGATGAAGTTCTGAACACCGATGCCGAAATCTACGGCGGCGGGAACCGGGGCAATCTCGGCGGCGTCCTGTCCGAGCCGGTGCGCTGGCACGGGCAGGAACATTCGGCCCTTGTCACGCTGCCGCCGCTGTCTACGGTAATCTTCAGGCAGGGCTGATTTGCGCGACGGCAAGTCCGACCCCGCCGGGAACAGGGATGCAAGGCGGGGCCAACCCGCGTGACGGGAGGACGGAATGAAGGCGCAACCCCCACTGAGGCTGACCAATCAGGCCATGGCCTTCGTGCTGGCGGGCGGCCGGGGCAGCCGGCTGAAGGAACTGACCAACACCCGCGCGAAACCGGCCGTCTATTTCGGCGGCAAGGCCCGGATCATCGACTTCGCGCTGTCGAACGCGATGAACTCGGGCATCCGCAAGATGGCGATCGCCACGCAATACAAGGCACATTCCCTGATCCGGCACATCCAGCGCGGCTGGAACTTCTTCCGAGAGGAGCGCAACGAATATCTCGACATCCTGCCGGCGAGCCAGCGGGTGGACGAGCACAAGTGGTATCTCGGCACCGCCGATGCGGTGACGCAGAACATCGACATCGTGGACAGCTACGACATCAAGTATGTGATCATCCTTGCGGGCGATCACGTCTACAAGATGGATTACGAGATCATGCTGCGCCAGCATTGCGAGACCGGCGCCGACGTGACCATCGGCTGCCTGACGGTTCCGCGGATGGAGGCCACGGCCTTCGGCGTGATGCATGTCGATGCCAGCCTGCGCATCACCGACTTTCTGGAAAAGCCGGCCGACCCGCCGGGCATCCCGGGCGACGAGGGCAATGCGCTGGCCTCGATGGGGATCTATGTCTTCGACTGGGCCTTCCTGCGCGACCTGCTGATCCGCGACGCCGAAGACCCGAACTCGAGCCACGATTTCGGCCATGACCTGATCCCCGCCATCGTCAGGAACGGCAAGGCGATGGCGCACCGCTTCTCCGACAGCTGCGTGATGACCGGCCTCGAGACCGAGCCCTACTGGCGCGACGTGGGCACGATCGACGCCTTCTGGCAGGCCAACATCGACCTCACGGATTTCACGCCCAAGCTGGACCTCTATGACCGCGAATGGCCGATCTGGACCTATTCGCAGATCGTGCCGCCGGCCAAGTTCATCCATGACAGCGAGCGGCGGCGAGGCATGGCGATCTCGTCGCTGGTCTCGGGCGATTGCATCGTGTCGGGCAGCGAGATCCGCAGCTCGTTGCTGTTCACCGGCTGCCGGACGCACAGCTACTCGTCGCTGAGCCATGTGGTGGCGCTGCCGCATGTGACGGTGAACCGGAAGGCGGACCTGACGAACTGCGTGCTCGACCGCGGGGTCGTGATCCCCGAGGGGCTGGTGATCGGCCAGGAGCCGGAGGAGGATGCGCGCTGGTTCCGCCGCTCGGAGGGGGGGATCGTGCTGGTGACGCAGGACATGCTCGACGCCCGGGCGCGTGCGCTCGGCTGAGGGCGGCGGGGGCTTCGCGCCCCCGCACCCCCGCGGGATATTTGGACGAGAATGAAAGAGGCCGGGGCGGGCGCGCCCCGGGGCAGGTGGATGAAGGACGGGGACAGGATGGAGACGGCGCGCGGACGGGTGTTGTCGGTGGCTTCCGAGTGCGTGCCGCTGCTGAAGACCGGCGGACTGGCCGATGTGGTGGGCGCCCTGCCCGGTGCGCTGGCGGCCGAGGGCTGGGAGATGCGGGTGCTGATGCCCTGCTACCGTCCACTGCGGTGGCGGCTCGAGCAGATGGAGGAGGTCTTTTCCGAAGAGGATCTCTTTGGCGGCCGGGGCCGGGTGATGGCGGGCGAGGTGGCGGGGCGCAGGATGCTGCTGCTCGATGCGCCGCATCTCTATGACCGCGAGGGCGGGCCCTATGCCGGGCCCTGGGGCGACTGGGGCGACAATGCGCAGCGGTTCGCGGCGCTGTCCTGGATCGGGGCGCGGATCGCGCGCGAGGGGCTGTCGGATGGCTGGCGGCCGGAGGTGCTTCATGCGCATGACTGGCAGGCCGGCTTTGCGCCGGCCTATCTGGCCTATTGGGGCAGCGGCGGCGTGCGTTCGGTGCTGACGGTGCACAACATTGCCTTTCAGGGCTGGGCGCCGGCGGCGCTGCTGCCCTCGCTGCGGCTTCCGGCCTCGGAGTTCCATCCGGCGGCGCTGGAATATTACGGCGGGCTGTCGTCGCTGAAGGCGGGGCTGGTGACGGCGGACCATATCACCACCGTATCGCCCACCTACGCCTGCGAGCTGATGCGGCCGGAGTTCGGCATGGGGCTGCAGGGGGTGATCGCGGCGCGGGCGGCGCAGGTCTCGGGCATCCTGAACGGCGTCGATACCGACATCTGGTCGCCCGAGGCCGAGGAGCGGCCCTACACCGCCCGCAGCCTGAAGGCCAAGGCCGAGAACCGGGCGGTGCTGTCGGGCGCCTTCAAGCTCGATGTGCCGGGGCCGCTGGCGATCCTGGTGAGCCGGCTGACCTATCAGAAGGGGATCGACCTGATCCCCGAGGTCCTGCCCGACTTCATCGCCGCGGGCGGCGGGCTTGCGGTGCTGGGAACGGGAGATGCGGCGCTGGAAGGCGCGATGCGCGAGCTGGAGGTGCGCTTTCCCGGCCGCGTGGGGGTGCGGATCGGCTATGACGAGGGTCTGTCGCACCTGATGTTTGCGGGTGGCGATGCGGTGCTGGTGCCCTCGCGGTTCGAGCCCTGCGGGCTGACGCAGATGTACGGGCTGCGCTACGGGGCCATCCCGGTCGTGGCGCTGACGGGCGGGCTTGCCGACACGATCATCAACGCGAACCCCGCCGCCCTGACGGCGGGCTGTGCCACGGGTCTCACCTTCCATCCGACCGAGCCTCCGGCCCTTGCCGAGGCGCTGCGGCGGCTGATCCACCTCTACGCCGATCACGCCCTCTGGGAGAAGGTCCAGAAGAACGCGATGCGCCATCCGGTCGGGTGGCAGACCTCGGCCGCGGCCTATGCCGCGCTCTACCGGGAGCTTGTCGCGTGACAGCCGCGCCGCAGCCCGCGGGGCTGCCGGGACTTGCCACCGCGCCCGGGCGCCCCTGGCCGCTGGGCGCCAGCTTTGACGGCGAGGGGGTCAATTTCGCCCTGTTCTCGGCCCATGCCGAGAGGGTGGAGCTGTGCCTCTTTGCGCCGGACGGGCGGCACGAGCTGATGCGCCTGCCGCTGACCGAGCGCGACGGGGACATCTGGCACCTGAAGGTGAACGGCCTTCTGCCGGGGCAGCTTTACGGCTACCGCGTCCACGGCCCCTACCAGCCCGAGCAGGGCCACAGGTTCAATCCCAACAAGCTGCTGATCGATCCCTATGCCCGCAAGCTCGAGGGGCGGCTGCGCTGGTCGGATGCGGTGATGGGCTACAAGGTCGGCAGCCCGCGGGCCGATCTCTCCTTCGACAGCCGGGACAGCGCCTTTGCGGTGCCGAAGTCGGTCGTGGTGGGGCACAACTTCAACTGGGGCCCCGACGCCCCGCCCGAGCGGGCGCTGACCGAGACCCTGATCTACGAGGCCCATGTCAAGGGGCTGACCATGCTGCATCCCGGGGTGGAGGAGGGGCTGCGGGGCACATTCCTCGGCCTCGCCTCGGATGCGGTCGTCGAGCATCTGCTGCGGCTCGGGGTGACGGCGGTCGAGTTGCTGCCGGTGCAGGCCTTTCTCGACGACCGCTTTCTCGTGAACCGGGGACTTTCGAACTACTGGGGCTACCAGACCATCGGCTTCTTCGCGCCCGACCCGCGCTATCTGGCCAAGGGGGCGCTGTGGGAGTTTGCGGCGATGGTGCGGCGCTTCCACGCCGCGGGCATCGAGGTGATCCTCGACGTGGTCTACAACCACACCGGCGAGAGCGACGAGCTGGGGCCCACGCTTTCGTTCCGGGGGATCGACAACCGCAGCTACTACCGGCTGGCCGAGGGCGGGCGGCGCTATGTCAACATGACCGGCACGGGCAACACGCTCGATCTCAGCCACCCGATGGTGCTGCGGATGGTGATGGACAGCTTGCGCTACTGGGTCGAGGTCATGCATGTGGATGGCTTCCGCTTCGATCTGGCCTCGGTGCTGGGGCGCGAGGAGGATGCGTTCGACGACCGGGGCGCCTTCTTCGATGCGATCCGGCAGGATCCGGTGCTTGCGCGGGTCAAGCTGATCGCCGAGCCTTGGGATCTTGGGCCGGGCGGCTACCGGCTGGGGGGCTTTCCGCATCCGTTCCTCGAATGGAACGACAAGTTCCGCGACGATGTCCGGCGCTTCTGGCGCGGCGATGCGGGCATGACGGGCGATCTGGCGCGGCGGCTGCTGGGATCGGCCGAACGGTTCGATCACCATTCCCGCGCGGCCACCAGCTCGGTCAACTTCCTGACCGCGCATGACGGGTTCACGCTGGCCGATCTGGTGAGCCATTCCCGCAAGCACAACGAGGCCAACGGCGAAGAGAACCGCGACGGCCACGACGACAATCATTCGGACAATCTGGGCCTTGAGGGGCCGACATCGGACCCTGCCATCCAGGCGGCGCGCGCGCTGCGGAGGCGCAACCTTCTGGCGACGCTGTTTCTCAGCCAAGGGACGCCGATGCTCTTGGGCGGCGACGAGATCGGCAATTCGCAGGGCGGCAACAACAACGCCTATGCGCAGGACAATCCGGTGGGCTGGGTGAACTGGGACCGGCCCGACGAGGCGATCCTTGCCTTCGTCGAGCGGATCTCGGCTCTGCGGCGGAGCCTGCCGGTCCTGCGGCAGAAGGGCTTCCTGCACGGGCGCAGGCGCGCCTCGGACGGGATGCGCGACGTGATCTGGCGGCTGCCCGACGGGCGCGAGCCGGGGCCGCATGACTGGCACTCGGCCGCGGTGCGCTGCCTCTGCGTCGAGCTGCGGATGGACGCCGACCGGCCGGACAGGGGCGAGAGCCCGGTTCTGGCCGTCTTCAACGCCGGAGAGGCCGTGCCGCTGGCCTTGCCGCCGGTTGCCGGGGGCTGGCATCTTGTCCTCGACACGACGCGGCCCGAGGCCCCTTCCGAACCCGTGAGTCCGGGGCTTGCAGCTCCGGCCCGATCCGTGCTGGTCTTCGTGCCGGCGCCAACTGGAGAGACTGGATGACCGTCAACATCGTTCCGACCACGCCCTTCGCCGATCAGAAGCCGGGCACTTCGGGGCTGCGCAAGAAGACGCCCGTCTTCATGCGGCCGCACTATCTGGAGAATTTCGTCCAGGCCATCTTCGACGCCATCGGCGGGGCGGCGGGCAAGACCTTCGTCCTTGGCGGGGACGGGCGCTACTTCAACCGCGAGGCGGCGCAGGTGATCCTGCGGATGGCCGCGGCCAATGGTGCGGCGAGGGTCATCGTCGGGCAGGAGGCGATCCTGTCCACGCCGGCCGCCTCGAACCTGATCCGCAAGTTCGGGACGGATGGGGGCATCATCCTGTCGGCCAGTCACAATCCCGGCGGCCCCGACGAGGATTTCGGCGTGAAGTTCAACACGCCGAACGGCGGACCGGCGCCCGAACAGGTCACCGAGGCGATCTTTGCCGCCACGAAAAACATTTCCGAGTATCGGATCCTCGAGGCGCAGGATGTCGATCTTTCGGCGGTGGGTTCTGTGCAGCTTGGCAAGATGCAGATCGATGTCGTGGATCCGGTGGCGGATTATGCGGCCTTGATGGAAAAGCTTTTCGACTTCGCCGCGATCCGATCCATGTTCGCGGGCGGCTTCACCATGCGCTTCGATGCCATGTGCGCCGTGACCGGCCCCTACGCGACCGAGATCCTCGAGAACCGGCTGGGCGCGGCCCGGGGCACCGTCGTCAACGGCACGCCGCTGCCGGATTTCGGCGGGATGCATCCCGATCCGAACCCGACCTGGGCCAAGGCGCTGATGGACGAGATGTTCGGCCCCGAGGCGCCGGATTTCGGTGCGGCCTCGGACGGGGACGGGGACCGCAACATGGTGGTCGGCCGCGGGATCTATGTCTCGCCCTCGGACAGTCTTGCGGTGCTGGCGGCGAACGCCCATCTGGCCCCCGGCTACAAGGCCGGACTGAGAGGCGTCGCCCGCTCGATGCCCACATCGGCCGCGGCCGACCGGGTGGCCGAGTTCCTCGGCATCGAGGAGTTCGAGACGCCGACCGGCTGGAAGTTCTTCGGCAACCTGCTCGACGCGGGCCGCGCCACCATCTGCGGCGAGGAGAGCTTCGGCACAGGCTCGGACCATGTGCGCGAGAAGGACGGCCTCTGGGCCGTGCTGCTCTGGCTCAACATCCTCGCGGTCCGCAAGGAGAGCGTGCGCGAGATCCTCGAGGCGCACTGGCAGCAGTTCGGCCGCAACTACTATTCGCGCCACGATTTCGAGGCGATCGAAACCGCCAAGGCGGATGCGATGATGGAGGAGTTGCGCGGCAAGCTCGACGGGCTGACGGGCGTGGCCTTCGACGGGCACCTGAAGGTCGCCGAGGCGGATGACTTTGCCTATACCGACCCGGTCGATGGCTCGGTGAGCCACAGGCAGGGCGTCCGCATCCTGTTTCAGGACGGAAGCCGCATCGTGATGCGACTGTCGGGAACGGGGACGGAAGGGGCGACGCTGCGCCTTTATCTTGAACGCTATGCGCCGGGGCCCGAGGGGCTCGACCTCGACCCGCAGGAGGCGCTGGCCCCGGTGATCGCCGCCGCGCACGAGATCGCGGGGATCGAGCGCCACACCGGGCGGCGCACGCCCGACGTGATCACCTGAGCCTTTGGGCCGGACGGGGCAGGGGCAGGCTGCCCCTGCCGCCGGGCGGCCGGCCTGCGTCCGCGGCGGGCGAGGGCGCGGCCCGAACCCGGCTCTGCCGGGGCTGTCGATCCGACCTTTGGCCGGGTTATCCCGTCCGGGGGATGTGCTAGCCTCATGGAAAGACGTATGGGACGCCCATGACCGAACCTGCCCGACCGCTCCAGTCCGCGCTGATCATCGACGATCACCCGCTCTTCTGCGACGCGCTGAGCATGACGCTCAAGGCCGTGGCGGGGCTGACCCACATCGAGTCCGCCGACCGGCTCGAGACGGCGCTGGCGCGGCTCGATCTGCAGCCGGCCTTCGATGTCGTGGTGCTCGATCTGAACCTGCCGGACGTGAACGGGCTTGACGGGCTGATCCGGCTGAAGGCGAGCCTGGGCGGCGTTCCGGTCGTGGTGGTCTCGTCGCTGGCCGACAACCGGGTGATCGGCGCGGCCCTCAAGGCCGGGGCCGCCGGCTTCGTGCCCAAGCACTCGCGGCGCGAGATCTTCCGCGCGGCCTTCGAGGCGATCCGCGAGGGGCGCAGCTACCTGCCCGAAGGCTTCACCCCCCATTCGCCGGGCGCGCCCGCCAGCCAGCGCGAGGAAGCCATCGCCCGCCTGTCGCTGCTCACCCGGCAGCAGGCCAAGATCCTGCAACTCATCTGCGAGGGGCGGCTGAACAAGCAGATCGCCTATGACCTCACCATCGCCGAGACGACCGTGAAGGCGCATGTCACGGCCATCATGCGCAAGCTCGGTGTCCAGAGCCGGACGCAGGCGGTCCTGATGGTGCAGGAGGCGAGCTTTGCAAGCCTGATGCCCGAGGATTCCTGACCCGGTCCGGCGTCTGAGCCGTCCCGGCTTGTCCCGCAGCGGACGGGCACTTTCGGGATGCTTGTCAGGCGCGGATGCGGCGCATTAGGCTCCGACCGGGAGGACGGCCAATGGAAGGATTGCGCGAGCGGACGGTCGCTGCGGGGCGGGATGGCGGCGCCCCGGCGCTCGTCCCCAGCGCCCATGTGACGAGCGACACGCCCGAGGCCGCCCACCGGCTTGCCGAGGCTCTGGGGCCGGGACCCTTCGCGCTCGTGATCCTGTTCATGAGTCCCGGCGCCGACGTGGCCGCGCTGGCGCGCGAGGCGGGAGCGGTCTTCGGCGCCGTGCCGGTCATCGGCTGCACCACCGCCGGAGAGATCAGCTCCGACGGCTACACCGAGGGCGAGATCGTGGCCGTCGCCCTGCCGGAGGCGCATTTCCGCGCCCGCCCGGTCGTGGTGCGGGATCTTGCCCGTCTCGACCGCGAGGCGTTGATCGGCCGCCTCATCCGCGAGCGCGACGCGCTGGCGCGCGACCGGCCGGACTGGCCGGGCGAGTTTGCCTTCCTGATGGTGGACGGCCTGTCCACGCGCGAGGATGAGCTGGCCTCGGCGCTGGCGGCGGGGCTGGGGCCGGTGCCGCTGTTCGGCGGCTCGGCCGCAGACGGGGTGCGCTTCCGCGAGACCTTCGTGATCCACAACGCCGAGGTGCTGCGCGACGCGGCGGTGCTGGCGCTGGTGCGCAGCGACTGCCGCGTGCGGGTCTTCAACCTCGACCATTTCCGCCCCACGGATCAGCGGATGGTGGTGACCGAGGCCGATCCCGCCCGCCGGATCGTGCGCCGGATCAATGCCGAACCGGCGGCGCAGGAATATGCGCGGCTTCTGGGCAAGGACCCGGCGCAGCTCGACAGCTTCACCTTTGCGGCCCATCCGGTCGTCGTGCGCATCGGCGGCAAGCACCATGTCCGCGCCATCCGCGAGGTGGCCCCGAACGGGGATCTCGTCTTCTTCTCGGCCATCGACGAGGGGCTGGTGCTGACCCTGGCCGAGCCGCAGGATCTGGTCGGGCATCTCGCGGGCGAACTGGCCGCGCTGGGGGCCGATGGGCCGCCCTCGGCCATCGTGGCCTGCGACTGCGTCCTGCGCCGGATGGAGGCGCTCGACAGTCAGGCCATCGGGGCGGTGTCGCGCCTCCTGCGGCAGCATCGGGTGGTGGGCTTCTCGACCTATGGCGAGCAGCTCAACGGGATGCATGTGAACCAGACCATGACGGGCGTCGCGATCTATCCGCCGGAGGAGCCATGAGCTTCGCCCTGATCGACCCGACCGATCCGCCCGAGCGCCAGCGCGACAAGCTGCTCGAGATCGTGCGCGCCCTGATGGCGCGGGTCGAGCGGACGACCGACGACAGCGGCGCGGCCTACGCGCAGTTCCAGCGCGCGGCCATGCTCGAGGATCAGGTGCGCGAGCGGACGGCCGACCTGCAGCGCACGCTGGAACTGCTGAACCTGTCCAACGAGCGGCTGGCCGAGGCGACGCGCGCCGCCGAGGAAGCGCGCCAGAACCTCGCCAACGCCATCGAGACGGTGCAGGAGGGCTTTGCGCTCTTCGACGCAGACGATGTGCTCGTGCTCTGCAACTCGCGCTTCGGAATGCACATGCTGGACGTGCAGGAGCATCTGAAGCCCGGCCTCAGCTTCGGCAGCTACATCGACCGGGTCAGCCGCTCGCGCTATCTGGCGCTGCCCGAGGCCGAGACGCCCGAGGACTGGGCAATCCGCCGCAAGCGCCGCCACTACGACCGGCATTCCATCTTCAACGTGCGGCTGATCTGGGACCGCTGGCTGCAGGTGTCCGAGCATCGGACCGCCGATGGCGGCACGGTGATCCTGCAGACCGACGTGACCGACCTGATCCGCATCGAGCGGCTGGAACGCGGCAAGATGCTGGACGATCAGGCCCGCGTGATCCGGGCGACGCTTGACCACATCAACCAGGGGGTCTGCATCTTCGACGCCGAGGGCCGTCTTGTCGGCTGGAACCAGCGGCTCGGAACCCTGCTGGCGATCCCGATGAACCGCTTCCGGCTGGGGGTCAGCTTTGGCTACCTGCTGGAACGTTTCGCGCACGAGATCAGCTTTGGCGAGGGGATGGATGCGGGCCAGCTGGAAGGCTGGGTCCAGGCCCGCCACGAACGCGCGCCGCTGTCGTTCGAGCTGCGGCGCCACGATGAGCTGATCCTCGACGTCTTTGCGCAGGAGATGCCCGACCGCGGCTTCGTGATGAGCTTTACCGACGTCACCGCGGAACGTGCGGCGATCGAGGCGCTGTCGCGCGCCAACGAGACGCTTGAGGCCCGCGTGATGGAGCGGACGCTGGAGCTGGAGGATGCGCTGGCCCATGCCGAGCGCGCCAACGCCTCGCGCTCGCGCTTCGTGGCGGCGGCAAGCCATGATCTCCTGCAGCCCCTGTCGGCGGCCAAGCTCTTCATTGCCAGCATCGGCGACGAGGCGGTGGCGCCGGAAAGCCGCGAGGCGCTGGCCAAGGCGCAGAAGGCGCTCGATTCGGTGGAAGGGATCCTCGGCGCGCTGCTCGACATCTCGAAGCTCGAGTCGGGCCGGGCGGCGGTCAGCGTGCAGCCGGTGCGGCTGGACCGGCTGATGGCGCAGCTGTCCGACGAATTCGCGCCCATCGCCGCGGCGCGCGGGCTCCGGCTGACGGTGCTGCCCTCGGGGGCGCTGGTGGCCTCGGACCCGACCTACCTGCGGCGCATCCTGCAGAACCTGATCGGCAATGCGATCCGCTACACCGCGCGGGGCCGGGTGCTGGTGGGCGCGCGGCGGCGCCGCGGGATGGTGCGGCTTGAAGTGTGGGACACCGGCCCCGGCATTGCCGAGGCCGATCAGGAGGCCATCTTCAAGGAGTTCCACCGGCTCGACGCGCCCGCCTCGCCCTCGGAGGGGATGGGCCTCGGGCTGGCCATCGTCGAGCGTGCCTGCGGGCTTCTGGGCCATCCGCTGGGTCTGCGCTCCGAGATCGGGCGGGGCACCTGCTTCATGCTGCAGGTGCCGCGCGCCGAAAGTGCCCCGCCGCCCGCACCCGCGGATGCCTCGGAGGCGCGGGCTCAGGCCAAGGTCGCGGTGCAGGACAAGATTGCCTTTCTGGTCGAGAATGACGACAACCTGCGGCAGGCGATGGGGCTTCTGCTCGAGAAATGGGGGGTGAGCGTGCTCGATGCCCCTTCGGGCGAGGAGGCGCTGGACCTGATCGACGAGATCGGCATCCTGCCCGATTTCTTCCTCGTCGATCAGCAGCTTGGGGCCGGAATGACCGGGGTGGAGTTCATCCGCGCGATCCACGGGCGGCACGGGCCGGTGCCGGCCTGCATCGTGACCGCCGCCCGCCGCCCCGAGATCGCCGCGCTCTGCGCCGAGGCCGGCATCGGGCTGATCCAGAAGCCGATCGACGCCCGTGCGCTCGAGCAGTTTCTGGGCGCGCTGTAGCGGACACCGGGGGCGCCGCACGGGCCGCGCTGCGTCACTACGACCAAGGTCACATAGCCGCACCGCGCCCTTTCGCCCTAATCTTCCGGCATCGAGGGGGATTGTCATGCAGCTTGCCGATCAGAGAACCATCGCCGCCGACCCTGCCACCGTCTGGGCGGCCATCCTCGACCCGGAGGTGCTCCGGGTCTGCATCCCTGGATGCGAAAGCCTCACCGGCAGTCCCGCCGAGGGCTACGAGGCCATCGTCACCCAGAAGGTCGGTCCCGTGAAGGCGCGCTTCACCGGCCATGTGACGCTGTCGGACATGGTCGAGGAACAGGGCCTCACCATCTCGGGCGAGGGCAAGGGCGGGGCCGCGGGCTTTGCGCGCGGCTCGGCCAAGGTCGCGATGAGCCCGGCCGAGGGGGGCACGCTCCTGTCCTACGAGGTCGATGTCCATGTCGGCGGCAAGCTCGCGCAGCTTGGCAGCCGGATCATCGACGGCTTTTCACGCAAGATGGCCGACCAGTTCTTCGAGCGGTTCCAGTCGGCCGTCGAGGGCCCCGCCGAGGGCGAGGACGAGCCCGAGGCCGTCGCGGTCGGCGCCGAGGGAGAGGCGCCCGCGAAGAAGGGCTGGTTCAAGCGCATCGTCTCGCGCTGAGCCGAAGACCGTATCAGGGAGGGTATTCATGAAAGTCACGATGACCGTGAACGGCAAGGCCATGTCCGCCGAAACGGAAGGCCGCACGCTGCTCTCGAGCTTTCTGCGCGAGGGGCTGGGGCTGACCGGCACCCATGTCGGCTGCGACACCACGCAATGCGGCGCCTGCACGGTCCATGTCGACGGCCAGCCGGTGAAGAGCTGCACGGTGCTGGCGCAGGACGTGGCGGGCAAGTCCGTCACCACCATCGAGGGGATGGCGAACAAGGACGGCTCGCTGTCGGTCATCCAGCAGGCGTTCCAGGATCACCACGGGCTTCAGTGCGGCTTCTGCACGCCCGGCATGGTGATGGCCTCGGCCGCGCTGCTGGCCGAGACCCCGCATCCGACCGAGGAGGAGGTGCGCCATTACCTCAAGGGCAACATCTGCCGCTGCACCGGATACCACAACATCGTCAAGGCGGTGATGGCCGCCGCGGGCGCCGACAGCCAGAAGCTCGCCGCCGAATAAGCGGGCCAGCACAGGAAGGGAGGTTTTTCATGCCGAAGGACGGAGGCATCGGCGCAAGCACGCTGCGCCGCGAGGATATCCGGTTCCTGACCGGAAAGGGCCGCTACACCGCTGACATCAACCTGCGCGGACAGGCCTTTGCCTGCTTCCTGCGTTCGGAGGTCGCGCATGGGCGGATCCGGTCGATCGACACCAGCGCCGCCGAGGAGATGCCCGGCGTGCTCGCGGTGATGACGGGCGAGGATTTCACCGAAGTGGGCGGCAACCCGACCGGCTGGCTCGTGCAGAGCCGCAACGGCGCCACGATGAAGGAGCCGAAGCGCCCCGTGCTCGCGCATGGCAAGGTCCGCCATGTCGGCGATGCCTATGCGCTGGTGGTGGCCGAGACCTACGAGCAGGCGAGGGACGCCTGCGAAGCCATCGTGGCCGACATCGAGGAACTGCCCGCCATCGTGGACATGGCGGCCGCGGTGGCCGACACCACGAACCGCGTCCATGACGAATGCGAGGACAACGTGGTCTTCGACTGGGGCTGGATCGAGGAGAACCGCGCCGCCGTCGATGCCGCCTTCGAGGCCGCGCCCCATGTCACGACGCTGGAACTGGTGAACAACCGCCTCTCGCCCAACGCGATGGAGCCACGCGCCTCGATCGGCGATTTCGACAGTGGGACAGGCGATTACAAGCTCTACACCACCTCGCAGAACCCGCACCTGACGCGGCTGCTGATCTCGGCCTTCGTCATGGGCATCCCCGAGAACAAGCTGACCGTGATCGCGCCCGACGTGGGCGGCGGCTTCGGCTCGAAGATCTATCACTACGGTGAGGAAGCGGCGGTGCTTGCGGCCTCGAAGCGGCTGGACCGGCCGGTGAAATGGGTCTGCGACCGCTCCGAGGCCTTCCTGTCGGATGCCCACGGGCGCGACCATGTGACGAAGATCCAGCTCGCGACGGACAGGGAAGGCAACTTCCTCGCGCTCAGGACCGAGACGCTGGCGAACATGGGGGCGTATCTGTCGAACTTCGCCACCTGCACGCCGACCTTCCTGCATGGCACGCTGATGGCGGGGCCCTACAAGACGCCGCTCGTCTATGTGAACGTCAAGGCGGTGTTGACGAACACGGTTCCGGTCGATGCCTACCGCGGCGCGGGCCGGCCCGAGGCCACCTATTCGCTGGAGCGCGTCATCGACAAGGCGGCGGACGAGCTGGGCCTCGACCCGTGGGAGATCCGGCGCAGGAACTTCATCAATCCCGACCAGTTCCCCTACACGACGCCGGTCGGCCTTGTGTATGACACCGGCAACTATCACGCGACGATGGACAAGCTGCGCGAACTGTCGGACGTGGCGGGCTTCGAGGCGCGGGCCGCGGAAAGTGCGGCCAAGGGCAAGCTGCGGGGCTTCGGGCTGTCCACCTGGATCGAGGCCTGCGGGATCGCGCCCTCGAACCTCGTCGGCGTGCTGGGCTGCCGCGTGGGGCTTTACGATGCGGCGACGATCCGGGTGAACGCGACCGGCAACATCTCGGTTCTGGTCGGCGCGCACAGCCACGGGCAGGGGCACGAGACGGTCTTTGCCCAGTTGATCGCCGAGAAGCTGGGGGTGGATGCGAAGTCGGTCGAGATCGTCCACGGCGATACGTCGAAGATCCCGTTCGGCATGGGCACCTATGGCTCGCGCAGCCTTGCGGTCTGCGGCTCTGCGATGATGAAGGCCGCCGACAAGATCATCGACAAGGGCAAGAAGATCGCGGCCCACATGCTGGAGGCCGCCGAGGGCGACATCGAGTTCAACGACGGCAGCTTCTCGGTCGCGGGCACCGACAGGCAGAAGAGCTTTGCCGAGATCGCCTTTTCCGCCTACGTCCCGCACAACTATCCGCTCGAGACGCTGGAGCCGGGGCTGGAAGAGACCGCCTTCTACGATCCGGCCAACTTCACCTATCCGGCCGGCGCCTATGGCTGCGAGGTCGAGGTGGACCCCGAGACCGGCGGCGTGGACATCGTCCGCTTCACCTGCGCCGACGATTTCGGCAATGTCATCAACCCGATGATCGTCGCCGGGCAGGTGCATGGCGGGGTGGCCCAGGGCATCGGGCAGGCGCTGCTCGAGGGTGTGGTCTACAACGAGGATGGCCAGCTTCTGACCGGCTCCTACATGGACTATGCCATGCCGCGGGCGGATGATGTGCCCAACTTCACCGTGGACCATTCCTGCGTGACCCCCTGCACCCACAACCCGCTGGGCGCCAAGGGTTGCGGCGAGGCCGGCGCCATCGGCACCCCGCCGGCGGTCGTCAATGCGGTGATCGACGCGCTGCACCGCGCCGGGCACCGGCACATCACCCACATCGACATGCCGCTGACGCCGTCGCGCGTCTGGACGGCGATCCACGGCTGAGGAGGGGACCATGCACAATTTCGAACTGGTGAAACCCGCCTCGATCTCCGAGGCCGTGGCGGCGCTGGCGGATGAGACCGCGCAGGCCCTGTCGGGTGGGCAGACGCTGCTGCCCTCGATGAAGCAGCGGCTGGCGGCGCCCGAACGGCTGGTGAGCCTTGCCGACATCGCCGAGATGAAGGGCGTCTGCCTGGGCGACCGCGGCCTGGCCGTCGGGGGCGCCACGCCGCATGCCGTGGTGGCGCGGGAGGCGAAGGCGCATTATCCCGCGCTCGCCTGGCTTGCGGGCGAGATCGGCGACCCCTCGGTGCGGGCGCGCGGCACGATCGGCGGCAGCCTTGCCAACAACGATCCCGCGGCCTGCTATCCGGCGGCGGCGCTCGGCTCTGGCGCGATCCTCGTCACCGACCGCCGCGAGATCGCGGCGGACGCGTTCTTCCAGGGCCTGTTCACCACCGCGCTCGGGGAAGGCGAGATCATCACCTCGGTCCATTTCCCGATCCCCGAGAAGGCGGCTTACATGAAGTTCGCCCAGCCCGCCTCGCGCTTCGCCCTCGTGGGAGTGTTCGTGGCGAAGTTCGCCGATGGCGTGAGGGTGGCCGTCACCGGAGCGGGCGAGGACGGCGTCTTCCGCTGGACCGAGGCCGAAGCGGCCCTGTCGGCCGATTTCCGCCCCGACGCGGTCGAGGGGCTGGCGCTGTCGGCTGAGGGGATGCTGGGCGACATGCACGGCACACCCGCCTATCGCGCCAATCTCGTCAAGGTCCTGACGCGGCGGGCGGTCGCGGCCGCCTGACCCGGCCCGTGACGAAGCGGCCTGAGGAACGCCGCTGCGGCCGGGGAGATCCCGGCCGCAGGCGCGCGTTCCGGCTCAGGCCGCCATGCGGCCCGCGAGGGCGGCAGGCTGTCCCGCCTGTGGGGCAATGCTGATCGGCCGCGGCTCAGGGGCCGGACCGGCGACTTGCCCGTCACTCTCCAGGCGGAAGTAGTCCACCGCCCTCTGCAGGCGGATCACCTGCTGCGACAGGTCTGCCGCGCCTTCCGCAAGACGGTCCGATGCGTCGCCGTTCTGCTGGGCCACGCTGTCGAGCTGCAGGATTGCCGCCGAGATCTGTCCGGCGCCGGCCGAGAGTTCCTGCGCCGAGGTCGAGATGCCGGACACGAGCGTTGCGGTGCCGCGGATATCGGGCACCAGCCGGTCGAGCATCCGGCGCGCCTCGGTCGCGGCCTGCGCCGTGCGCGACGACAGCGCCGAGATCTCCTGCGAGGCCGTCTGGCTGCGCTCGGCCAGCTTTCGCACCTCGTCGGCGACCACGGCAAAGCCGCGCCCGTGCTGCCCGGCCCGTGCGGCCTCCACGGCGGCGTTCAGCGCCAGCAGGTCGGTCTGGCGCGCGATCTCCTGCACGACGAGGATGCGCTCGGAAATCTCGTGCATGGCGGCAACCGCCGTGGCGACGGCCTGGCCCGATGCGCTCGCTTCCTCGGCCGAGAGCGCCGCCTTGCGTTCGGTCTCGGCCGCATTGTCCGAGCTCTGGCGGATGTTGGCGGCGATCTGCTCGACCGAAGCCGAGGCCTGCTGGCTGGCCGAGGCCTGTTCGGCGGCCCCGTCGCTCAGTTGCCGCGACGAGGCCGCGATCAGCGAGCTCTTGTCCCCGACCTCCTGCGCGCTCGAGGCGACGGTGGACACCACCTCACGCAGCCGCTCGACCATGCGGTGGTTGGCCCGCACCAGGGCCGCGAACTCGTCCCGGCCGCGCACCTCGGGGACAGGGGCAAGATCGCCCGCCGCCACCCGCTCGCTCAGGGCCAGCGCGGTGCGCAGGCCGCGGCCGATGGTGATGACGATCCAGCTGACCGCGATGATCGAGACCGCAACGGCAAAGGCCAGCATGATCGCAAGGTTGCGCATCGAGGCCGAGAAGGCGGCCTCGGTGGCGGCGCGCCGATCCTGCATTCCGGTCACGAGATCGTCCGAAAGATCCGCCAGCATCTGCACCCGTGCGGCCAGCCGCGTCTGTTGCTCGGGCGCCATCAGAAGCGCCTGCGCCTCGGCGTTCCGGCCCTGGTCCACAAGGTCCAGCACGCGGTCGTTGACCGTCTTGCTCGCCTTCCAGTCCGCCTCGTAGGCCTGCAGAGTCGCCATGTGCGGCGTGTTTTCAAGGAAGGCGGACAGCTGGTCGAAGACGGGCAGCATCTCGTCCCGCAGCGCCTTCATCTTCGCCCGCTGGCTGGCGTGAAGGTCGGCCGAGTCGCTCAGCACATATTCGCGCTGCAGCACGTTGCGCTGAAGCTGGATCTGGTTCAGCTGGTAGGCATGAAGCGCCTGCGGCACCTCATGGTCGGAGAAGCGGGCCATGTCGGCGCGAAGCTGTCCGATCGTGGACAGCTCCAGCCACAGTGCCAGTCCCGCAAGGAGCCCCACGATCCCGAAGCTCAGGATGAGCCTGGCGCGTACCGTCAAATCAACCATTCCAAATTCTCCGATTCACACATGTAATAAAAGGCATATGACGTATGCGTCGGGAAAAGCGACGGAAGTTTGGTCTGCCTGCGGTTCGCTTGCGATGGTGGCCGCCCGTTTCGGAGGGGTCACCCCGTCGGAAAGGGTGCGGCAGGCCGCCGCTGCCGGTCGAGGTTGGGCGGCCGGGATGCGCTCAGATCGTGGCGAGATGGGTGGCGCAGCCGGTCAGGGCGGCGTAGTCGTCCTCGACGATGCAGACGGGGAAGTCGTCCATGAAGGCCGAAAAGCGGCCCTTGTCGCGGAAGCTGTCGGCAAAGCCCATCGGCCCGAGATGCGCGGCGAAGGCACGCGCGACGCCCCCGCAGAGGAAGATCCCGCCGAAGGGCAGGTGGATCAGGGCGAGATTGCCCGCCTCGGCCCCGAGGATGCGGGCGAACAGCTCGGCCGCCGCGCGGGCGGGCCCGGGCTCGGCGATGGCCGCCATGATCTCGGCGGCGGATTTCCGATCCTCGAGCCCCGCCTCGGAGGCCGTGAAGGCGTAGAGGCGTTCGAGCCCGCGCCCCGAGAGCACGTCCTCGACCCCGGCAAAGCCGTGGATCTTCTGCACGAACTGCGCAAGGCGCAGGTCGCGCTCGGTGCGGACCGGCATTCCCGCGTGGCCGCATTCCGAGGCCGCCACCACCCGCAGACCCGGCATGTCGTGGACGGGCGCCGCGTTGAAGCCGGTGCCCACGCCGATGACCAGCATGGGCCCCGCGCGGCGCGGATGGGGGCCGGGGATCAGCATCCGCAGGTTCGCCTGATCGACATGGCCAAGGGCGTGGCCCTGCGCCTGAAGATCGTTCAGCACCGCCACCCGGGGCGCCCCCGTCGCGCGCAGAAGCTCGGCCCCGTCCACCGTCCAGTCGAGGTTGGTGAGCGTGGCCACACCGTCGCGCACCGGGCCGGCCGCCGCCACGCAGGCGCCGTCGATCTCGGGGCTGCCGGCGGCGGCCAGGAAATCGCGCAGCACGGGGGCCAGCGCCGGATAGTCGCGGTTGCGAAAGCGCCGCGTCGTCTTGGCCATCAGCCGCGGACCCTGCGCAAGCGCCACGCGCGTGTTCGTGCCGCCGATGTCGGCGACGAGGCAGAGGGGGGCGTTGTCCATGAGCGTCTCCGGGGCTCGCTATCGCGCCAGCGCGCGGGCCAGGGCGTGATAGGACGCTTTCGGGGTGCGCTGCAAGTTCTGGAAGTCCACATGCACGAGGCCGAACCGCTTCTCGTAGCCGAACGACCATTCGTAATTGTCCAGCAGCGACCAGACATGATAGGCCTTCACCGGCACGCCTTCGGCCTGCGCGCGCCGGACGGCGGCCAGATGGTCCTCGATGAAGGCGATCCGGGCGCTGTCCTGCACCCCGCCGGCTGCGATCCGGTCGGCCGAAGCCATGCCGTTCTCGGTCACCATCAGGGGAAGGCCGCGGGTGTAGCCCTCGTGGATGCGGCGCAGGATCTCGGCCAGTCCGTCGGGATAGATCTCCCAGCCCATCTGCGTCCGGGCGAGGGGCCCCTCGACCTCGCGCAGGCCGGGCCACGGCCCCGGCGCGGCGCAGACGAGCTTGCGGGTGTAGTAGTTCAGACCGAACCAGTCGAGCGGGCGGGCGATATGGTCGAAGTCCTTCTCCCAGCCCTCGGGCAGGTGGGGCGCGAGCCCCTCGAGCGCCTCGGCGGGATACTGGCGGTTGAAGAGCGCCGAGACGAACCAGCGGTTGATGATCGCATCGTGCCGCCGGGCCGCCGCGGCCGAGGCCTCGCTTCCGTCCGCCGGGATCACATGCTCGAAGTTGCAGACGGTGCCGAGATTGCCCACACCGAGCGCGCGCAGCGCCTCGATCGCCGATCCGTGCGCAAGGAGGACGTGGTGCATGGCCCGCGCCGCCGCCCGGATGTCGCGCACCCCCGGCGCATGATGGCCGAGGAAATGCGACAGCCACGCCACGCACCAGGGCTCGTTCACCGGGGCGGTGGCCCAGATGCGATCCCCGATCCGCCGCATCAGCGCCTCGGCGTAATCCGCAAACCAGCCGGCGACGTCGCGGTTGCGCCAGCCGCCCATATCCAGCAGCGCCGACGGCATCTCCCAGTGATAGAGGGTCAGCGAGGGCCTGAGCCCGCGTTCGAGCATCCCGTCCACCAGCCGGTCGTAGAAGGCGAGGCCCTCGGCATTCACCCGCCCGCGTCCCTCGGGCATCACCCGCGCCCAGGAGGCCGAAAAGCGGTAGCAGTCGAAGCCCGCATCTCGGACGAGATCGAGATCCTCTTCCCAGCGGTGGTAGTGGTCGCAGGCGCGCCCGCCGTGCTCGGCATGGGCGACATTGCCAGGCACGGCGGCGAAATCGTCCCAGTGGGTCCGGCCTGCGCCTCCGGCGGCGTGGCCCTCGATCTGATAGGCCGAGGTGGCCACCCCGAACAGGAAGTCCTTGGGAAAGTCGGCGCGGGAGAAGGTCATGGGGAAGCTCCGTCGGGATGGACGGGGCCCGCCGGTGCGGGTCCCGCGGTTGCAGCGGGCGCCGGATGCCGGCCGCCCATGGGAAGGAGCGGGCCCGTCGCCCCGGCCGCCTCCCTCGCCAGACGGAACGGGAGAGACGGTCGCCAGTTCCCGGCCGGCCGGGAACCATCGGGCAAGAGGCGGCGTTGCGGGTCAGGAAGCGGGCATCTGCCGCATGCGCTTGTGCTTTCCAGCCACGGGAGGGGTGGGAGGGCCTGAGGAGCGCCGCATCCGGGTTCGTTTCGGTGGGGGGAGGACGCAATGAAGGCGATGGTTCCCGCGATGGCGGCCACGCTCGCGCTGGCATCCGGCCCGCTCGCGGGGCAGGAACTGACGTTTCCCCCCGGCGAGGACGACCGCTTTCACTGGGACAGCTTCGAGACCCTCAGGGAGCAGGATTTCTCGGGCCAGCGGCTCACGATCCTCGGGCCGTGGCTCGGCCCGGACCGGACCCTGTTCAACTCCGTCATCGCCTATTTCGAGGCCGCCACCGGAGCGGCCGTCACCTACAACGGCTCGGACAATTTCGAGCAGCAGATCGTGATCGACGCGAGCGCGGGCTCGCCGCCGGACATCGCGATCTTTCCCCAGCCCGGCCTTGCGCGGGATCTGGCCTCGAAGGGGCAGCTGGCGCCCCTCGATCCGTCGCTCGGCGACTGGCTGCGCGAGAATTATGCGGCCGGGGACAGCTGGGTGGGACTGGGCACCTTCCCCGGCCGGGACGGGCAGGAGGCCCTCTACGGGTTCTTCTACAAGATCGATGTGAAGTCGCTCGTCTGGTATGTGCCCGAGAATTTCGCCGACTTTGGCTATGAGGTTCCGGCCACGATGGAGGAGCTTCTGGCGCTGTCCGAGCGCATGGTGGAGGACGGGGTGACGCCCTGGTGCATCGGCCTCGCCTCGGGCGGGGCCACGGGCTGGCCCGCGACGGACTGGGTCGAGGACATGATGCTGCGCATCAACCCGCCCGAGGTCTATGACCAGTGGACCCTGAACGAGATCCCGTTCGACGATCCGCAGGTGGTGGCCGCGATCGAGGAGTTCGGCCGGTTCGCGCGCGACGGACGCTTCGTGGCGGGCGGGCCCAATGCGGTGGCGGCGACCGATTTCCGCGACAGCCCCAAAGGTCTCTTCGCCGCGCCGCCCCAGTGTTTCATGCACAAGCAGGCAAGCTTCATCCCCTCGTTCTTTCCCGAGGGGACGGTGATCGGCGAGGATGCCGACTTCTTCTACCTTCCCGCCTACGAGAGCCGCGATCTGGGCCAGCCGGTCCTGGGTGCGGGGACGGTCTTCGGCATCACCCGCGACACGCCGGTGGCGCGCGCCTTCATCGACTTTCTCACGACGCCGATCGCGCACGAGGTCTGGATGGCCCAGACGGGCTTTCTCACGCCGCACACGGGCGTGAACACCGATGTCTATGGCGATCCCACGCTGCGCAAGATGGGCGACATCCTGCTCGAGGCCACGACCTTCCGGTTCGACGGATCCGACCTGATGCCGGGCGCGGTGGGCGCGGGCGCCTTCTGGACCGGAATGATCGACTACATGGGTGGACAGCCGGCCGAGACCGTGGCGGCCGGCATCCAGCGCACCTGGGACACGTTCAAGTGACGGGCGGGCAAGTGACGGCCGGGCAAGCGACGGCCGGTCAAGCGACGGAGGGTCAGGTGACGGGCGGGCAGGCGGCGGAACGTGGGGGCACGGACACCGGCCGCCGCGGGCGGGCGGCGAGGAGGGAAGGCGGATGATGCAACAGCTGATCATGGCGGGCGGCACCATCGTCGTGGGGGTGTTCGGCTGCGTGGCCTACTTCTTCGCGGCGAACCTCATTCTCGACCGGATCTATCCGCCGCGCGGGCCCCATGCCGGCACCAACATCGCGCGGTCGAGCGCGATCCGGCCTTGGCTCTTCCTGCTGCCGGCGATCCTGCTGCTCGGGATCTATCTCGTCTATCCGGTCTTCGTCTCGATCTGGCTCTCGCTGCGGGACGCGAGCGGCGAGAGCTTCGTGGGCCTTGCGAACTACGAATGGCTGATGAACGACGGCAAGTTCCGCGAGTCGATCCGCAACAACTTCCTGTGGCTTCTGGTGGTGCCCGCGGCCTCGACCTTCGTCGGGCTGATCGCGGCGGCGCTGACCGACCGCATCGCCTGGGGCAACTTCGCCAAGGCGCTGATCTTCATGCCGATGGCGATCTCGTTCGTCGGCGCCTCGGTGATCTGGAAGTTCATCTACGACTACCGCGGCGAGGGGCGCGAGGAGATCGGCCTCTTGAACGCGGTGATCGAGGCGCTGGGCGGGACCGAGCAGACCTGGCTTGCCATTCCGTTCTGGAACAACTTCTTCCTGATGGCGGTGCTGATCTGGATCCAGACCGGCTTTGCCATGGTGATCCTGTCGGCCGCGCTGCGCGGCATCCCCGAGGAGACGGTCGAGGCCGCGATCCTGGATGGCGCCTCGCCGCTGCAGATCTTCCTCAAGATCAAGGTGCCGCAGATCTGGGGCACGATCGCGGTGGTCTGGACCACGATCACCATCCTCGTCCTCAAGGTCTTTGACATCGTGCTGGCGATGACCAACGGGCAATGGGGCACGCAGGTGCTGGCGAACCTCATGTTCGACTGGATGTTCCGCGGCAACGACGCGGGCCGCGCCTCGGCTGTGGCGCTGGTCATCATGGTTCTGGTTACGCCCATCATGATCTGGAACATCGTGAACGCGCGAAAGGAGACCCGCTGATGGACAACATCGCCGGCACCCGGTCGAGCCTCGTTTGGGCGGTGCATCTCGCGGTCGTGGCGCTGGTGCTGCTCTGGACCGTTCCGACGGTGGGCCTGCTCGTCTCGTCCTTCCGCGACCGCGATCAGATCGCAACCTCGGGCTGGTGGGCCGCGCTCTTTCCGGCCGAGGAACGGCAGGTCCTCCGCCTTGCGGGCGCGGGCGACCAGCGGCAGGAGGGGGATCTCTGGGTGATCGAGGGCACCGTGATCGACGAGGGCACGCTGAACCGCTTCGGCACCTCGGCGCGCGAGCCCTTCGCCCATGCCGCGGGCGAGACGGGCACGCTCGCCAACGGCGGCCGCGTCACGGTCGAGGCGGACGGACGCTACCGGGCCGAGGCGCCCGAGCCCTTTGCCGAGCGCGGGCCGCGCCTCTTCGTGGCGGTCGAGACGCCGCCGCGCTTCACGACGGACAATTACGACCGGGTGCTCTTTGCCGAAGGCATCGGGCGCGCCTTCCTGAACACGATGACGGTCACGATCCCCGCCACGGTCATCCCGATCCTCGTGGCGGCCTTCGCGGCCTATGCGCTGGCCTGGATGGAGTTTCCGGGGCGGGCGCTGCTGATCGCGGCGGTGGTGGGGCTTCTGGTGGTGCCGCTGCAACTGGCGCTGATCCCGCTTCTGCAACTCCACAATGCGGTGGGGATCGGCAAGGATTACCTCGGCATCTGGCTCGCCCACTCGGCCTTCGGCCTGCCGCTCGCGATCTATCTCCTGCGCAACTACATGGTGGGCCTGCCGCGCGAGATCATCGAGAGCGCGCGGGTTGACGGGGCGACCGACTTCCAGATCTTCGTCCGCATCATCCTGCCCCTGTCGTTTCCCGCGCTGGCGAGCTTTGCGATCTTCCAGTTTCTCTGGACGTGGAACGACCTCCTCGTGGCGACGGTCTTCCTGTCCAACACGCCCGAGCAACTGGTGATGACCGGCGTCCTGCGCGAGCTTCTGGGCTCGCGCGGCGGCGACTGGGAGATCCTCGCGGCCTCGGCCTTCGTCTCGATCGCGGTGCCGATCGTCGTGTTCTTCGCGATGCAGCGCTACCTCGTGCGCGGGCTGCTGGCGGGGTCTGTGAAATGAGCGTGCAGCGGTAGGGAAGGGAGAGGGACCATGGCCGATCTGAAGCTGACCAAGGTCGAGAAGGCCTACGGCGACGTCCGCGTGCTGCGCGACATCGACCTCACCATCGAAAAGGGCGAGCTGATCGTCTTCGTGGGCCCCTCGGGGTGCGGGAAGTCCACCCTGCTGCGCATGATCGCGGGCCTCGAGCGGATCACCGGCGGCACGCTCGAGATCGACGGGCGGGTGGTGAATGACGTCCCCCCCGCGCAGCGCGGCATCGCCATGGTGTTCCAGAGCTATGCGCTCTATCCCCACATGACGGTCCGGCAGAACATGGAGTTCGCGCTGAAGATCGCGGGCCAGTCGCGGGCGGAGATCGCGAAGGCGGTCGAGAATGCGGCGCGCATCCTGCAGCTCACGCCCTATCTCGACCGGCTGCCGCGGGCGCTGTCGGGCGGGCAGCGCCAGCGGGTCGCCATCGGGCGGGCCATCGTGCGCGATCCGCAGGTCTATCTCTTCGACGAGCCGCTCTCGAACCTCGACGCGGCCCTCCGGGTGGCCACGCGGATCGAGATCGCCCAGCTCAAGGAGAAGATGCCCGACCGGACGATGATCTATGTGACCCACGACCAGGTCGAGGCCATGACGCTCGCCTCGCGGATCGTCGTGCTCGAGGGAGGCGGGATCAGCCAGGTCGGCACGCCGCTCGAGCTTTACACCCGGCCGCGGAACGCCTTCGTGGCCCAGTTCATCGGCTCGCCCTCGATGAACCTCCTGCCGGGCGAGATCGTCGAGACGGGGGCCGAGACGGTGGTGCATCTCGACTCCGGCGGCACGGCGCGGGTGGCCATTCCGACGGGTCCCGAAGACCGCGGCCTTCTGGTCAGCCTCGGCGTGCGCCCCGAGGATCTTGCCGAGACCGAGGGCCCGGCGCTTTACGAGGGCGAGGTCGAGATCACCGAGGCGCTGGGCGAGGTGACGCTGCTCTATTTCGTGCCCCGCGACGGCGAGGGGCAGGTGGTGGCCAAGCTGCCCGGCATCCGCAGCGAGCTGCGCCACCGCACGGTGCGGCTCGGGGCCGATCCGGCGAGGCTGCATCTCTTCCACGAGGGGCAGTCGCTTCTCTACCGCGGCCACGAGATCCTGCCGGAGGCGGTCTGACATCCCGCCGCCGGCGGCCGGCCCCGGATCGCGCCGGGGCGGCCGCCCGCGTCAGCCCTGCGAACAGGCGTAGAGCGAGACGAGCGCGAGCACCACGGCGGCAAGGCCGATCCAGGTGACGCGGCGGCTCTCCTTCTTCTTGTCTGGCATGGGCTTCTCCGGTTTCTCACGTCAGGGCAACCGGATCGCGCGGCGTTTGTTTCCGGGGCGCGCCGACGGGCGGTTTCGTCCGTCCGGCGACCGGCCCGTCCTGCGGCCGTGCCGCCTTCCGATTGTCTCTGCCGCCCCGCGCTTCTATCCTTTTCGCGTCGCCTTCGTCCCGTCCCGCAAGGTCTTGCCCACAGGTTCCTCATGTCGCGCCCTCCGGTCTTCCCTCCACCCCCGTTCCCGCCCCGGCGCCCAAGGCCGTTCCAGCGAACGCCGCCTGCGATCTTTCCGCCGATCCTGGGCCTTCTGGGGCTTGGGCTGGCGCTTCGGCGAGCGGCCGAGGTCTGGGGCCTTGCTCCCGGCGTGGGCGAGGCCGTGCTGGGGGCGGCCACCGGCCTCGGGGCCTTCGCCGTGGCGGCCTATGCGGCCAAGGTGGTGCAGCGGCCGGGCGTGGTGCTCGAGGATCTGCGTGTGCTGCCGGGGCGGGCGGGCCTTGCGGCGCTGGTGCTGGGCCTTCTGGTGCTGGCTGCGGTGCTTGTGCCCTATGGGCCGAACGCGGCGCGCGCGGTTCTGGTGGCGGGCCTCGGGGCGCAGGCGCTGCTGGCCGGCACGGTGGCGGCGCTGCTCCTGGCGGGTCCGAAGGAGGGGCGCGTGGTCACGCCCGTCTGGCACCTGCATTTCGTGGGCTTCATCATCGGCGGCCTGACGGCGGCGCCGGTGGGCTGGCCGGGGCTGGGCCTTGGGCTGCTGATCCTCTGCGCGCTGGTGGCCGCGGCGATCTGGCTCGGCTCGCTGGTGCAGTTCGTGCGGCAGGTGCCGCCGCCGCCGCTGCGGCCGCTGTTGGCGATCCATCTGGCGCCTTGGGCTCTCCTTGGGCTGGTGGCGGCGAACCAGGGCCTGCCGACGGTCGCGGCCGCCTGTGCCGCAGCCGGGGCGGTCCTGCTTGCGGTCCTTCTCGCCTCGGCGCGCTGGCTGCTCGCCTCGGGCTTCAGCCCGCTCTGGGGGGCGCTGACCTTCCCGCTTGCGGCCTATACGGGCCTCGTGCTGACCGTCTGGCCGCAGGCGGGGGCGGTGCTGCTGGGCGCGTCGGTGCTGGTCATCCCGCCGATCGCGGTGAGGATCCTGCAGGAGTGGGCCCGCGGCAGCCTCGCCGCCCGCACCAACGCGGCACAGGCCTGAGCTGGCCATCCGGTCAAGCCACGGTTTTCCCCTTGCCTTCCCCCTGCGTGCGTGAAACAGGGAACCGCCAAACGATCCCATCCAAGGAATGTCCCATGGAGATTCGCGAGGCTCTCACCTTCGACGACGTCCTTCTTGTTCCCGCGGCCAGCTCTGTGCTGCCGTCGGACGCGGACACCTCGACCTTCGTCACGAAGGCGATCCGCATGAATATCCCGCTTCTGTCCTCGGCCATGGACACGGTGACCGAGGGGCGCATGGCCATCGCCATGGCGCAGGCGGGTGGGATCGGGGTGATCCACCGCAACCTCGGCATCGAGGAGCAGGCGCGCGAGGTCAGCCGCGTCAAGCGGTTCGAAAGCGGCATCGTCTATGCCCCGATCACGCTGCGCGCCGACCAGACGCTTGCCGACGCCAAGGCCCTGCAGGAGCGGTACAACGTGACCGGCTTTCCCGTCGTGGACGAGGGCGGGCGCGTGGTGGGGATCGTGACCAACCGCGACATGCGCTTTGCCAACGACGACCGAACGCCCGTCCGGGTGATGATGACCTCGGACAATCTGGCCATCCTGCAGGAGCCGGCCGACCGCGACACGGCCATCAGCCTGATGAAGGCCCGGCGGATCGAGAAGCTTCTGGTGACGGACGGGCAGGGCAAGCTGACCGGCCTTCTCACCCTGAAGGACACCGAGAAATCGGTGCTGAACCCGCACGCCTGCAAGGACGAGCTGGGCCGGCTGCGCGTCGCCGCCGCCTCGACGGTGGGCGAGGCGGGCTTCGAGCGCAGCCAGGCGCTGATCGAGGCGGGCGTGGACATGGTGGTGATCGACACCGCCCACGGTCACTCCGAGGGCGTGTCGAAGGCGGTTGAGCGGATCAAGGGCTTCTCGAACTCGGTGCAGGTGGTGGCGGGCAACGTGGCCACCGCCGAGGCGACGCGCGCGCTGATCGCGGCCGGCGCGGATGCGGTGAAGGTGGGGATCGGGCCGGGCTCGATCTGCACCACGCGGATCGTGGCGGGCGTGGGCGTGCCGCAGCTGACGGCGATCATGGATGCCGCGGGCGCCGCGGGCGACATCCCCGTGATCGCCGACGGCGGCATCAAGTACTCGGGCGACTTCGCCAAGGCGATCGCGGCGGGTGCCTCCTGCGCGATGGTGGGCTCGGCGATCGCGGGGACGGACGAAAGCCCCGGTGAGGTGATCCTCTACCAGGGCCGCAGCTTCAAGAGCTACCGCGGCATGGGCAGCCTCGGCGCCATGGCGCGCGGTTCGGCCGACCGCTACTTCCAGAAGGACGCGGCCTCGGACAAGCTGGTGCCCGAGGGGATCGAGGGGCAGGTGCCCTACAAGGGCCCGGCCTCGGCGGTGATCCACCAGATGGTCGGCGGCCTTCGCGCGGCGATGGGCTACACCGGAAACCGCACGGTCGCCGAGATGCGCGCAGGCTGCAACTTCGTGCGGATCACCGGGGCGGGGCTGAAGGAAAGCCACGTCCACGACGTTCAGATCACGCGGGAAAGCCCGAACTACCGGCTGGGCTGAGCCCGAGGGCAGGGTCCGGCCCCTTCCGGGCCCTGCCGCAGATCCGGGTCATCCGGCAAAGCGCGCGCGGCCTGCGGCAAGCTCGTCGAGCAGGCGCTCCATGATGCGGAACCGTTCCTCGGCCCATCCGCAATCCCAGTGGTCGGCGTCGATCATCCGGTCGTGCACCACGCCCTCGCAGGCGCCCAGAACAAGCGTCGCCTCGGGCGGGCAGCGGCTGAACATCCGCCTCACGACGCCCCGCAACTCGAGCAGCGGCGCCATGAAGTGCGGGTCCTCCGTCAGCGCCGCGAAGATCCCCGACGACGGCGCGTCGGTCTGCTGCATCAGCTCGCGCATGGTGGCAACGTAGGCGCGCGCGCCAAGAAGCGCCTGCCGCTCGTCGGCAGGCGCGTCCCAGCCCGGGCAGCGGCGGTCCATCTCGAGGCGAAAGCCCGCGACATGATCCTGCACAAGCGCGCGCAGGAGCGCGTGCTTGCTGGGAAAATGGTAGAGCAGCCCGCCCTTGGACACGCCGGCCGCGGCCGCCACCGCGTCCAGCGACATGCCCGCAGGGCCGACCGTGCGCCCCAGATGCTCGGCCGCTTCCAGCAGCCGCCTCCGCGTCTCGCCCGCCATTTTCTTTCTAAGCCTCGGTGCTAGCTCAGGCACTGCAGCTTCCCATGTCCGTTGACTTTACCGTCTGGACGGTACAGTAGAATGGGCAAAAGTCAAACTTCCGCCGACGCGGCACTGTGTCCGACGGCAGTCGATGGAGAACCGGATGGTCAAGCGCCTCATCATCGCCGTGGTCCTTCTTGCCGTGATCGTGGGCGGGATCGTGGGCTTCAACCGCTTCCGCGACCAGATGATCGCGGATTTCTTTGCCAACCGCACGCCGGCCCCCGTCACCGTATCCACCTCGGTGGCCGAGCCCATCACCTGGCGCCCGGGCATCGAGGCCATCGGCACCGCGATCGCGGCGCAGGGCGTGGATCTTGCGGTGGAGGCGGGGGGCACCGTGCGCGAGATCCTGTTCCGCGCGAACGAGCATGTCGAAGAGGGCCAGAAGCTTCTCCAGATCTCGGAGCGCGAGGAGCGGGCCGACCTTGCCGCGGCCGAAGCCGCGCTGGAACTGGCAGAGACCGAGCTTGAACGCGCACGCGCCCTGCAGGAGCGCGGCGTGTCGGCGGTGAACAATCTGGACACGGCGCAGGCGCAGGCCGCCTCGGCGCGGGCGCAGGTGGCCAAGATCCGGGCGCAGATGCAGCAGAAGGAGCTGGTGGCGCCGTTCAACGGTGTGATCGGCATCCCGCAGGTGGATGTCGGCGGCTATGTGACACCGGGAACGATCTACGCCACCCTGCAGGACCTTGACGCGATGCGCGTCGATTTCGCCCTGCCCGAGCAGCAGATCGGGCGCATCAAGTCCGGCCTTCCGGTCAGCGTGGCGTCCGAAGCGGGCGGCTACAGCGCACGCGGCGAGATCACGGGCATCGAGCCGAAGGTCGATCCCAACTCCCGCCTCGTGACGGTGCGGGCCGAGGTCGCCAACGAGACGGGCCGGATCTATCCCGGCCAGTTCCTGCGGGTCCGCGTCGAGCTGCCCGAAGAGGAGCAGGTGATCGCCGTGCCGCAGACCGCGCTGATGACGAGCCTCTATGGCGACTCGGTCTATGTCGTGCGCGCGGGTGAGGGAGACGCGCCCCGGACCGTCGAGCAGGTCTTCGTTCAGGCCGGCCGCCGCGACGGCCAGATGATCGAGATCGTCTCGGGGCTCGAGCCGGGGGACGAGGTGGTCAATGCGGGCCAGAACCGTCTGTCCGGCGGGGCGCCGGTGACGGTGGACAACGCCGTGCAGCCGATGGCGCAGGCCCGCGCCCAGGCGCCGGCCCAGACCGAGTCCGAGTGAGGCACCGATGAGCATTTCCGAGATCTTCATCCGCCGGCCGGTCGCCTCGACGGTGCTGGCAAGTTTCATCCTGCTGATCGGCTTCTACTCGATCTTCAACCTGCCGGTCCGGCAGTATCCCGAGGTCGAGGAGACGGTCGTCACCATCACCACGACCTATCCCGGCGCCTCGCCGGAGCTGATCCAGGGCTTCATCACGGCCCCCATTGCCCGTGCCGTCGCCACGACCGAGAACATCGACTATGTGACGAGCCAGAGCCGGCCCTCGGCCTCGATCGTCTCGGTGCAGATGAAGCTCGGCGCCAATTCGGATGTGGCGCTGACCGAGGTTCTGGCCAAGGTCCAGCAGGTGCGGGGCGAACTGCCCTCCGAGGCCGAGGACCCGGTGATCGTGAAGGGCACCGGCGACAATTTCGCGCTCATGTATCTGGCCGCGCTGAACCCGAACATGTCGGCCGAGCAGATGACGGAATATCTCGAGCGGGTGATCCGTCCGCGCATGTCCACCATCGAGGGCGTGGCCGAGATCCAGATCATCGGCGCCGCCGAATATGCGATGCGGGTCTGGATCGACCCGATGAAGCTGGCCGCGCGCAACGTCACCGCGTCCGAAGTGCTGACGGCGATCCGGGCCTCGAACTTCCTGTCGGCCCCCGGCAAGACCGAGGGCGAGTATTTCGCCCGCGCGATCAAGCTGCAATCGACGCTGCAGACGCCCGAAGCCTTCGGCGCCCTGCCGATCCGGTCGGAAGGCGACGAGGTCGTGCGCCTGCGCGACGTGGCCGACGTCGAGCTGGCCTCGGCCGAGCCGGACAGCATCGTGACCTTCAACGGCCAGCCCGGCACCTTCATCGGCATCTTCCCGACGCCGGCGGCGAACCCGCTGACCACGGCCTCGGCGGTGATCGATGAACTGCCCGCGATCAACGCCACCCTGCCGCGGGGCATGGAGATCAACCTCGTCTATGACTCGACCGAGACGATCACCGCCTCGATCATGGAGGTGTTCAAGACGCTGGCCGAGGCCGTCGCCATCGTGGTGGTGGTGATCCTGCTGTTCCTCGGCTCGTTCCGCTCGGTGCTGATGCCGATCGTGACGATCCCGCTTTCGCTGATCGGGGTCTGCGCGGTGCTGCTGGCGCTGGGATATTCGATCAACCTGCTGTCGCTGCTGGCGATGGTGCTGGCCATCGGCCTCGTGGTCGATGACGCCATCGTGGTGGTCGAGAACATCCACCGTCACATCGACGAGGGCATGACGCCCTACGCGGCCGCCCTCAAGGGGATGCGCGAGATCACCGGGCCCGTCATCGCCATGACGATCACGCTGGCCGCTGTGCTGGCGCCGCTCGGCTTCTCGGGCGGGCTGACGGGATCGCTCTTTTCCGAGTTCGCCTTCGCGCTGGCGGGGGCGGTGATCATCTCGGGCGTGGTGGCCTTGACCATCACGCCGATGATGTCGGCCCGCCTGCTCAAGGAAGGCAGCGGCAGCCGCTTCCAGCGCATCGTGGACCGGACGCTCGAGGGGACGGCCAACTGGTACGAACGGCGGGTGTCGTCCTCGCTCGATTACCGGCCGGTCACGCTGCTGATGGTGGTGGCGCTGGTCGCGGTCACGGGCTTCATGTTCGTCAACACAACGAGCGAGCTTGCCCCCGAAGAGGATCAGGGCGCGATGTTCGCGATCCTGAACGGGCCGCGCTACGCCACCAAGGAATACACCCAGCTCTACACCGACCGGATCTCGGACGTGACGAGCGACATCGCCGAGGTGAAGACCGAATTCTCGATCGCGGGCTTCGGCGGGCAGGCCAATCAGGGCATCTACATCTGGGTGCTGGACGAATGGGCCGAGCGCGAGCGCAGCCAGGCCGAGGTGCAGCAGGAGGTGCAGTCCCTGCTCGATCCGGTGCCGGGGATGCAGGGCTTCGTCTTTGCGCCGCCGACGCTGCCGGGGACGGGCGGCGGGCTGCCGATCTCGATGGTGCTGCAGTCGATCCAGTCGCCCGACCGGGTCTTCGAGATCGCCGAGGAGATCCGCCGGCGGGCCGAGGCGTCGGGGCGTTTCATCGCGGTGCAGAACTCGCTCGCCTTCGACGCGCCCGAGGTGGTGGCCACCATTGACCGCGACCGGGCGGCGACGCTGAACGTTCCGATCTCGGACATCGGCAACACGCTGGGCCTGCTGGTGGGGGGCGCGTCGATCGCGCAGTTCGATCGCGACTCGAACAGCTACGACATCATCCCGCAGGTGCCGCGCGACTGGCGCGACAATCCCGAACGGCTGGGCGAGTTCTTCGTGCGCGCGGCCTCGGGCGCGATGGTGCCGCTGACCTCGGTGGTGAATTTCGAGACCGGCGCCGCGGCGGCCTCGATCGAGCAGTTCAACCAGCTGAACTCGGCCACCATCTCGGCGCTGCCCATGATCGGCGTCTCGACGGGGCAGGGGCTGGCCGAGTTGCAGCAGATCGCCAACGAGGTCATGCCGGACGGCTTCTTCCTCGACTATTCCGGCCAGTCGCGCCTCGAGGTGGAGCAGGGCAACACGATCCTGCTCGCCTTCGCGGCGGCGGTGGTGGTGATCTATCTGGTGCTGGCCGCGCAGTTCGAGAGCTTCCGCGATCCGTTCATCATCATGATGTCGGTTCCGCTGTCGATCTTCGGCGCAATCCTGCCGCTGAACCTCGGGCTCGGCACGCTGAACATCTACACGCAGGTGGGCCTGATCACGCTGATCGGCCTGATCACCAAGCACGGCATCCTGATGGTCGAGTTCGCCAACCAGCAGCGTGAGCAGCACGGGCTGAACCGGCGGCAGGCGATCGTGGCGGCGGCGAAGGTGCGGCTCCGGCCGATCCTGATGACGACGGCGGCGATGGCGCTGGCGGTGGTGCCGCTGATCATCGCGGAAGGCGCGGGCGCCGAGGCGCGGCAGGCCATGGGGATCGTGATCTTCACGGGCCTCCTGATCGGGACCTGCTTCACGCTCTTTGTCGTGCCGATGTTCTACACCTTCATCTCGAAGCCGGACAAGGAATGGGAGGCGCATCGCGCGATGCTGGAGGCGCGCGAGGCCTCGGCCTGAGGCACCCGGGGGAGCGGCCGGGGGTGGGGCTGTCTGCCCCTCCCCCGGACCCCCGCCCCGAGGATATTTTTCCAGAGTGAAAGGGCGCCGCGTCCGGGCAGGAGGCGGCGCCCTTGGCTTTTGGGGCGTCATGGCGCAGAAGGTCGCGCGGCAGGCGGAGGCGACCATGACCCAGCGATTCAGCTTCGAACTCACGGCGACCGACGGGGGCGCGCGGACGGGGGTGATCTCGACCCCGCGCGGCGAGATCCGCACGCCGGCCTTCATGCCGGTGGGCACGGCCGGGACGGTGAAGGCGATGCTGCCCGAGAGCGTGCGGGCGACGGGCGCCGACATCCTGCTCGGAAACACCTATCACCTGATGCTGCGGCCCACGGCCGAGCGGGTGGCACGGATGGGCGGGCTGCACCGTTTCATGAACTGGGAGCGGCCGATCCTGACCGACTCGGGCGGGTTTCAGGTGATGAGCCTGGCCGACCTGCGCAAGCTGACGGAGGAGGGGGTGACGTTCCGCTCGCACATCGACGGATCGAAGCATCATCTGAGCCCCGAGCGCAGCATGGAGATCCAGCGGCTGCTGGGATCGGACATCGTGATGGCCTTTGACGAATGTCCGGCGCTGCCCGCGACGGAGGCGGCGGTGGCGACATCCATGCGGCTGTCGATGCGCTGGGCAGAGCGGTCGCGGGACGCCTTCGGCGACCGGCCGGGACATGCGCTCTTCGGGATCATGCAGGGCGGGGTCACGCGCGAGCTGCGCGAGGAAAGCGCCGAGGCGCTGAAGGCCATCGGCTTCGAGGGCTACGCCATCGGCGGACTTGCCGTGGGCGAGGGGCAGGAGGCGATGTTGGGCGTTCTCGACTATGCGCCGGGCTTCCTGCCCGAGGACCGGCCGCGCTACCTGATGGGCGTGGGCAAGCCCGACGACATCGTGGGCGCGGTCGAGCGCGGGGTGGACATGATGGATTGCGTGTTGCCCTCGCGCTCGGGGCGGACGGGGCAGGCCTGGACGCGGCGCGGGCAGGTCAACATCAAGAACGCCCGCCACATGGACGATCCGCGCCCGCTGGACGAGAGTTGCACCTGCCCGGCCTGCCGCAACTATTCGCGCGCCTACCTGCACCACGTCTTCCGCGCGCAGGAGATCATCGCCTCGATGCTGCTGACCTGGCACAACCTGCACTACTATCAGGATCTGATGCAGGGCCTGCGCGAGGCGATCTCGGAAGGGCGGCTGGCGGCCTTCGTGGCGCAGTTCCATGCGCAGCGGGCCGAAGGCGACATCGAGCCGCTCTGAGGCATGACGGCCATGCGCCGGCTGCATGGGAGGCGCCTTTGCCCCGGGCGCTGCGGGCCCTATCTCGGGGCGACACAGATCAAGGACATACCGGATGACTGAGACACTCTTCACCCCGATCGCCTTCGGCGATCTGACGCTGAAGAACCGGGTCGTGATGGCGCCGCTGACCCGCAACCGGGCGAATCCCGAGGGCGACCTGCCGACCGAACTCACCGTGGAATATTACCGCCAGCGCGCCGGCGCGGGCCTGATCGTGACGGAAGGCTCGCAGATCTCGCCCGAGGGCAAGGGCTACGCCTGGACGCCCGGCATCCATTCCGAGGCGCAGGTTGCCGGCTGGCGCGCGGTGACCGAGGCCGTCCATGCGCAGGGCGGCCATATCGCGATCCAGCTCTGGCATGTCGGGCGGATCAGCCACACGAGCCTGCTGGACGGGCAGGCGCCGGTCGCGCCTTCGGCCATCACCGCCGCCTCGCGCACCTTCGACGGCAGCCAGTTCGTCGCCACCTCCGAGCCGCGGGCGCTTGCGACGGACGAGATCGCTCGCGTGGTCGAGGATTACCGCAAGGCGGCGCGCAACGCGAAGGCCGCGGGCTTCGATGCGGTCGAGATCCATGCGGCGAACGGCTATCTGATCGACCAGTTCCTCCGCGACACGTCGAACAAGCGCACCGACGCCTATGGCGGCAGCCGGGAGAACCGCGTGCGGTTCCTCGATGAAGTGGTGGGCGCGGTGGTCTCGGAGATGGGGCCGGGGCGCACCGGCATCCGGCTTTCGCCCTTCTCGAACGCCAACGATGTGGGGATTGACAGCGACACCGTGGGCCTCTTCTCGAAGGTCATCGACGTGCTGAACCGGCACGGGATCGCCTTCCTGCACATGGTCGAGGGCCAGACGGGCGGGCCGCGCGACTGGCCCGAGGGCGCGCTCGAGGCGCTGCGGGATCGCTTCCACGGCACCTACATCGCCAACAACGGCTATGATCGCGAGATGGCGGTCGAGGCGGTCGAGCGAGGGCGAGCCGGAATGGTGGCCTTCGGCAAGCTCTATATCTCGAACCCCGATCTTGCCGAACGGCTGGCCGCGCGGGCGCCTCTGGCCCCGCTGCCGACGGAAGGGCTCTATGGCGGCGGTGCCCGCGGCTACACCGACTATCCGGCGCTGACGCCGGCGGCCTGATGGAGGACGGGAGCCCCGGCGCCGGACGGCCGGGGCGAGCCCGCCGAGGGCCGTGCGGCCTTCGGCCCGTCTGCCGGATGCCGCACAAACTTGCACCGAAAGATGACTTGTTCCGCGCGGTCCACGGGTCCAGAGTTTGCGGGAAGTCGCAGTGGAGGTCCGGTTGACAGCAGGACCCCACGCCACCAGATATCGTAGTGACTGTCCGGGGAAGGCCGAGTGCTGCCGAATGGCCGGGGCCGGAGCCTTCCTGCATCGAAGGAAAAGACATGACTGAACAGCTTCCCAACAGCTATCCCGTGCTGCCGCTGCGCGACATCGTGGTCTTCCCCCACATGATCGTGCCGCTGTTCGTCGGGCGCGAAAAGTCGGTGCGCGCACTCGAGGAGGTGATGGCCGACGATCGCCAGATCCTGCTTTCGTCGCAGATCGATCCGTCGGTCGATGATCCGACGACGGACGGGATCTATCGGTCCGGCGTTCTGGCCAATGTCCTCCAGCTTCTCAAGCTGCCCGACGGCACCGTGAAGGTGCTGGTCGAGGGCAAGAGCCGCGTGCGGATCACCGAATTCGTGCAGAACGACTCGTTCTTCGAGGCTCGGGCCGAGCGTCTCGACGAGCAGCCGGGCGATCAGGCGACGGTGGATGCGCTTCTGCGCGCCGTGGCCGAAGAGTTCGAACGCTACGCCAAGATCAAGAAGAACATCCCCGAGGAGGCGCTCTCCGCCGTCTCGGAGACGCGCGACGCCGCCCGTCTGGCCGATCTCGTGGCCGGTCATCTGGGGATCGACGTGGCCCAGAAACAGGCGCTTCTGGAGACGCTCGACGTGGCCGAGCGGCTGGAGAAGGTCTATGGCCACATGCAGGGCGAGATGTCGGTCCTGCAGGTCGAGAAGAAGATCAAGACCCGCGTCAAGTCGCAGATGGAGCGCACCCAGCGCGAATATTATCTGAATGAGCAGATGAAGGCCATTCAGAAGGAGCTCGGCGACGGCGAGGAAGGCCAGAACGAGATCGCCGAGTTGGAAGAGCGGATCGCCAAGACCGAGCTGTCCAAGGAGGCCCGCGACAAGGCCGAGGCCGAGGTCAAGAAACTGAAGTCGATGTCGCCGATGTCGGCCGAGGCCACGGTGGTGCGCAACTATCTCGACTGGCTCCTCGGCGTGCCGTGGGGGGTGAAGTCGCGCACCAAGAAGGACCTGACCAAGGCCGAAGCGGTGCTCGATGCCGACCACCACGGGCTCGAAAAGGTCAAGGAACGCATCGTCGAATATCTCGCCGTGCAGGCGCGGTCGGCCAAGCTCAAGGGGCCGATCCTCTGCCTCGTCGGGCCTCCGGGCGTCGGCAAGACCTCGCTGGGGCGGTCGGTGGCCAAGGCCACAGGGCGGGAGTTCATCCGCATCTCGCTGGGCGGCGTGCGCGACGAATCCGAGATCCGCGGCCACCGCCGGACCTACATCGGCTCGATGCCGGGCAAGATCATCCAGGCGCTGAAGAAGGCCAAGACCACCAACCCGCTGATCCTGCTCGACGAGATCGACAAGATGGGGCAGGACTTCCGCGGCGATCCGGCCTCGGCCATGCTCGAGGTGCTCGACCCGGAACAGAACGCGACCTTCGTGGACCACTATCTCGAAGTGGAATACGATCTGTCGAACGTGATGTTCCTGACCACGGCGAACAGCTACAACATGCCCTCGCCGCTGCTCGACCGGATGGAGATCATCCCGCTCTCGGGCTACACCGAGGATGAAAAGCGCGAGATCGCCAGGCAACACCTGATCCCGAAACAGATCGAGAACCACGGTCTGAAGAAGGGCGAGTTCAGCGTGACCGACGCGGCGCTCACCGAGATCATCCGCACCTACACCCGCGAGGCGGGGGTGCGGAATCTGGAGCGTGAGATTGCCAAGCTGGCGCGGAAGGCCGTGACCGAGATCGTCAAGGGCGCCACCAAGGCGGTCGAGGTCACGCCCGAGAAGCTGGAAAGCTTCCTCTGCGTGAAGCGGCACCGCTATGGCCTCGCCGAGAAAGAGGATCAGGTGGGCGTCGTCACGGGCCTTGCGTGGACGTCGGTCGGCGGGGAACTCCTCTCGATCGAGGCGCTGCGCCTGCCGGGCAAGGGCCGGATGAAGACCACGGGCAAGCTCGGCGACGTGATGAAGGAATCGATCGACGCGGCCTCGAGCTTCGTCCGCTCGATCAGCCCCGAGCTGGGGGTGAAGCCGCCGAAGTTCGAGGCGGTGGACATCCACGTCCACGTCCCCGAGGGCGCGACGCCCAAGGACGGGCCTTCGGCCGGGGTGGCGATGGTGACCTCGATCGTGTCGGTCCTGACCGGCATCCCGGTCCGCAAGGATGTGGCGATGACGGGCGAGGTGACGCTGCGCGGCAACGTGCTGCCGATCGGCGGGCTGAAGGAGAAGCTTCTCGCGGCGCTTCGGGGCGGCATCAAGACGGTGCTGATCCCCGAGGAGAATGCCAAGGATCTGGCCGAGATCCCGGACAACGTGAAGGAGGGGCTGCGGATCGTCCCCGTCTCGCACGTCCGCGAGGTGCTGCGCGAGGCTCTGGTGCGGATGCCCGAGCCGGTGGAATGGGACGAGGCCGCCGAAGAGGCCGCCGCGGCCGCCCGCCGGCTGGAGCGCGAAGCCGCGCCGTCGGCCACGGCGCACTGAACATCCTTCGGAAGACGGGGAAGGCGCGGCTGCGGCCGCGCCTTTTCCTTTGCGTGCTCAGCTTGCTGCCGCGCGGCTTGGCCTTGCGTGCGCCCGCGCCCGCATCCCCACTTCCGTCTCGTGACGTGTCCTCGGGTTGCGTCGATTGAAGCGGCCGGATGTTCGGCCGGGCTGGACGAGTCTGCGGCACTTTCCTAAACCTGCGACAGGCGCAGGTGGGGGACCCTCATGCAGGACGAGAGGCCGGTGGATCAGCTGACCGAGGCGGAGGCCGCGGCAGAGCTTGCGCATCTCGCCGAGGCCATTGCGGCGGCCGATACCGCCTACCACACCCACGACGCGCCGCAGATCAGCGACGCCGATTACGACGCGCTGAAGCGGCGCAACCGCGCCATCGAAGAGCGGTTTCCCGCGCTCCGCCGCCCTGACAGCCCGAGCGAACGGGTGGGGGGCGCGCTGGCCGAAGGCTTTGCAAAGGTCCGCCACGAGGTGCGGATGCTCTCGCTGGAGAACGCCTTCGAACTTGCGGAGGTCGAGGAGTGGATCGAGCGGATCCGCCGCTTCCTCGGCCATGTCGGCGACCTGCGCTTCACGGCCGAGCCCAAGATCGACGGGCTCTCGCTCTCGCTGCGTTACGAAAAGGGCCGGCTGGTTCAGGCCGCCACCCGCGGCGACGGCGAGACGGGCGAGAATGTCACCGAGAACGCGCGCACCATCGGCGACCTGCCGACGGAGTTGACCGGCGCGCCGGACCTGCTCGAGGTTCGCGGCGAGGTCTACATGCGCCACGCGGATTTCGCGGCGCTCAACGAACGGCAGGAGGCCGCGGGCCAGCGCCTCTTCGCCAACCCGCGCAACGCGGCCGCCGGGTCGCTCCGCCAGCTTGATCCCGCCATCACCGCCTCAAGGCCGCTTCATTTCTTCGCCTACGCCTGGGGCGCCCATTCCGAGCCTCTGGCCGACACCCAGCAGGGCGCCATCGCGCGGCTCTCCGCGCTCGGCTTTGCGACGAACCCGCTGACGCGGCTCTGCACCGGCCCCGATGAATTGCTCGCCCACTACGCCGACATCGAACGCCAGAGGGCAAGCCTCGGCTATGACATCGATGGCGTGGTTTACAAGGTGGACGACCTCGCCCTTCAGCGCAGGCTGGGCTTTCGCGCCTCGACCCCCCGCTGGGCCATCGCGCACAAGTTCGCGGCCGAGCTGGCCTGGACCCAGCTCGAGGGGATCGACATCCAGGTGGGCCGCACCGGCGCGCTCTCGCCCGTCGCGCGGCTGAAGCCCGTGACGGTGGGCGGCGTGGTGGTGGCCAATGCCACGCTCCACAACGAGGATTACATCGCAGGTCGCGACTCCAAGGGGCAGGAGATCCGCGGCGGCAAGGACATCCGCGTGGGCGACTGGGTGCAGGTCTATCGTGCGGGCGACGTGATCCCCAAGGTGGCCGAAGTGGATCTGTCCCGACGTCCCGAGGGCGCCAAGCCCTACCGCTTTCCCGACACCTGCCCCGACTGCGGCTCGGCCGCGATCCGCGAACCGGGAGATTCGGTGCGCCGCTGCACGGGCGGTCTGATCTGCCCCGCCCAGCAGGTCGAGCGGCTGAAGCATTTCGTCTCGCGCGCGGCCTTCGACATCGAGGGGCTGGGCGCAAAGCAGGTCGAGGCGCTCTGGCGCGACGGCTGGATCCGGCAGCCCGCCGACATCTTCGAGCTGCCGAACCGCTACCGCGAGGGTCTCCAGCGGCTCGAGAACCGCGAGGGCTGGGGTCGGAAATCGGCGGAGAACCTCTTTGCCGCCATCGAGGCGCGGCGGCGGATCGCGCTGCACCGGCTGATCTTCGCCCTGGGCATCCGCCATGTCGGCGAGACGACCGCCACGCTTCTGGCCACCCACTACGGCAGCTGGGCGGCCTTCGAGGCCGCGATGACCCGCGCCGAGGTGGGATCAGGCCCCGAGTGGCAGGATCTTCTGTCGATCGACGGGGTGGGGGCGGTGCTTGCGACCTCGCTCGTGACCACCTTCCACCAGGAGGCCGAGCGGGCGGCCATCGACGCGCTGGCCGCTCACCTCACGGTCGAGGATGCCGAGCTGCGGGCCCCGGTCGAAAGTCCGATCGCGGGCAAGATCGTGGTCTTCACCGGCACGCTCGAGAAGATGTCGCGCAACGAGGCCAAGGCGCGGGCCGAGGCCCTCGGGGCCAAGGTCTCGGGCTCGGTCTCGGCGCGGACGGACCTCGTGGTGGCGGGGCCGGGGGCAGGGTCCAAGGCAAAACAGGCCGCGGCGCTGGGGGTCGAGACCATCGACGAGGACGCCTGGCTGCGCCTGATCGGCGACGCATGAGCCGGCCCGAGATCCTCTTTCCGCTCTTCGCCGACCTGGAGACGCTGGAGGGGGTCGGCCCCAAGTCGGCCAAGGCCTTCGCCGCTCTGGGCGTGACCCGGCCCAAGGACCTCCTGTTCCTCCTGCCGCATTCGGCGGTGGACCGCAGCCGCCGCCGCTCGATCCACGAGGTCATGCCGCCGGTGACGGCCACGGTCGAGGTCGAGATCGGGGCCCATTACCCTCCGCGGCGCAAGGGCGGCCCCTACCGGATCGCCGTCCGCGACGCCGAGGCCGAGTTCACGCTCGTCTTCTTCCACGCGCGGGGCGACTATCTGACGAAGCTCCTGCCGCAGGGAGAGCGGCGGCTCGTTTCGGGCCGTATCGAGTTCTTCGACGGGATGGCGCAGATGGTCCATCCCGACCATGTGCTGCGCCCCGAAGAGGCCGCGGACCTGCCCGCCTGCGAGCCGGTCTATCCGCTCGCCGCCGGCCTCACCCAGAAGCTGGTGACCAAGGCCGCCGCGGCGGCGCTCGAGCGTCTGCCCGAACTGGCCGAATGGATCGACCCCGCCCTCAAGGCGCGCGAGGGCTGGCCGGACTGGGCCGCCGCGGTGCGGGCCTCGCACGCGCCCGCGACGCCCGCCGATGTGACGCCGACGGCCGCCGCACGCCGGCGTCTGGCCTATGACGAGCTCTTCGCCCACCAGCTCACCCTGACGCTTGCGCGGGCCACGCGCCGGCGCGGCCAGGGTCAGGCGTCGGTCGGCACCGGCGCCCTGCAGCGCCGCGCGCTGGACAACCTGCCCTTCGCACCCACGGGGGCCCAGACCCGCGCCCTGTCCGAGATCGCGGCCGACATGGCCGCCCCCCTGCGGATGAACCGGCTCCTGCAGGGCGATGTAGGGGCGGGCAAGACACTGGTGGCCTTCCTCGCCCTCGCCATTGCGGTCGAGGCGGGCGGGCAGGGCGTGATGATGGCGCCGACCGAGATCCTCGCCCGGCAGCATCTGTCCAGCCTCGCGCCCCTGGCCGAGGCGGCGGGCATCCGGCTGGAGCTGCTCACCGGGCGCGACAAGGGCGCCGAGCGCGCGTCGAAACTCGCCGCGCTCGCCTCGGGCGAAATCGGCGTGCTGGTGGGAACGCACGCCGTCTTCCAGAAGGACGTCCTCTTCCACGATCTGCGACTCGCCATCGTGGATGAGCAACACCGCTTCGGCGTGGCCCAGCGGATGGAGCTGGGCGCCAAGGGTGCGGCCGCGGACGTGCTGGTGATGACGGCAACCCCCATCCCCCGTAGCCTCGCGCTGGCCAGCTACGGCGACATGGATGTGTCGGTTCTGGACGAGAAGCCGCCGGGCCGTTCCCCGGTCAAGACGGCGCTCGTCTCCTGCGAGCGGATGGATGAGGTGGTGGCCAGTCTGGCCCATGCCGTGGCCGAGGGCCGGCAGGCCTACTGGGTCTGCCCGCTGGTCGAGGACAGCGAAGCGGTGGATTACGCCTCGGCCGAGGCCCGGTTCCAGCATCTCCGCGCCGCTCTGGGCGAGGGTGTGGTGGGGCTCGTCCATGGCCAGATGGCCCCGGCCGACAAGGATGCCGCCATGGCGCGCTTCGTGGCCGGCGAGACGCGGGTTCTGGTCGCCACCACGGTGATCGAGGTGGGCGTGAACGTGCCCAACGCCTCGATCATGGTGATCGAGCGGGCCGAAATCTTCGGGCTGGCCCAGCTTCACCAGCTGCGCGGGCGGGTGGGGCGCGGAGCCGCGCAATCCACCTGCCTCCTGATGTATCAGCCCCCCCTCGCCGAGAGCGGCCAGCGCCGCCTCACCATCCTGCGCGAGACCGAGGACGGGTTCCGCATCGCCGAGGAGGATCTGGCGATCCGCGGCGCCGGCGACCTGATCGGCACGGCGCAGTCCGGCCTCCCGCGCTTCCGCATCGCCGACCTCGAGCGGCAGGCCGCCCTGATGGAGCTTGCCCAGTCCGACGCCCGCAAGCTTCTGAACGACGATCCGGAGCTGGCCTCCCCGCGCGGCCAGGCTGCGCGCCTCCTGCTCTGGCTTCTCGACCAGGACCGGGCGATCCGCCTCCTCTCCGTGGGCTGAGCCTCCGGTCTTTCACTCTGCCCAAATATCCTCGGGGTGAGGGTCCGGGAGAGGGGCAGACAGCCCCTCTCCCGGCCTTCCGGCGGCCCTCAGCCCGCCATCGGCCGCGATGTTCCTAAAAAGTTCTTTACACACCTTAACGGTCGTGAGAACATTAACAGAACATCAAGACGGAGACCGCTGATGCTGACCGAGATGAAGGATATCCTCTCCCGCTGCTCCGACACGCTGATCGAGGACGCGCTGGGTGTTGCCACCGTCTTTTCGCTGCTGATCGCCGCGCTCTACCTGCCGCATTTCCTCTGACTTCTTGCCCGCGGCCGGTCCCTGGCAGCCGCCTGCTGCCCGTCCCCATATCGCCGGACCGGACGCAACTGCCGTCGCCCTTGCCCCGGGCGGCGGCCTTTTCATTTGGATGTCGGTCAGCAGCCCTGCGGCGCCTCGTCAGCGCGCTTCCGCCTCGGCGAAGGCGTCGGCGGCCGCTTCCAGCGCAAGCAGGATCGAGGCATGGCGGTTGCGGTAGTCGCGCGCGGGGATCAGCACCTCGTAGCCGTCGAACGGGGGCGCGGGCACCGGACCCTCGGCCGTCAGCATGGCCTTCAGCGCATCCCGCGCGCCCTCGATCTCGGACCGGCTGCGTCCCAGCAGCGCGCGGCCCATGATCGAGGCCGAAGCCTGCCCCAGCGCGCAGGCCTTCACATCCTGCGCGAAATCCGCCACCCGCCCGTCGCTGAGGCTCAGGTCCACCGTCACCATCGACCCGCAGACCGGAGACCGCCGCCGGGCGCTGCCCTGGGGCTCTGGCAGGCGGCCGATGTGTGGAATATCCGCCGCCAGTTCGAGGATGCGCCCCGAATAGAGGCTGATCAGGTCGCTGTCGCTCATGGCTTTCCTCTTCGCGCTCGACCTTCTAGATAGGCTCTCGCGCGCCTGATGAAAAGGAACCCTCATGGCCTTCGATCCCGCCTCGCTGACCTATGACGCCCGAGGCCTCGTTCCCGCCATCGCGCAGGATCATGCGACGGGCGAGGTGCTGATGATGGCCTGGATGAACGCCGAGGCCGTGGCCCGGACGCTCGAGACCGGCCGCGTCACCTACTGGTCGCGCTCGCGCCAGTCCTTCTGGGTCAAGGGCGAGACCTCGGGCCACATCCAGCGGCTGGTCGAGCTGCGGATCGACTGCGACCGCGACTGTCTTCTGCTGCTCATCGAGCAGGTGGGCCCGGCCTGCCACACCCACCGCCGCTCCTGCTTCTACACCGCCGTCCGCGAGGGCGCCGAGCAGATCATTCTCGCCCCGATGGGCTGAGCGTCAGAAGCCCACAAGGGCGCGGATCTCGCGCGGCGTGATCCCCTCGGCGCGGTATTTCGCGATGGCCTTGGAGTCGTCCCGCTTGGCCAGCCGCTTGCCCGCTTCGTCGCGGATCAGCCGATGATGGTGGTAGTCCGGCGTCGGCAGTCCCAGCAGGCGTTGCAGCAGGACATGGGCCGCCGTCGCCTCGAAGAGATCCTCGCCCCGCACCACCTCGGTCACGCCCTGCGCGGCATCGTCCACCACAACGGCGAGGTGGTAGGAGGTGCCAAAGCCTCGGCGCGCCAGCACCAGATCGCCCACGCTCGCCGCCAGATCGCCCGCCTCGTGCCAGCCCGCGAGAGGGCCCGTCTCGTGAAAACCGCACCGCCCGACCAGCGCCTGCGCCCGCGCCATGTCGAGCCGGATGGCATCGTCGGGCCCGGCCTCCTCCATCCGCCGCCCGCGGCAGGTGCCGGGGTAGATGATGCCGTCCGGGCCCACCGGCACCCCCTCCTGCGGGGCCGAGAGGGCCGCCCGGATGTCCGCGCGGCTGCAGCGGCAGGGGTAGATCAGGCCCAGCACTCCCAGCCGCACCAGCGCCGCCTGGTAGGCCGTGCCGCGCGCGGACTGCCGCATCACGGGCCGCGGCCAGTCGAGGCCCAGCCAGTGCAGGTCGTCGAAGATCTGCGCCTCCCACTCCGGCCCGCAGCGGCTGCGGTCGATGTCCTCGATGCGGAGCAGGGCCGTGCCGGATCCCGCGCGCTTCCAGACGGTCAGGGCCGAAAAGGCATGGCCCAGATGCAGCGGCCCGGTCGGCGAGGGCGCAAAGCGGGTTACGCGGCCAGCCATTCCGCGAAGGCTGCCTTGGCGCGGTCGGTGTAGGCCTTGTAGCGGTCCTTGCGCCCGCGCCGGCCGCCCTTGGCTTCAATGGGCGGGAAGAGGCCGAAGTTCACGTTCATCGGCTGGAAGGTCTTCGCCTCGGCGCCGCCGGTGATGTGGGTGATCAGCGCGCCCATCGCCGTCTCGGGCGGCGGCGGCGGCAGATCGCGGCCGAGGATCTCGGCCGCAGCCATCCGCCCCGCCAGAAGGCCCATGGCCGCACTCTCGACATAGCCTTCCACGCCAGTGACTTGCCCGGCGAAGCGAATGTTCGGTCTCAGCTTCAGCCGCATCCGGTCATCGAGCAGCGTGGGAGAGTTGAGGAAGGTGTTGCGATGAATGCCGCCAAGCCGCGCAAAGCTGGCATTCTCCAGCCCGGGAATCATCCTGAAAACGGATGTTTGCGGGCCATACTTCATCTTGGTCTGGAAGCCCACGATGTTGTAGAGCGTGCCGAGCTTGTTGTCGCGCCGCAGCTGGACGACGGCATGGGCCTTGTCCTGCGGCTTGTGGGCGTTGGTCAGCCCGACGGGCTTCATCGGCCCGTGGCGCAGCGTTTCGCGTCCACGCTCGGCCATGACCTCGATGGGCAGGCAGCCGTCGAAATAGCCGGCCGTCTCGCCGTCGTGAAACTCGGTCTTCTCTGCGGCCAGAAGGGCGTCGATGAAGGCCTCATACTGCTCGCGGGTCATCGGGCAGTTGATGTAGGCGGTGCGCTCTTCCTCGGTTTCGCCCTTGTCGTAGCGGGACTGGCGCCAGGCGACCGACATGTCGATGCTCTCGGCATAGACGATGGGCGCGATGGCGTCGAAGAAGGCCAGCGACTGCGCGCCCGTGACGGCACGGATGCTCTCGGCAAGGCTCGAGGAGGTCAGGGGCCCGGTCGCGATGATCCAGTCCCCGTCTGAGGGAAGCGCCGCAAGCTCTTCCTCCACAACGGAAATCAGCGGATGCGCCCGCAGCCGCGCCGTCACGCTTTCGGCGAAGGGATCGCGGTCCACCGCCAGCGCGCCGCCCGCCGGCAGCCGGTGGGCCGAGGCCATTTCCATGATAAGCCCACGCGCCGCGCGCATCTCCCAGTGCAGGAGCCCCACGGCGTTTCTCTCGTCATCGTCCGACCGGAACGAGTTCGAGCAGACCATTTCGGCAAACTGCCCGGTCCGGTGGGCGAAGGTGCCGACCCTTGGCCGCATCTCGTGCAGCACCACGGGCACGCCCATTTCCGCGGCCTGCCATGCGGCCTCGGAGCCGGCCATGCCGGCCCCCACGATGTGCAGGCTGCGCGTCATGGCTCAGGCCTCTTCCCCGCCAGTGTCGCCCATTTCGACCACCTCGGCGGTGTCGCCCGCGTCGGCGATCCGGGCCACCGACACCACCTCTTCGCTGCCGCCGGTGTCGAACACCCGGACCCCGCCGGCCGAGCGCGAGCGGAAGCTGATCTGCTCCACCGGGACGCGGATCGACTGCCCGCCCGAGGTCGCGAGCATGACCTGATCGCTCATCTCGATGGGGAAGCAGGCCACGAGCGGCCCGCCGCGCATCGACTTCTCGAAAGCGGTGACGCCCTGGCCGCCACGTCCGCGCACCGGATAGTCATGGCTCGACGAGATCTTGCCGAGGCCGCGCGCGGTGATCGTCAGGATCAGGTCTTCGGCGGCCGACATCTCGGCATAGCGGGTGGGCGAAAGCTGCCCCGCCTCGATCGCGTCCTCGTCCTCGTCGCTCTCGGCCTCTTCGGTGACGCCGGCCATCAGGCGGCGCTGCTTGAGGTAGGCGGCGCGCTCGGCCGGGTCGGCCTCGAAATGGCGGATGACCGACATCGAGACCACGCGATCGCCCTCGGCCAGCCGGATGCCCCGCACGCCGGTCGAGTCGCGGCCCGAGAACACCCGGACATCGGTGGTCTGGAAGCGGATGGCGCGCCCCAGGGCCGTGACCATCATCACGTCGTCGTTCTCGTCGCAGATCGAGACATTCACGAGGCTCACGCCTTCGGGCAGCTTCATCGCGATCTTGCCGTTGCGCTTGACGTTGGTGAAGTCCGACAGGCGGTTGCGGCGCACGTCGCCTTCCGAGGTGGCAAAGACCACCTGCAGGCGGTCCCACTCCGCCTCGGGCTCGTCGATCTTCATCAGGGCCGCGATGCTGATGCCGGTCGCGATGGGCAGGATGTTGACGATGGCCTTGCCCTTTGCCGTCCGCCCGCCCAGCGGCAGGCGCCAGCACTTGAGGTCATAGACCATGCCGTCGGTGGTGAAGAACAGAAGCTGGGTGTGGGTGTTGGCGACGAAGAGGGTCGTCACCACGTCGTCTTCCTTGGTCGCCATGGACGCAAGGCCCTTGCCGCCGCGGCGCTGGCTGCGGAACTCGGCCAGCGGCGTGCGCTTGATGTAGCCGCCCGAGGTGATGGTCACCACCATGTCCTCGCGCTCGATCAGGTCCTCGTCTTCCAGATCGCCGGCCCATTCAGAGATCTCGGTGCGGCGCGGCACGGCGAAGAGCGCCTTCACCTCGCGCAACTCGTCCGAGATGATCGCCATGATCCTCTCGCGCGAGCCGAGGATCTCGAGATAGTCGCGGATCTTCGCGGCGAGTTCGGCCAGCTCGTCCGTGACCTCCTTGACGCCCATCGCCGTCAGGCGCTGGAGGCGCAGGTCGAGGATCGCGCGGGCCTGGATCTCGGAGAGGTTGTAGGTGCCGTCCTCGTTGATCGTGTGCGAAGGATCGTCGATCAGCCGGATGTAGTCGGCGATCTCGGCCGCGGGCCAGCGCCGCGTCATCAGCCGCTCGCGCGCCTCGGCCGGATCGGCCGAGGAGCGGATCGTGGCCACCACCTCGTCCACGTTCGAGACCGCGACGGCGAGACCGCAGAGGATATGGCTGCGCTCGCGCGCCTTGCGCAGTTCGTAGGCGGTGCGGCGCGCCACGACTTCTTCGCGGAAGGTCAGGAAGTGGCTCAGGAAATCGCGCAGCGTAAGCTGCTCGGGCCGGCCGCCGTTCAGCGCCAGCATGTTGCAGCCGAAGGTGGTCTGCATCGGCGTGAAGCGCCAGAGCTGGTTCAGCACCACCTCGGGCGTGGCGTCGCGCTTGAGTTCGATCACCACGCGGACGCCGACCCGGTCGGATTCGTCCTGGACGTGGGCGATGCCCTCGATCTTCTTCTCGCGCACCATCTCAGCGATCTTCTCGATCATGGTCGCCTTGTTCACCTGATAGGGGATCTCGTCGAGCACGATCGCGTAGCGGTCCTTGCGGATCTCTTCCACGCGGACCTTGGCCCGCATGATGACCGAGCCGCGGCCCTCCAGATAGGCCTTGCGCGCGCCCGAGCGGCCGAGGATCACGCCGCCGGTGGGGAAGTCGGGGCCGGGGATGATCTCCATCAGCCGCTCGGTCGAGATGTCGGGGTTCTCGATCATGGCGAGCGTGGCGTCCACCACCTCACCAAGGTTGTGCGGCGGGATGTTCGTGGCCATGCCGACCGCGATGCCGCCCGCGCCATTGACCAGCATGTTCGGGAAGCGCGCCGGCAGGACCGTGGGTTCGCGGTCCTTGCCGTCGTAGTTGTCCTGGAAATCGACGGTGTCCTTGTCGATGTCGGCCAGCAGGAAGGCCGCCGGCTTGTCCATCCGCACCTCGGTGTAGCGCATGGCGGCCGCATTGTCGCCGTCCATCGAGCCGAAGTTGCCCTGGCCGTCCAGCAGCTTCAGGCCCATCGAGAAGGGCTGCGCCATCCGCACCAGCGCGTCATAGATCGCGCCGTCGCCGTGCGGGTGATATTTCCCCATCGTGTCGCCCACCGGACGGGCGGACTTGCGGTAGGGCTTGTCGTGCGTGTTCCCCGTCTCGTGCATCGCGTAAAGGATGCGGCGGTGCACCGGCTTGAGCCCGTCGCGCAGGTCGGGAATCGCGCGGCTGACGATGACGCTCATCGCATAGTCGAGATAGGCGGTCTTCATTTCCTCGGCGATGGAGACCTGAGGCAGTCCGCCATGCGGTCTGCCCATTTCTTCATCATCGCCGGGCTCTTCGGGACGGTCGGTCACGGGGACGCTCTCTTTCGCGGGAAACCATATCTCGTTGGGGCGAACTATAGACCATCCCGCATATGGGGTGCAATGCCGCGGGGCCACAGGTCTCGCCCGCTCTGCCAGCATCCGGCAGGAGTGAGTGCCAACATCAGGGATTCATTGAAAAATCAGGAATCCGCTACATCCTTTTCCTAAGTGCAACCTTCGGAGGGCCGCAATGCGCGAAACGGAACTGATGCTGGCCGGCTACGGGCTCACCACCGCCGAGATCTTCTACCGGATGCCCGACCACCGGAATGTCCTCAACACCTTCGTCTGGCAGGAGTATGACCTCGCGCCGGATTATCCCGCCCTGTTCGGCTTCATCGGGTTCTGGCAGGAGAAGATCGAGGGCCCGCTCCATTCCGTGCGGTTCACGCATCGCAAGCTGATCAAGCCGGGCGAGTGGCGCCATGTGGTCAAGGAGTTCCGCCTGAACTGAGCGTCCCCCGGCTCAGCCGAAGCCGCGGGTCGGCCGGTCGAAGACCTTGCGCCCCATGATCGAGGCGGCCAGCTCGACCATCAGCCGTGCGGTGCGCCCGCGCTCGTCGAGGAAGGGATTCAGTTCCACCATATCGAGCGAGGTCACGAGGCCGCTTTCGTGCAGAAGCTCCATCACCAGATGCGCCTCGCGCACCGTGGCGCCGCCGGGCACGGTCGTGCCGACCGCGGGCGCGTGAGCGGGATCGACGAAATCCACGTCGAGCGAGACATGCAGCATCCCGTTGGCCGCGCGCACCTTGTCCAGGAACTCGCGCATGGGGGCGCAGATGCCGAACTCGTCGATCACCCGCATGTCGATGATCGAGATGTCATGCAGCAGAAGGGCCGCATGTTCCTCGGGATCGACCGAGCGGATGCCGAAGAGGCAGATCCTCTCGGCCGGCAGCGGCGCGGGGAAGGGCGGGAAGCCGTCAAACCCGTCGCGGCCCGCGGCATAGGCCACCGGCACCCCGTGCAGATTGCCCGAGGTCGTGGTCTGGAGCGTGTGGAAATCGGAATGGGCATCCAGCCACAGCAGGAACAGCGGCCGTCCCGTGGCCGCCGCATGGGCCGCGGCCCCCGCCACGGTCCCGAGGGCGAGCGAATGGTCGCCGCCCATCACGATGGGAAAGCCGCGGCCGAGGGCGTCCTCGACCGCTTCCTTCAGGGCGATCGTCCAGCCGATCGTCTCGGGCAGCGCATGGAGGCGCGGATCGGGCGTGGCGACCGCGGGCAGCGGCCCCGGCGCCACGTCGCCCCGGTCCTCGACCGCATGGCCGAGATCGGTCAGGGCCCGGCCCAGACCCGCCACGCGATAGGCCGCCGGCCCCATCAGGCAGCCCGGCCGACGCTGGCCGCTGTCGATCGGTGCCCCGATCAGGATGCAGGTCTTGGGCATGTCGTTCTCCGTGGCTGTCCGCGCACCATCATGGCCATGCGCGCGCGAAGGGGCCAGCCCCGGCCGCCGGGATCCGCAAGCCTTCGCCGCCGCAATCGCGCCCGGCGCGGCTCCTCACGCCGCCCATCAAAAAGGCGGGAGCGGTCCGTCAGGCATGGAAGCCCGCGCCGGATCCCGCTAAGGTTTCCCCCGACTTCGGGAGGGTGACCGCATGATCGTTGAACTCGGCCATTTCGCGCTGGTGCTGTCACTGGGCGTCGCCCTCGTGCAATCCTTCGTGCCGCTCGTGGGGGCGCACAAACGCTGGTCCGGCTGGATGGCCGTGGCCGAGCCCGCCGCCATGACCCAGCTGCTGCTGATCGGGTTCAGCTTCGCCGCGCTGACCTGGGCCTTCGTCACCTCCGACTTCTCGGTGAGGCTGGTCGTGCTCAACTCGCACACGCTGAAGCCGATGCTCTACAAGATCAGCGGCGTCTGGGGAAACCACGAGGGCTCGCTGCTCTTGTGGGTGCTGATCCTCGCGTTGTTCGGCGCCTGTGCCGCGGCCTTCGGGCAGAACCTGCCGCCGACGCTGAAGGCGCGGGTGCTGGCGGTGCAGGGGATGATCGGCGCGGCCTTCCTTGCCTTCCTGCTCTTCACCTCGAACCCGTTCCTGCGCCTCGGCGAGCCGCCCTTCGACGGACAGGACCTGAACCCGCTCCTGCAGGATCCGGGCCTCGCCTTCCATCCGCCCTTCCTCTACCTTGGCTATGTCGGGCTCTCGATGGCCTTCTCCTTCGCGGTCGCCGCGCTGATCGAGGGGCGGGTGGACGCCGCCTGGGGGCGCTGGGTGCGGCCCTGGACGCTGGCGGCCTGGGTGTTCCTGACCATCGGCATCGCGCTCGGCTCCTGGTGGGCCTATTACGAGCTGGGCTGGGGCGGGTTCTGGTTCTGGGACCCGGTCGAGAACGCCTCGTTCATGCCCTGGCTGATCGCGGCGGCGCTGCTCCATTCGGCCATCGTGGTCGAAAAGCGCGAGGCGCTGAAAAGCTGGACGATCCTTCTGGCGATCCTGGCCTTCGGCTTCTCGCTGATCGGCACCTTCATCGTGCGCTCGGGCGTGATCACCTCGGTCCATGCCTTCGCCAATGATCCCGAGCGCGGGGTCTTCATCCTGCTGATCCTGGCCGTCTTCATGGGCGGCGCGCTGACGCTCTTTGCCGCCCGCGCAAGCGCCATGGAGGCCAAGGGCGTGTTCGGCATCGTCAGCCGCGAGTCCGGTCTGGTGCTGAACAACGTCCTCCTCACCGTGGCCTGTTTCGTGGTGTTCATCGGCACGATCTGGCCCTTGGTGGCCGAGCTTCTGTGGGACCGCAAGCTGTCGGTCGGGGCGCCCTTCTTCAATGCGGCCTTCACGCCCTTCATGGTGGTGATCGCACTCGTGCTGCCGCTCGCCGCCGTGCTGCCGTGGAAACGCGCGCAGCCCGGCCGGGCGATGCGGCCGCTCTGGGGGGCGCTCGTGCTATCGGTGGCGCTCGGCGGGCTGGTCTTCGCGATGCAGACCGGCCGTTCCGCGCTGGGGCCGGTGGGTCTGGCGCTGGGCACCTGGCTCGTGCTGGGGGCGATCGTCGATCTCTGGGGCCGGACCGGCCGCGGCCATCTGGCCAGCCGTCTGCGGCGCATCTCGCGGCTGCCGCGCGCCGACTGGGGCAAGGCCACCGCCCACGCCGGTCTCGGCGTCACGATCTTCGCCGTGGCGGGCATCACCGCCTGGCAGGTCGAGGATATCCGCGTGATGCGCCCGGGCGAGAGCTTCACCCTCAACGCCTACAGCATCACGCTCGAGGGCGTGCGCGAGGTCGAGGGCCCGAACTACGCCTCGATCATGGCCGACTTCCGCGTGACCCGCGACGGGCGCGAGGTCGCGACGCTCCACCCCGAAAAGCGCAGCTATCCGGTGGCCGCCATGCCCACGACCGAGGCCGCGATCGACTATGGCTTCACCCGCGACCTCTATCTGGTGATCGGCGACGCGCAGGAGGGCGGCGGCTACGCGGTGCGCAGCTACATCAAGCCCTTCGCCAACTGGATCTGGGGCGGCTCGATGCTCATGGCGCTCGGCGGGCTTCTGAGCCTGACGGACCGCCGCTACCGCATCGCCGCCGGCGCGCGCCGTACGCCTGTCGCGGTGGCCGCGGAATGAGGGTCGCTGCGCTCCTTCTGGCGGGGCTGCTCGCCACGCCCGCCCTTGCGGTGCAGCCCGACGAGATCCTCGCCGATCCGGCGCTCGAGTCGCGGGCGCGTGACATCTCGCAGGGGCTGCGCTGCCTTGTCTGCCGGAACGAGAACATCGACGATTCAAACGCCGAGCTGGCCCGCGACCTGCGGCTTCTGGTGCGCGAACGGCTCGAGGCGGGCGACACGGACGCCGAGGTGGTCGATTTCGTGGTGGATCGCTACGGTGAATATGTGCTGCTGAACCCCACGACGGGCGGCGCGAACCTGATCCTCTGGATCGCGGGCCCTGCGATGCTCGTGGGTGGGCTGGGGCTTGCCGCGCTCTACCTTCGCCGCCGCCGCGCCGCGCCCGAGCCCGCGGCCGCCGCCCTCTCGGACGAGGAGAGGGCCCGGCTTGCGGAAATCCTGAAGGACTGACGCGCCGTCGCGCTTCCGCGCCCCGGGCGGCCGGCTATGCTGGCCGCCAAAGGGGAGGCACAGGATGGACTACCGGACGATCAGGGTCGAAGAGCGCGCGGGCATCGCGCAGATCACGCTCGCGCGGCCCGAGGTGATGAACGCGCTCTCGAGCCGGATGCGCGAGGAACTGCTCCATGCCGTCACCGACACCGCGCCCCGCGCGCGGGTTCTCGTGCTGACGGGCGAGGGGCGGGGCTTCTGCTCGGGCCAGGATCTGGGCGATGCGCGCGGGCTTGGGATCCCCGACTTCGAGCGCATCCTGCGCGAGGAATACGAGCCGCTGCTGCGGGCCATCGCCGACTGCCCGGTGCCGACCCTCGCCGCGGTGAACGGAGTGGCGGCCGGGGCCGGCGCCAACCTTGCGCTCGCCTGCGACGTGGTGATCGCCGCCGAGAGCGCGCGCTTCATCCAGGCCTTCACGCGGATCGGGCTGATCCCGGACGCGGGCGGAACCTGGACGCTGCCGCGCCAGATCGGCCTCGCCCGCGCGATGGGGGCCGCACTCTTTGCCGACGCAATCCCCGCCACCGAGGCCGCCGGCTGGGGCATGATCTACGAGGCCGTGCCCGATGAGACCTTCGAGGCCCATTGGCAGGCACGCGCCACCCATCTGGCCGAGGGGCCGACCAGGGCCTACGGTGCGCTGAAACAGGCGCTGCGTGCGAGCTTCGGAAACGGGTTCGAAGAGCAACTCGCGCTCGAGGCGCGGCTCCAGGGCGCCTGCGGCGCCTCGGCGGACTTTCTCGAAGGGGTGACGGCCTTCCTCGAAAAGCGCCCCGCGCGCTTCACCGGCCGCTGACGCGGCACCGGCCCGGACCCGCGCCCGGGCCGGCCCCCGCGCGCGTCAGACCCCGCGCGAGAGGGCCGCGACGCCCGTCCGCGCCATCTCGCGCAGCCCCAGCGGGCGCATCAGATCGGCCAACGCGTCGATCTTCTCGGGCGTGCCGGTGATCTCGAAGACGAAGCTCTCCAGCGTCGAATCCACCACCTTGGCGCGGAAGATCTCGGCCAGCCGCAGCGCCTCGATCCGCGACTCGCCCTTGCCCGAAACCTTGAACAGCGCCAGCTCCCGCTGCACCGAGGGACCCTCGACCGTCAGGTCATGCACCTCATGCACCGGCACCAGCCGCGCAAGCTGCGCCTTGATCTGGTCGATCACGCCGGGCGTCCCGCGCGTGACGATGGTGATTCGGCTGCGATGCCCGGTGTGGTCCACCTCGGCCACCGTCAGGCTCTCGATATTGTAGCCCCGGCCCGAGAAGAGCCCGATCACCCGCGCGAGAACCCCGCTCTCGTTGTCCACCACAAGGGCGAGCGTGTGCTGCTCGATCACCTCTCCGTGGGGGTCGCGAAGATCGTAGGCCGAGTGCCGGGTCGAACCCTGCTTGATGTTGAGCGGCGCCATGCGTCCGTCTCCCTGATCCTGTTTCATTCTCGCAGAAATATCCCCGGGGGTGCGGGGGCAGGCAGCCCCCGCTTCCGCCGGTTCAGACAAGCACCGCGCCCTTGGCGCCGATGGCGCCCTCGGTCTCGGCATCGCCCAGCAGCATCTCGTTGTGCGGCCGCCCCGAGGGGATCATCGGGAAGCAGTTCTCATGCTTCTCGACAAGGCAGTCGAACACCACTGGCCCGTCGTAGGCGATCATCTCGCGGATCGCATCGTCCAGATCCGCGGGATCGTCGCAGCGGATGCCCTTGGCGCCGAAGGCCTCGGCCAGCTTCACGAAGTCGGGCAGGCTCTCGCTCCAGCTCTGCGAGTAGCGTTCCCCATGCAGGAGCTGCTGCCACTGGCGCACCATGCCGAGGCGTTCGTTGTTCAGGATGAACTGCTTGACCGGCAGGCGGAACTGCATCGCGGTGCCGATCTCCTGCATGTTCATCAGGAAGGAGGCGTCGCCCGCAATGTTGATCACCAGCGCCTCGGGATGCGCCACCTGCACCCCGATCGAGGCCGGCAGGCCGTAGCCCATGGTCCCGAGGCCACCGCTCGTCATCCAGCGGTTCGGGCCCTCGAAGCCGAGGAACTGCGCCGCCCACATCTGGTGCTGGCCGACCTCGGTCGCGATGTAGCGGTCCATCCCCTTCGTCAGCGCCTCGAGCCGTTGCAGCGCGTGCTGCGGCTTGATGAGCTTCGACGAGTTCTGGAAATCGAGGCAGTTCACCGCCTTCCATTCGGCGATCTGCTTCCACCAGGCGGCCAGCGCCTCCTTGTTCACCTTCCGCCCGCGCGATTTCCACAGCCGCAGCGCGTCCTCGAGCACATGGCCCACGTCGCCCACGATCGGCACGTCCACCCGGATCACCTTGTTGATCGAGGAGGGGTCGATGTCGATATGGACCTTCTTCGAGAAGGGCGAGAAATCCTTGACCCGGCCGGTGATCCGGTCGTCAAAGCGCGCGCCCACGTTGATCATCAGGTCGCAGCCGTGCATGGCGAGGTTTGCCTCATAAAGGCCATGCATCCCCAGCATCCCCAGCCAGCCCTTGCCGGAAGCGGGGTAGGCGCCCAGCCCCATCAGCGTCGAGGTGATCGGAAAGCCCGTCGCATCCACCAGCTCGCGCAGCAGCTGGCTGGCCGCGGAGCCCGAGTTGATCACGCCGCCGCCGGTGTAGAAGACCGGGCGTTCCGCGGTCTCGATCATCTCGACCAGGCGGGTGATCGCCTCCAGATCGCCCTTCACCTTCGGCTGGTAGTGATCGACCCGCGCCTTCTGCGGCGGGGAGTACTCGGCCGTGGCGAACTGGACGTCCTTCGGAATATCGACCAGCACCGGCCCCGGACGGCCGTGGGTGGCGACGTGGAAGGCCTGGTGGATCGTCTCGGCCAGCTTCGCCGTGTCCTTCACCAGCCAGTTGTGCTTGGTGCAGGGGCGGGTGATGCCGACCGTATCGGCCTCCTGAAAGCCGTCCGTGCCGATCATGAAGGTCGGAACCTGGCCCGAGAGCACGACGAGCGGGATCGAATCCATCAGCGCATCGACAAGCCCCGTGACGGCGTTCGTGGCGCCGGGGCCCGAGGTGACGAGGACGACGCCGGGCTTGCCGGTCGAGCGGGCGTAGCCCTCGGCCATGTGGACCGCGCCCTGTTCGTGCCGCACGAGGATGTGGCGGATGTCGTTCTGCTGGAAGATCTCGTCGTAGATCGGCAGCACCGCGCCGCCCGGGTAGCCGAACACCGTGTCCACGCCCTGATCCTTCAGGGCCTGGACCACCATCCGCGCGCCGCTCATCACCTCGGTCATCTCTCTCTCCATCCTTCGGCCGCTGGGGCCGCGCGATCCGCGCAACAAAAAGCCCCCGGTTTCACTCGGGGGCGCATGGGAACCGATTATGGTCAACCGTCACCGGCCCATGCGCAGCTTTCCTACAAGAAGTACGACACCAGGCATCCCGGGCCTCCGTTGCGATCGGGCCGGACACTAGGCGGTGCCCGGACCCCCGTCAATGGCAAAACCGCGAAGAAAGTGTCGCAGCGGGCGCGAAAGCCGCACATTTGTTTCGCGGATTGCGGGGGCCCGCGAAACAACCGCAAACGGGCTGTCCCCGTGTCAGAGCATCAGCGCCACATAAAGGGCGTAGGCGGCCAGAAGCAGCCCGCCGGCCCAGCGCGGCACCCCCTTCAGCACGGCGGCGAACAGCACCAGCAGCAGGCCCGTGCCCATCACCCACGGCATGTCCTCGCGCACGAAGCGCGGGTCGAGCCCGGTGATCGGCAGCACGAGGCCGGTGATTCCCAGGATGCCCAGCACGTTGAAGATGTTCGATCCGATGACGTTGCCGACCGCGATCTCGGAATGCCGCCGCCAGGCCGCGATGAGCGAGGTGGCCAGTTCGGGCAGCGAGGTGCCGACCGCGACGACGGTAAGGCCGATCACCGCCTCGGAGATGCCGAACGAGCGCGCGATCTGGGTCGAGCTGTCCACCAGCAGCCGGGCCCCCACCATCAGCACCACGAGGCCCCCCAGCGTGACCAGCGCCGATTTCCAGACCGGCATCAGCCCCTCGGGATCGGCCTCTTCCTCTTGCTTGCCGTTCAGGAACGACGACAGGAGGAAGCCCGCCAGCGCCGCCACAAGCACGGCCGACTCGAGCCGCGAAAGCCCGTCTCCCAGCAGCATGAGCCACAGGAGCGCCACCCCCAGGATCATGAAGGCCAGATCCCGCCAGACGCGGCGTGCGTCGATCATTACCGGATAGACCAGCGCCGTCAGCCCGAGGATCAGCAGGACGTTCGCGATGTTCGAGCCCAGGACGTTGCCGACCGCGATGGCCGGGGCGCCGTTCAGGGCGGCGTTCAGCGACACGAGCAGTTCCGGGGTCGAGGTGCCGAAGCCCACGATCGTAAGGCCGATCACCATGGGGCTGATCCGGTAGGCCCGGGCCACATTCGCCGCCCCCCTGACGAGATATTCCCCACCGAAGAAGAGGCCCAGCAGCCCCAGGACAAACAGGATATAGACCAAGATGCACTCCTCTGCTCCGGCCCCAGTTGGGCGCGGCGGCAGGATTTGCAAGGGGATTCAGGCGGGAATGTTCCAGACGTGGCGTGATCGCCGGAGCCTTGCGGTCAAGCGGATGAGGAGCGCCCCGCCGGGCGGGTTGCTCCGCACGGCCCACGCCACGGGGCCGCGCCTGCGCCGGGTGGCGTCAGTCGCGGATGCGGTCGCCGGATCGGGCCTCGGGCAGGCTGATCCGGGCCACCTGCTCGGCGATCGGATCGACCGACAGCGGATGAAGCTCGGCCCGGTGGTCCGAGGGATGGCCGATGTCCTGCCAGCGCCCGCCCTTGTAGATCTCCAGCGCCGAGAAATTGGCCTTGTAGCCCATCTTGCGGCTGCCCGGCACCCAGTAGCCGAGATAGACGTAGGGCAGCCCCGCCTCGCGGGCGATCTCGATATGGTCGAGGATCACATGGGTTCCCAGCGACCTGTCCGCCATGTCGGGGTCGTAGAAGGAATAGACCATGCTCAGCCCGTCGTCGAAGATGTCGGTCAGGCACACGGCCGACAGCGGCCGGGTCCGGCCCTCTTCACCGGGGCGCGAATATTCGATCACGCGCGAGCGGATCGGCGTCTCCTCGATCATCGCCGCGAACTCGAAGATGTCCATGTCGGCCATCCCGCCGTCCGCGTGCCGGTCGTCGAGATAGCGCCGGAACAGCGCATACTGATCCTCGGTCGCCCAGGGGCTGGTGGCATTGCGGCGCAGGTCCGCGTTGCGCTTCAGCACCCGGCGCTGCGTGCGCGACGGCTCGAAATCCGCCACGCGGATGCGGGCGGAGAGGCAGGCCGAACATTCCGCGCAGGACGGGCGGTAGAGCACGTTCTGCGACCGGCGAAAGCCCTGCTTGGACAGGGTGTCGTTCAGCTTCTGCGCATGTTCGCCCTGCAGGGCCGTGAACAGCTTCCGCTCCAGCCGCCCCTCGAGATAGGGGCAGGATTGCGGAGCCGTCACATAGAACTGCGGCGCGATGGGGAGCGTGTGGCGCATGGGCGGCTCTTCGCTGGACTGCCGGATACGTTAGCAAGGTGGCCGGGCCGAGCCAAGATCCCTCGTGTCGCCCCGACCGTGCGGATGCGCGATCGCCCGCCGTCAGTCTCCGGCCGCCCGGTTGAGGGCGACGGTGCCCAAGAGATGATCGGTCAGCCCCTGCGCCCGCGCCGTCGTCAGCATCAGCACGACCGATACGATCTGGGGCAGCACCATGCTGACCGAGACCGTGTAGCCCAGCGTGTGCAGGAAGGCCTCGGGCAGGCCCAGCGGCTCGCCCCGGTGGGTGCGCAGCCCGATCGCCATCAGCCGCATCCCGGGCGTGGCCGAACTGCGCGCCAGCGTGACGGTCCGATAGGCAAAGCCCACGCAGAGGAACAGGACAGGCAGGTAGAACAGCGCCGTGAAGGCCGTGAAGGGCACGATCAGCGCCGTGATCAGGGCAATCAGGAACATGTCCACCACCCACGCCAGCCCGCGCTTGAGTGGCACGTCGGCGTAGAACTCGGCGTGGCGGTCGGGATCGGGCAGGGGATCGGTCCAGCTGTGGCTCATCAAGGCGTCCTCTCGTGGCAGGAGCGGCCCCCCGTGGGAGGCCGTTCCGATGGTGTCTCGGCCGGATGGCCCGCCTCAGGCGTCGGCGTCGGCCGCGGGCCTCGAGGCGGTGCGGGACCGCTCGTCCATGAAGGCGTCGAACTCCTGCTTGTCCTTGGCCTCGCGCAGGCGCTGGAGGAAGGATTCGAAGGCGATCTGCTCTTCCTCGAGCCGCCGGAGCGTGTCGGCCTTGTAGGCGTCGAACGCGGCGTTGCCGGTGCTGTTCCAGGCGACGTGGCGGGACATGGCGCGGCGCGCGCCGCAGGACCGGCTGAACATGCGTTTGCTCCAGATCATGTAGGCGAGAAGGGCAAGGCCTACGGGCCAGAAGGCGATGAAGCCCAGGACCATGGCGGCGATCCAGGCCGGGCGGCCCCGTTCGTCAAGCCAGGCTTCGGCGCGGGCGGGCCACGAGGCGATGCCGGCGCGGGCGGTGGCGGGTATCATGGGCAGTCTCCGTCAGCACAGGGTGGCGGTGGATGTGAAGCTCTTTCACATGGCTAGAGATGGGGGCTCGGCGCCCGCGCGCAAGGGGCGATGTTAAGGGTTTTTACATTTTGCCCTGGCGGGCGGGTCTCCCGCCACTTCGGCCAAGCGCGCGCCCCGGGCCGTCGTGCCGCCCGTGCCGCAGATCGCCTCCTGCGACCTTTGCGGCGTGCGGGGCCGTTGACCCCGCACCGGCCGCCCGCCATGCTCGCCGCCATGACAGATTTCGCCGCGCGCATCACCCGCCAGCCCTTGCCCTACGAGCCCGAACCCGCGGCCGACATCGCCTGCAGCTTCGCCGACCTCGGGCCAGAGCTGGCCGGCCTCCTCTCCGCCACGGCGGGATGTAGCCCGTTCCTGCGCGGGCTGATGGTGCGCGAGGCCGACTGGCTGCGCCCCGCGCTCTCGCAGCCGCCCGAGGCCGCGCTCGACGCGATTCTCGATCCGCTCGGGGATCTGCCGCTGGCGGGGCTCGGCGACGGGCTCCGCATCGCCAAGCGCCGCACCGCGCTTCTGACGGCGCTGGCCGATGTCGGAGGCGTCTGGCCGCTCGAAAGGGTGACGGGCGCGCTGACGCGGCTGGCCGACCGGGCGACCGACCTTGCGATCCGGCGGCTGGTGGCGGACGAGATCCGGCGCGGCAAGCTGCCCGGCGCGCGCCCCGAGGATGCCGGGACGGCCGGGGGCATGGTGGCGCTCGCGATGGGCAAGATGGGCGCGGGCGAGCTGAACTATTCCTCGGACATCGATCTCGTCTGCCTGTTCGACGAGACCCGCTATCCGGGCGAGGAGCAGGAGGCGCGGGCCTCCTTCATCCGCGTCACGCGCCGGATGACGGCGCTGCTGTCGGACCTCACGGCCGAGGGTTACGTCTTCCGCACCGACCTGCGCCTGCGCCCCGATGCGGCGGTGACGCCCGTCTGCCTCTCGATGGCCGCGGCCGAAAGCTACTATGAAAGCGTGGGCCGCACTTGGGAGCGGGCGGCCTACATCAAGGCGCGTCCCTGCGGCGGGGACCTTGCCGCGGGGGATCGGTTCCTAAAGGCGCTGGTGCCCTTCGTCTGGCGCAAGCATCTCGATTTCGTGGCAATCCAGGATGCCCATGACATGCGGCTGCGCATCCGCGACCATCGCGGCCTGCACGGGCCGGTGGTGATCGAGGGGCACGACATGAAGCTCGGGGTCGGCGGCATCCGCGAGATCGAGTTCTTCACCCAGACCCGCCAGCTGATCGCCGGCGGCCGCGACCCGAGCCTGCGCGACCGGACGACGGTGGGAGGACTGCGAGCCCTTTCGGCCGCGGGATGGATCCCGTCCGACGTGGCCGAAGAGTTGACCGATCATTACCGCGCCCACCGCGAGGTCGAGCACCGGCTGCAGATGGTGCAGGACGCCCAGACCCACACGATGCCCGCCACGCCGGAGGGGGTGGACCGGATCGCCGCCTTCTGCGGCCTTGCGCCCGAGGCGTTCCGCGCCGCGCTGCGCGATCGGCTCGAGCGGGTGGACCGGCTGACTGAAGGCTTCTTCGCACCGGGACAGGCCGAGGACGGGCCCGAACTGTCGGCCCATGCGCGCGAGATCGTCGAGGGCTGGGCGAGCTATCCGGCCCTCCGCTCGCAGCGGGCGGTGGCGATCTTCAACCGGCTGCGCCCGCAGATCCTCAAAAGCCTCGGCCGCGCGGCCAATTCGGACGAGGCCCTGGCCGCCTTCGACGGCTTCCTGGGCGGATTGCCGGCGGGCGTGCAGATTTTCGCGCTCTTCGACGCGAACCCGCCGCTCGTGGACCTGATCGCCGACATCTGCGCCACGTCCCCCAAGCTCGCCCGCTACCTGTCGCGCAATGCGGCGGTGCTGGATGCGGTCATCGGCGGGGGGTTCTTCACCCACTGGCCCGGCACGCAGAGCCTCACGCGGGAACTGGCCGACAAACTTGCGGCGGTGCCGGATTACGAACGGCGGCTCGATGCGGCCCGGCGGTGGATGAAGGAGTGGCATTTCCGCGTCGGCGTGCATCACCTGCGCGGCCTGATCGACGCCTTTGAGGCGGCCAAGCAATATGCCGATCTGGCCGAGGCGGTGGTGGTAGCGCTCTGGCCGATTGTCTCCGAGGAATTCGCCCGCAAGCACGGGCCGGCGCCGGGGCGCGGCGCGGTGGTGCTCGGGATGGGCAGCCTCGGGGCAGGGCGGCTCAACGCCGGCTCGGATCTCGACCTGATCGTGATCCACGACGCGCAGGGGCAGGAGGAGAGCATCGGCCCACGGCCCCTCGGCGCGCGGCCCTATTTCGCGCGCCTGACGCAGGCCCTTGTGACGGCGCTGACCGCGCCGATGGCCGAGGGCCGGCTCTATGAGGTGGACATGCGCCTGCGCCCCTCCGGCCGTCAGGGTCCGGTGGCGACGGCGCTCGAGTCGTTTCGCAGCTACCAGCGCGACGAGGCCTGGACATGGGAGCATCTGGCCCTGACCCGCGCGCGGACGCTGGCCGGCGATCCGGGGCTGGTGGGCGAGATCGAGGCGCTCCGGCGCGAGATCCTGGCCGAGAAGGCGGTTCCGGCACGGGTCCTGCCCGACGTGGCCGACATGCGGCGGCGGCTTGCGGAGGCCAAACCGCCGAGCGGCCCGTGGGAGGCCAAGAACGGCGCCGGCCGGATCATGGACATCGAACTGCTGGCCCAGACGGCGGCGCTTCTGGCGGGGGATCCGGCCCGGCGCGTGGAACAGCAACTGCGGGCGGGAGTGCGGACCGGCTTCCTCTCGGCGGCCGACGAGAGCGCGCTTCTTGCCGCCTACCGTCTGTGCTGGCGGCTTCAGGCCGGCTCGCGGCTGCTGTCCGAGGCGCCGGTCGATTTCGGCGCGCTGGGGGAGGGCGGACAGGCCTTCCTGCTGCGCGAGGTCGAGGCCCCCTCGGCCGAGGCGCTGCTGGCGCGGCTTCAGACACATGTGGCCGAGGCCGCGCTGCGGATCGACGCGCGGCTCGGACCGGCCGGAAACAACCAGGAAGGAGAGGGCGACCGTGCAGCTGGATGAAGCCGACCCCAAGGGCCTCGTGCGCGAGAGCTATGCGATCGAGGGCATCAGCATGGGCGAATGCCGCTCGATCTTCGTCGACTGGGCGCTGAGCCTGCCCTCGCATGAGGTGCAAGAGGCCCTGCGGACGCTGCTTGAGGCCTATGCCGCCGGACGGCCCGACCACCCGATGAGCGAGGTGCTCTCGGCAGGCCTGGCCGCCGCCCCGCGCCCGCAGCGCCGCGGAGGCCGCTCCGCGCGAGTGGCCGAGGGCTGATCCGGCCCTCGTCTCCGCAGCGGGAGGATCAGCGTAGCGCGGCCGCTTCCTGCGCGAGCCGGGTGATGCCGGCCCAGTCGCCGCTGGCCATCATCGCCTTCGGCGCCACCCAGCTGCCGCCGACGCAGACGACATTGCCAAGCGCCAGGTAGTCACGCGCATTGCCGAGGCCGATGCCGCCCGTCGGGCAGAAGCTGACCTGCGAAAGCGGGCCGCCAAGCGCCTTGATCGCCGCAGCCCCTCCCGAGGTCTCGGCGGGGAAGAACTTTTGCACGCTGTAGCCGCGCTCGAACAGCGCCATAACCTCGGTCGCCGTCGCCGCCCCGGGAAGGAGCGGCAGCCCCTCGACCGCGCAGGCGTCGAGCAGACGATCCGTGGCGCCCGGCGAGACGCCGAAGCGCGCGCCCGCAGCCCGGGCGGCGGCCACGTCGGCCGGCGTGAGCAGCGTGCCCGCGCCGACGATGCCACCCTCGACCTCGGCCATGACGCGGATCGCCTCGAGCGCGACCGGCGTGCGCAGCGTCACCTCGAGCGCGGGCAGGCCACCCGCCACCAGCGCCTCGGCAAGCGGCCGGGCATGGGAAAGGTCCTCGATCACCAGTACCGGGACCACCGGGGCGCGACGGCAGATCTCGAGGGCAAGGCGGCTTTGTTCGGCGGGGGTCATGTCACTTCCTTTCGGCGGAGGCTCTGGGGGCAGGCGGAGGAGCCTCCGGCGGGGATATTTGAGCGAGAATGAAAGGGCAAGGAGAGGAGGCAGAGCGGCGCCCCGCCTCGGGCGGCCGAGCCGGGGAAGCGGGGCGCTTTCACTCTCGGCGGTCATCGGCGTCCCCGCCTGTACCGCTTCTGCAGAATGCCGGGACTTCCTTTCATTCTGGTTAAAATATCCCCGCCGGAGGCTCCGGCAGTGGATCCGGGCGGGCGGTCAGACGACCACGGCCGCCCCCTCGATCGAGGAGCCGACGGTAGCGCGGAAGGCGGCGAAGAGTTCGCGTCCGATCCCGTGGGCCGAAGCGGAGAGGTCGGCGGCCGCGGGAGCGCGGTCCTCGAACCCTTCCGCCAGCACGTCGAGCCGACCCGTGGTGGCATCGACGCGCACCCGGTCTCCGTCCCGGAGCCTGGCGAGGGGACCGCCCATTGCGGCCTCGGGCGAGACATGGATCGCGGACGGCACCTTGCCCGAGGCGCCCGACATGCGCCCGTCGGTGACCAGAGCCACGCGCAGGCCCCGGTCCTGGAGGACCGAGAGCACGGGTGTCAGCGAATGGAGCTCGGGCATCCCGTTTGCGCGCGGGCCCTGGAAGCGGACCACCACCACAACATCCGAGGTGAATTCGCCGGCCCTGAAGGCCGCCTTGACGGCCTCCTGATCGCGAAAGATGCGCGCGGGAGCCTCGATCGCCTGCCGGTCGGGCGCCACGGCCGAGACCTTCATCACGCCGCGCCCGAGGTTGCCCGACAGCTGGCGCAACCCGCCCGACGGCTGGAACGGATCGTGCGCCGGGCGCAGGATGCGGTCGTTCTGCGAGGCCGCGGGGCCCGCGCGCCAGACGAGGCCCTCCTCGCCGAGCACGGGCTCCTGGCGGTAGTGCGAGAGCCCGTCGCCCGCGACCGTCTGCACATCCTCGTGCAGAAGCCCCGCGTCGAGGAGCTGGCCGATCATGTAGGGCAGCCCTCCCGCCGCGTGGAAATGGTTCACGTCCGCCATGCCGTTCGGATAGACCTTGGCCATCAGCGGCACGACCTCGGAGATGTCGGCGAAATCCTCCAGATCGAGGATCACGCCCGCCGCCCGCGCCATGGCGGGCAGGTGCAGCACGAGGTTGGTCGATCCCCCCGTCGCCATCAGCCCCACGAGCCCGTTCACGAAGGCGCGCTCATCAAGGATCTGCGCCACCGGGCGGTAGTCGTTGCCGAGCGCCGTGATCCCGGCTGCGCGTTCGACCGCCGCCACCGTCAGCGCCTCGCGCAGCGGCGTGCCGGGGTTGACGAAGCTCGCCCCCGGCAGGTGCAGCCCCATGAATTCCATCAGCATCTGGTTGGTGTTGGCCGTGCCGTAGAAGGTGCAGGTGCCGGGGCCGTGGTACGAGGCCATCTCGGCCGCCATCAGCTCGTCACGCCCCACCTCGCCGGTGGCGAACCGGTTGCGCACGCGCGACTTCTCGTCGTTGGGCAGGCCCGAGGTCATGGGGCCGCCCGGCACGAAGACCGCCGGGATGTGTCCGAAGGTCGCCGCGGCCATCACGAGGCCGGGCACGATCTTGTCGCAGATCCCGAGGAAGAGCGCCGCATCGTAGCAGTTGTGCGAGAGCGAGACGCCCGCCGCCAGCGCGATGACGTCGCGCGAGAAGAGCGAGAGTTCCATCCCCGGCTGGCCCTGCGTGACGCCGTCGCACATGGCCGGCACCCCGCCCGCCACCTGGGCCGTGGCCCCGACGCGGCGTGCGGCGGCCCGGATGAGCCGGGGGTAATCCTCGTAGGGCTGGTGGGCGGACAGCATGTCGTTGTAGGCCGTCACGATCCCGAGGTTCGGGGCGCGGCCGGCGGCGAGCGTCTCCTTGTCCTCGCCCATCGCCGCATAGGCATGGGCCTGGTTGCCGCAGGTCAGATGCGCCCTGACCGGGCCCTCCTCGGCCGCTTTGCCCATGCGCTCGAGATAGGCGCTGCGGGTGGCCTGCGAGCGGGCGCGGATGCGGTCGGTGACGCGGGCGACGGTGGCGTTCAGGGTCATGCGGCGGCCTCGATGGCTGAGACGACGGCGCGGCGGAACCGCGGCCGGCCGTGGCTGCGTGCGGAAGGGCTGTTTGTTAGCGCTAACTAGCTCAATCGTCGGCCGAGGGGAAGGGCCCAGCCCTCCATTCCTTGCGACCGGATGGCCTGCGACAAGATGGGTCAGCACGGTTGTCCGATCTGCGCTGGACGCATGACGGATCTTCTCAACGGGAGGATGTGCGTGCGGGCCGGAGGGGTTAGGTTGGCCGCAGGGGAGGGCTGGACAGAAGGAGTGGCTCCATGACCCGGATGAACGGATACGACATGCAGGATTATGTGATCGATCACGTGGCGATCGAATACCACGCGCGCCGGCTGCGCAACGAGGCGATCCGCGAGGGGCTTCACGCCCTCGGCAGCGGCCTGCGTCGGCGGCTCGCGGGCTTTGGCCGCCGCATGGCGCGGGCGCACTGACGATCGCGCAGCGCGCGACGGGCGGGCCGAGGCTCGCAGGGGCAGGAGGGGCTCGGGTGGAAACTCGGGCCCTTCTTCTTTGGCCCGAGCCTTTTCCCTCGGCACCAAAGCGGGTAGAGGAAGGGCAACCCCAACAGCGGAAGCCCCCGATGACCCGTCCCACCGTCCGCCTGCGCCCCAAGGCCGAGGCCCGCGCCATCCGTCACGGCTTTCCCTGGGTCTATGCCGACGAGCTTGTGACCGACCGCCGCACGCAGGCGCTGGCGCCCGGCACGCTGGCCGTGCTCGAGGATTCCGAGCGGCGGGCACTGGGCCTCGTCACGGTCAATGTCGGCTCGAAGATCATCGCACGGATGCTCGACCGCGATCCCGAGGCGGAGGTCGATGCGGACTGGTTCGCCGCACGGCTCGACCGGGCGCTCGCGCTGCGTGAGCGTCTTTTCGACCAGCCCTTCTACCGGCTCGTTCATGCCGAGGCGGACGGGTTGCCCGGCATTGTCATCGATCGGTTCGGCGAGGCGGCGGTGATCCAGCCCAACGCGGCCTGGGCCGAGGCGCATCTGCCGGCGCTCGAGGAGGCGCTCGTCCGCGTCACGGGCGTCACGACCGTGGTGAAGAACGGCACCGGGCGGTCGAGGGGCCTCGAAGGGCTGCCCGAAGAGACGGTCGTGCTGCGCGGCGGCCTCTCGGCGCCGGTTCCGGTGCCGATGAATGGCGCCACCTACATGGCCGATCTCACGGGCGGGCAGAAGACCGGCCTCTTCTACGACCAGCGGCCGAACCATGCCTTCGCGGCGCGTCTGGGCCGCGGCGGCTCGGTCCTCGATGTCTTCACCCATGTCGGAGGTTTCGCGCTGGCCGCGCTCGCCGGCGGCGCCGAACGGGCGCTGGCGGTGGACGCCTCGGGCCCCGCGCTCGCGCTGGCCGAGGCCGGGGCGAAGCTTGCAGGGCTGGGCGAGCGGTTCGAGACGCGGCAGGGCGACGCCTTTCAGGTGCTCGAGGCGCTTGGCGCGGACGGGGCGCGGTTCGATCTGGTGATCTGCGACCCGCCGGCCTTCGCACCGGCCAAACCCGCGCTCGAGGCGGGGCTGCGCGCCTACGAGCGGCTGGCGCGGCTGGCCGCGCCCCTGGTGGCGCCGGGGGGCTATCTCGTCCTCTGCTCCTGCTCGCACGCGGCCGATCTTGCGGCCTTCCGCAACGCCTCGGCCCGCGGCATCGGGCGCGGCGGGCGGCGGGCGCAGCTGATCCACACGGGCTTTGCCGGGCCCGACCACCCGATCCTGCCGCAACTGGCCGAATCCGGCTATCTCAAGTCGCTGTTCTTCCGGCTCGACGGGTGAGGGTCGTCCTCGACGCCTGCGTGCTGTTCCCGACGGTGCTGCGCGAGATCCTGCTGGGCTGCGCGACGCGGGGGCTGTTCGTGCCACTCTGGTCCGAGCGCATCCTCGAGGAATGGGCGCGGGCCACGCGGCGCCTCGGGCCGCTGGCCGAGGTGCAGGCGCGGGGCGAGGTGGCGGCGGTGCGGGCGGCCTTTCCCGCCGCCACGGTCCCGCACCAGCCGGGCCTCGAGTCGCGCCTTCACCTGCCGGATGAGGGCGACATCCATGTGCTCGCGGTGGCGATCGGCGGCCATGCCGACGCCATCCTGACCTTCAACGCCGCCGATTTTCCCCGCGGCACGCTGGCGGCCGAGGGGCTCGCGCGGCGCGACCCGGACGGCTTCCTGTGGGAACTCTGGTCCTTCCATCCCGAGGCGGTGGCGGACGCGGTGGAGGAGACACGCGCCCGCGCCGAGGCGATCTCGGGCGCGCCGGTGGCGCTGAAAGGGCTGCTCAAGCGCGCCCGCCTGCCGCGGCTGGCCAAGGCGCTGCAGGCCTGAGGCGGGGCGCCGTTCGCGTTGCGCGAATGGCTTGCGGTCTCAGCCCTCGATCCAGCGCGCCTCGCGCTCCTCGATCCGCCGGATGCGCTCGTCGATGGCGGGGTGGCTCATCAGCCAGGCGGGCACCGCGGCTCCGTTCATCCCCGACCAGCGGTGCAGCTTGCGGAAGAGCGACTTCTGCGGTTCGGTGCCGATCCCCGCCTTGACCAGCAGGGCCGAGGCATAGGCATCCGCCTCATGTTCGTCGCGCCGCGAGAGGCGGGCGGCCAGCGCCGAGGCCAGCATGTTCGCCAGCCAGATGCCCACGAAGGGCAGGAAGCGGTTGAGCACCGCGCCCAGCATCATCATCACCGCGTTCTGCCCGGTGAAGTCGATCATCCGGCGCCGCGAATGGCCCAGCGCCACATGGCCCAGCTCATGCGCGATGACCGAGGCCAGCTCGGCCGCCGTCACCTCGCCCGAACGGTATTTGCGCAGGAAGCCGCGGGTGAGGAAGATCCGCCCGTCCGGCGCGGCGAGGCCATTGACGGGGTCCACCTCGAAGACCGACACCTTCACCGTCGGCAGGTCGAGCGCCACGGCCATCCTGCGGGCCAGCTCGAGGATCTCGGGCTCATCGAGCGGGCGCGACTGGGCGTCGAGCATCCGCTTCGTCCTCCAGGCGGAGAACTGATACATCAGGAAGCCGTAGGCGATGGCGAGGAGAAGCGGTGTCAGTTTGAGCATGGGGGGAATATGGGGCGTCCCGCACGCCGGAGGAAGGGCCGTTCCACCGCTTGACGCCGGAAGGGGCATCGGCCCCACGACCCGCGCGGGGCGTGGGGCCGAGCGTCCCTATTCCTGGATCGACTCGAGATACTGGACCAGCGCCAGCAGCCGTCCGCGCGCCATGATCTCGGCGGCATAGCCGCCCGTCACCGCGGCCTCGGCCTTGAACCGGTCGCCCCAGATCGGCATCGGATCGCCGTGGGCGCGGACGCCCGTGCGGCCATCGACAATCATGAAGGTCTTCTGGAACGGGAACTGCCCGTCATTGGCGGCCGACAGTTTCGTAAGATCGGGCATCTCGATGTTCAGGATCGGGCCCACCGGGCCGTCGCCTTTCGCGCTTTCGCCGTGGCATCCCGCGCAGGCCGCCCTGTATTCGTTGCGCCCGGCATCTTCCTTGTCCGCCGCAAGTGCCGCGCCCGACAGGGCGACCAGACAGGCTGCGGCCATCATCCTTGCCTTCATCTCGCGTTCCCTCCCGCGGCCGTGACGCATGGGGCGGACGGCGCACGGGCCGCAAGCGAGCGCCGCCGGGAAGTCCGGGCTGGCGGAAACCTCCGCCGTCCCGCCTTGTGGAGGCAGGACAGGGGGCAGGGTGCAAGGGGCACCGGTGGCTGTCATTGACGACAGTCAGGCTGCGGCAGAGAGGCTCAGCGCGAGAGTTCCTTGACGCCGCTGGCAATTCCTTCCAGCGTCATGGGCACCATCCGGCCCTCGAAGATCTCGCGGATCATGCGGATCGACTGGGTATAGCCCCAGTGCTGCTCGGGGACCGGGTTGATCCAGAGGTTCGAGGGCCACTGCGCCCGTGCGCGGCGCAGCCAGATCTCGCCGGCCTCGGCGTTCCAGTGCTCGTTCGCGCCGCCGGGGTGCAGGATCTCGTAGGGGCTCATCGAGGCGTCGCCGACGAAGATGCACTTGTAGTCCGGGCCGTAGGTGCGGATCACCTGCTCGGTCGAGGTCTGCTCGTCCCAGCGGCGGCGGTTGTCGCGCCATACGCCCTCGTAGAGGCAGTTGTGGAAGTAGAAATGCTCGAAATGCTTGAACTCGGCGCGGGCGGCCGAGAACAGCTCTTCCACCACCCGCACATGGTCGTCCATCGAGCCGCCGATATCCAGAAACAGCAGCACCTTCACTGCATTGTGCCGCTCGGGCCGGGTCTTCACGTCGAGGTAGCCATGCTCGGCCGTGGCCCGGATCGTGCCGTCGAGGTCGAACTCCTGCGCCGCGCCCTCGCGCGCCCAGCGGCGCAGGCGCCGGAGCGCCACCTTGATGTTGCGGGTGCCCAGCTCCACCGTGTCGTCGAGGTTGCGGAACTCGCGCTTGTCCCAGACCTTGACGGCGCGGCGGTGGCGGCTTTCGTGCTGGCCGATCCGCACGCCCTCGGGGTTGTAGCCGTAGGCGCCGAAGGGCGAGGTGCCGGCGGTGCCGATCCACTTGTTGCCGCCCTGATGCCGGCCCTGCTGCTCGCGCAGGCGCTCGCGCAGCGTGTCCATCAGCCTGTCGAAGCCGCCGAGCGCCTCGACCGCGGCCCGCTCTTCCGGCGTCAGGTGCTTTTCCGCCAGTTTCTCCAGCCATTCGCGGGGCAGGTTCACCGCCTCGAGCACCGCCTCGACCGGGATCGTCTCGAGCCCGCGGAAGCTTTCGGCGAAGGCGCGGTCGAAGCGGTCGAGGTGGCGCTCGTCCTTGACCATGGCCGTGCGGGCAAGGTGGTAGAAGCCCTCCACGTCGTAGGTCACGAGACCCGCCGCCATGCCTTCGAGAAAGCCCAGATATTCGCGGAGCGACACCGGCACGCCGGTCCTGCGCAGCGTCTCGAAGAAGGGCAGGAACATCAGCCGCCGCCTCCGCCGTGCATCAGAGCAGACGCTCGAGCAGGATGGTCAGGAACAGGCCGAGCAGGGCGAAGGCAATGGCAAAGCCCGCGCCATACTGCAGCATGTCGAGACGCTGCCCCCTGTGCCGGCGGGCCGTGGCCGCACCGATGAAGGCTCCGAGAACCGCGCCTGCCAGAACGATCATTCGCTGTCTCCGCCGTCTGTGGAGGCCAGCGCGAGCCGGCCGGGTGTCAGGGCCGCGATCTCGCTCATCCGGGTGCGCACCTCGGCCTCGTCGCCAAAGCCATAGCGCGCCCATGCGAGGCTGTCGAGGCGCGAGGCCCGCGCCTCGGCCGCCCGGCCCTCGAGGCGCAGCGCCTCGGACCGGATCATGAGCAGCGTGGCCAGCAGCGCGGCGTTCTCGGCGCGCCTGACGATCGGGATTGCGCGGTCGCACAGGAAGATCGCATCGGCCGCCTGCCCCGACGACAGGGCCAGAGCCGCCATCTGCATGTCGATATGGGCGGCATGGATCGCGCCACCGGGCAGGCTGCGGTAGATCCGGGCTGCCTCGACGAAGGCTGCAACCGAAATCTCCATCTCGTCGGCCATGCCGAGCCGCGCCACCCCGAACAGGCTGAAGGCCATCCGCGCATCCCGCCAGCCCGCGTCCGTCGCGATGGCCAGCGCCCGCAGCGCCGCGGCCCGCCGCCTGCGGTCGCTGCCCGTGGGGCCGAGCGCCTCCTCGATCGCGGCGATCCAGGCGCGCGGCGTGGGGTCGTCGGCCGCAGGTTGGGACAGGCGGCCACCCTTGGGATTGAGCCGCGCCAGCACCTTCGGCAGGGCCGCCGCCGCCTCGTCGCGAGTCATGCCCGACCGCATTTCGGGCGCGTAGGTCACCCGAAGCATCAGCATGTCAAAGCCCGTCAGAACCGTGTGAAAGTTGTCGTCGTTGAAGACGCTGTCCGACAGGCGGTAGAGGTCGTTCAGCGGGCCGATGGCCTGTGCCAGCTCTTCATGCAGGCAATCGCGCACCTCCTGCGGGCTGGTGTCGGCCGGGATGAAGATCGCCACCTGTTCGCGCGTCTCGAGGCTGGCCCAATCCACCTGCGCCTTGCGCCGGACGCGCCGGTAATCCTCGAACGAGGTCACGCGGGGCACCACGAAGCAGGCCGCCGTCGGCACCAGCGCCTGCATCCGCCGCCGCTCGACGAACTCGATGGCGACCATCGCGGGCGCGTCGGTCTCGCGGATGTCGATCCGCGCCTCGTCGCGCAGCCGCGCGAGCAGCCGCGTAAGGTCACCCGGCGCCGAGGGCGGAACAAGGCCCGTCATCGACACGGTGATCGGCGCCTCGAAGCGCGACATCCGCTCGATGGCGCGGCCGCTCTCCATCTGGAACGTCAGTTCGAGGAAGTCGCGCGCCAGCTCGGCGTTCGGGCGCAGGGGCTGCGTTGCTGCCGAGGCGGAAAACATTTTCATGTCGGGAAGCGGGTCGATGACCAGCCAGTGCGGCCGGTGCATCGCGACCTCGGCCTCGGGCACCGCACCGCAGGCCGAGAGGAGGAGGCCCGCGGCGAGGACGAGCCGCCGCATCACAGCACCCGGTTGTAGCGGATGAAGGGCGACTTGCGTCCGATCCGGTCGTAGAGCGCGCGGGCGCGGGCGTTGTTCTCGGCCGTGAGCCAGTAGACCGCCGGCGCGCCCTCGGCATCGGCGGCGTCATAGACGGCCGAGATCAGCGCGCGGCCGACGCCGTGCCCTCGCGCCTCGGGCGTGGTGAACAGATCCTGAAGGTAGCAGACATTCTCGACCCGCCAGCAGTGGCGGTGAAAGAGGTAGTGGACCAGCCCGACCGCCGTGCCGCCCCTCCAGGCGAGGATGCCGCGCGGCTCGGGCCGCTCGCTGGATGTGAGGCGCGCGAAGGTCGAGGCCAGCACCTCCTCGGGCAGCTCGGTGTCGTAGAAGCGCAGATAGGCCTGCCAGACGGGGCGCCATGCGGCCTCGTCCTCGGCAGAAATGGGGCGCAGGACGAGTGTGTCGGACATGTCCATCCCGTGTTGAGAGCCGCTCACCCCGGCCGCCGCGCCATGAACGCCAGACGCTCGAAGAGATGCACGTCCTGCTCGTTCTTGAGCAGCGCCCCGTGCAGCCGCGGCAGCAGCGTCCGGCCATCGCGCCGGAGATCCTCGGCCGAAAGATCCTCGGCCAGCAGCAGCTTGAGCCAGTCGAGCACCTCGGAGGTGGAGGGTTTCTTCTTCAGCCCCGGCACCTCGCGCAGTTCGTAGAACTGGGTCAGGGCCGCGGTCAGAAGCTGCTCCTTGAGGTCGGGGAAATGGACGGCGACGATGGCGCGCATCGTCTCGAGGTCGGGAAAGCGGATGTAGTGAAAGAAGCAGCGGCGCAGGAAGGCGTCGGGCAGCTCCTTTTCATTGTTCGAGGTGATGATGACCACCGGCCGATGCTGCGCCCGCACGGTCTCGCCTGTCTCATAGACGTGGAACTCCATCCGGTCGAGTTCCTGCAGCAGGTCGTTGGGAAACTCGATATCGGCCTTGTCGATCTCGTCGATCAGCAGCACGACCCGGCCGGGAGCCTCGAACGCCTGCCAGAGCTTGCCCTTTCGGATATAGTTTTTCACCTCATGCACGCGCGCGTCGCCGAGCTGGCTGTCGCGCAGGCGGCTGACGGCATCGTATTCGTAAAGTCCCTGCTGCGCCCGTGTGGTGCTCTTCACATGCCATTCGATGAGCGGCATGCCCAGCGACTGTGCGACCTGCCGAGCCAGTTCGGTCTTGCCGGTGCCGGGCTCGCCCTTGACCAGGAGCGGACGCTGAAGCGTGACGGCGGCGTTGACGGCAACGGCAAGATCCTGGGTCGCGACGTAGGAAGAGGTGGATGAAAATTTCATTTACGTCACGTCACCTTGGGGGAAATTGCTGAGACAGGATAGCACAGGTTGAATCCGTCGCAAGGGCGGCGAGGCAGCTAGTGACAAAGGTTCCCGGTTGCGCTAGATGAGCCGCATTGAAGGGAGCGCCGGATGACTGTGAACCACATTTCGGAGCCTGCCGGCCTGCAAGAGAGAGCAGCAGCCATGAAAGCAGAGATCTTTCTGCCTGACGATTATCGCCCCGCCGAAAACGAACCTTTCATGAATGAGCGGCAACTGGAGTATTTCCGCCGCAAACTTCTCAACTGGAAACAGGAACTGCTGGACCAGAGCGCCGAGACCATCGAGGGGCTTCAGGAATCCGGCCGCAACGTCCCCGACATCGCCGACCGCGCCAGCGAGGAAACCGACCGCGCGCTGGAGCTTCGCACCCGTGACCGTCAGCGCAAGCTGGTGGCCAAGATCGACGCCGCGCTGCGGCGGATCGAGGCCGGCGAATACGGCTATTGCGAGGTCACGGGCGAGCCCATCTCGCTCCGGCGTCTCGACGCGCGTCCGATCGCGACCATGACCCTCGAGGCGCAGGAGCGGCACGAGCGGCGCGAGCGGGTCCACCGCGACGAGTAGGCGCATCCGCGCCTCACGGCTTGCCCTCCGGTCCTCCGGGCGCAAAAACTGACGCCGGACCAGACTGCGGTCCGGCGTTCGCATGTGGAGGATCCCGATGAGCCTGAAGGATGCCGAGGTCACCGTCCTCGGGGCCGGCGTTGCCGGTCTGGCGGTGGCCCGGGCGCTCGCGCTCCGCGGGGCCGACGTGACCGTGCTGGAGCAGGCCGAGGCGATTCGCGAAGTGGGGGCCGGCCTGCAGATCTCGCCCAACGGGGCCGCCGTGCTGCGCGCGCTGGGGATGGGCGACGCGCTCGAGGCGGCGTCGATGCGCGCGCAGGCGGTCGAGCTGCGCAACGGCGTGGGCGGCGATCTGGTGCTGAAGCTGGATCTGGCGCGGCTGCGGCCGGGGCAGGGCTACCACCTGATGCACCGGGCCGACCTGATCGACCTTCTCGCCACCGGGGCCCGCGATGCGGGCGTGCAGATCCGCCTCCTGCAGAAGATCGAGGCGGTGGATCTGGCTGGCCCGAAGCCGCGGCTGGTGACGGCGCAGGGGGCCGAATACACGCCCAACCTGCTGATCGGGGCCGACGGGCTTCATTCGCTGGTGCGGGCCGAGCTGAACGGGCCGGCACAGCCCTTCTTCACCAACCAGGTGGCCTGGCGCACCGTGATCCCCGCGACCCCAGGCGAGCCGGTGGTGGCTGAGGTCCATATGGGCGAGGGGCGCCACCTCGTCAGCTATCCGATGCGGGGCGGCACGATGCGCAACATCGTGGCGGTCGAGGAACGCAAGCGGTGGGTGCAGGAGGGCTGGAACCTCCGCGACGATCCGGTGGACCTGCGGCTGGCCTTCGCCAGCTTCAACGGGCGCGTGCGCCACTGGCTCGAGCAGGTGCCGGACGTCTGGCTCTGGGGGCTCTTCCGCCATCCGGTGGCCCACACCTGGTATCGCGGCCACGCCACCATCCTGGGCGACGCGGCCCATCCGACGCTGCCCTTCCTCGCGCAGGGGGCGAACATGGCGCTCGAGGATGCCTGGGTGCTGGCCGAATGTCTGTCCCGCCACTCGAACATCAAGGGCGGGCTGGCCGAATATCAGGCCCGCCGGGTGCCGCGCTGCTGCCGCGTGGTGCAGGCGGCCAACAACAACGCCTGGGCCTATCACCTGCGCAGCCCTGTGCGCGAGATCGCGCATCTCGGCCTGCGGCTTGGCTCGCGGCTGCTGCCGGGCCCGACGCTGCGCCGGTTCGACTGGCTCTATGGCTACGACGTGACCGCGGCCTGAGGGCGGCGCGGTCAGCCGCCGGCGCCACCCTCCCGCTTCTCGCCGCGATGGCGCATCACCATGATCGTCTGCTGCATGAGGGCGCAGGCCTGTTCGGCCCCGTCGCGCAGCGCCACCACCTCGGCCCGCGTCACGATCAGCGTCCGGCCCGCGCGCACCACCTCGCCCCGCGCGATCAGCCCGTGACCATCGGCCGGCGCCATCAGGTTCATCTTGTATTCCACCGTCAGGACCGAGGCATCGGCCGGCACCAGCGTCATGGCGGCATAGCCCGCGGCCGAATCCGCGATCATGCCGACCACGCCCCCGTGGATGAAGCCGTGCTGCTGCTCGATCCCGTCCCAGTGCGGCAGGTGGATCTCGGTCCGCCCCGGCTCCACCAGTGGAAGGGTCGCGCGGATCAGTTCCATCGCAGCCTGCCGCGCAAAGCTGGCACGGACGCGATCCAGGGCGGATGAAGAGGGCTCGGACATGGGCGCAGGCTAAGGCGCGCCGGCCTTCCGCGTCAACGCGGGCCCCGTCCGACGTGGCGTCACGGGCGGCCGGTCAGGCCGCCAGCTCCACCCAGACCGGCACATGATCCGAGGGCTTCTCGCCCGCGCGCACCTCGCGGTCGATGCGGACATCGGTCATCAGGTCGGCCGCCTGCGGCGAGAGCAGCAGATGGTCGATGCGGATGCCGTTGTTCTTTTCCCAGGCGCCGGCCTGATAGTCCCAGAAGGAATAGTGCCCCGGGCCCAAGGTGCGGGCGCGGAAGGCCTCGGTGTAGCCGAGGTTCAGGATCCGCCGGAAGGCCGCCCGGCTTTCCGGCAGGAAGAGTGCATCGGTGACCCAGGCCTCGGGGCGCGCCGCATCCTCGGCCTGGGGGATCACGTTGTAGTCGCCCGCCAGCACCACGGGCTCTTCCGTCTGCAGAAGCTCGGCCGCGCGCTCCTTCATCCGGGCCATCCAGGCCAGCTTGTAGTCGTATTTCGGCCCCGGCGCCGGGTTCCCGTTCGGCAGGTAGAGCCCGCAGACCCGCACCGCGCGCTGGCCCACGACGGTGGCCTCGATCCAGCGGGCCTGCACATCCTCGGCGTCGCCCGGCAGGCCGCGCACCACATCCTCGAGCGGCAGGCGCGAGAGGATCGCCACCCCGTTGAAGCCCTTCTGCCCGTGCGTCTCGAGATGCCAGCCTCGGTCCTCGAAGACCGCGCGCGGAAAGGTCTCATCGACCGACTTGATCTCCTGCAGCAGCACCACGTCCGGGCTGGCCGCCTCGAGCCACGCCAGAAGCGCCTCGATGCGGGCCTTGATGCCGTTGATGTTGTAGGTGGCGATCTTCATGGCGCGCTCCTCGGGGCGGATCGGGTCCTTGGGCCGGCGCGCGGCAGGACGGACGGGAAGGGGCCTGCGCCCTCAGATCGAGAACGAGGTCCCGCAGCCGCAGGAGCTGGTGGCGTTGGGGTTGTTGATCACGAAGCGCGAGCCGATCAGCTCGTCGGCATAGTCGATCTCGGCATTGGCAAGGAACGGCAGCGAGACCTGATCGATCAGCACCTTCTGGCCGTCCTTCTCGATCACCAGATCGTCCGATCCCGGATCGTCGAGCTTGATCTCATACTGAAAGCCCGAACAGCCGCCGCCCTCGACCGCGACGCGCAACGCGCGCGTCTCGCCCGAGGCTTCGGCGATTTCGGCAAGGCGGGCAAAGGCCCGGTCGGTCACCCGCGGCGGAAGGTTCATCAGAAACCCCGTGTCAAATCAGTCATCCACCCATATAGGATGGGGCAAAACAGGTCACAAGAACAGGCAGATTGATGCTGGCGCCCTATGCCTGCCAGCCCGGCGAAAGCCGCGGCCGGCAAAAGCCCGAGAGCATGTCCACCTTCCGCTCGCCGTTCCAGCGGGATCGAGACCGGATCATCCATTCCTCGGCCTTCCGGCGGCTGAAGCACAAGACGCAGGTCTTCGTGGAGCATGAGGGCGACTATTACCGCACGCGGCTCACCCATTCGATCGAAGTGGCGCAGGTCGCGCGGACGATCTCGGGCGTGCTCGGGCTGAACACCGATCTTGCGGAATGCATCGCGCTGGCCCACGATCTCGGCCACACGCCCTTCGGCCACACCGGCGAGGATGCGCTGGCCCGGCTGATGGAGCCCTACGGCGGATTCGACCACAATGCGCAGGCCATGCGGATCGTGACCCGGCTGGAGCGTCACTACGCCGAGTTCGACGGGCTGAACCTCACATGGGAGTCGCTGGAAGGCATCGCCAAGCACAACGGCCCGGTCGAGGGGCCCTTGCCCTATGCGCTGGCCGAAGCCAACGCCCAGTGGGATCTGGAACTGCACACCTATGCCTCGGCCGAGGCGCAGGTGGCCGCGATCGCCGACGACGTGGCCTATTCGCACCACGACCTGCACGACGGGCTGCGCTCGGGCCTCTTCACCGAAGGCGACCTGATGGAGCTGCCCGTCACCGCCCCCGCCTTCGAAGAGGTGGATGCGCTCTATCCGGGGCTGGAGCCGATGCGCCGGCGGCACGAGGCGCTGCGCCGCGTCTTTGGCCGCATGGTCGAGGATGTGATCGCCGTGGCGCAGGGCCGGCTCGAGGCTGCGCAGCCCAAGTCGGTCGAGGAGATCCGCCAGATGGGCGCGACCGTGATCCGCTTTTCGAAGCCGCTCTATCAGGAGTTGAAGGTGATCCGCAGCTTCCTGTTTCACCGGATGTATCGCGCGCCTTCGGTGATGAAGGAGCGCGCGAAGGTGACGGCCGTGGTGAACGACCTCTTCCCGCTCTTCATGCGCCAGCCCGAACTGCTGCCGCAGGAATGGCGGCGCGATGTCGAGGCGGCCGAGGACGAGACGACGCTCGCCCGGATCGTGGCCGATTACGTTGCCGGCATGACCGACCGCTTCGCCCTGCAGGAACACGCGCGCCTCTGCGGCTGAGAGGCGAGGGGCGGCGCACCCGGCCCGGCGCGGCGGGTCCTTCTGCATCGGCGCGGGAACCTCGGGCCGCGCAAGGCGATTTGGCCTTCGAAGGAGATTGCCATGCCCGACGCCTCGCCCTCTGATCCCCATCGCGGCCGCGAGGCCCGGCGCCCGCGCGACATTCCGGCCAAGGGCTGGAAGGACATCGCCCTGCGCGTCTGGCGCTCGATCGACGAGGACCGCGTCATGCTGGTGGCGGCAGGCGTGACCTTCTACCTGCTGCTCGCGCTGTTCCCCACGCTTGCGGCCTTCGTCTCGCTCTATGGTCTCTTTGCCGATCCGGCCGTCATTGCCGATCAGGTGGAGTCGCTGCGCGGTGTGCTTCCGGCCGAGGGGATCGAGCTTCTGACCGCGCAGCTGAGAACCCTGGCCGGTGGCCAGAGTTCGTCCCTGACCGTGGGTTTCGCCATCTCCTTCCTCATCGCCTTCTGGAGCGCCAATTCCGGCATGAAGGCGCTGATCGAGGCAATGAACATCGCCCATGATGAGCGCGAGAAACGTTCGTTCATCAAGCTCACGCTGCTCTCCTTCGCGCTGACGCTGGGGGCGATGGTTCTGTCCATCCTGATGATCACCGCGGTCGCGGTGGTTCCGGCGGTGCTGGCGATCTTCGATCTCGGCCCGGGGGCGGCCGTGCTGGTCTGGCTCGTGCGGTGGCCGCTCTTGCTGCTGGTGGTCGCGGGGGCGATGGCGGCCCTCTACCGCTGGGCGCCCTCGCGCAAGGCGCCGGAATGGCGCTGGGTGACATGGGGCAGCGGCATCGCCACGGTGGTCTGGCTGGTGGCCTCGATCGCCTTCACCATCTATCTCGAGAATTTCGCCAACTACTCGGCCACCTACGGCTCGCTCGGGGCGCTGGTGGGCCTGCTGCTCTGGGTCTGGATCGCGGTGATGATCCTGATCATCGGGGCCGAGATCAACTCCGAGATGGAGCATCAGACCGCCCGCGACACCACCGTCGGGCCGAACCGGCCGATGGGTCAGCGCGGGGCGGTGATGGCGGACACGCTGGGCGAGCGGTCGGACTAGCGGGCCATTCAGCCCTGGCGCATCGCGGCCACCAGCGCCGAGGGCGACAGGCCCACCGGGTTGCCCTTCATCGAGGACGAGGCCAGCGAGGCGTCCGCCACGCGGGCCAGATCGCCCGCATCCAGACCCAGGTCCGCCAGCCGCGGCAGGCCCGCCTTGCGGACCCAGGCCGCCAGCGCCTCGGGCGCCTCGGCGGGCGGGGCGGCCAGCGCCCGGCCCAGCACCGCGCAGACCTCGGCCAGCCGCGCGCGGGCGGTGCTGCCGGGGGCCGAAGCGGTCAGGTTCGCCCGCAGCACCGGCGCCAGAAGCGTGCCGCAGATCGCCCCGTGCGCGGCCCCCGTGACGCCGCCGATCACGCCCGCCAGCCCGTGCACCGCGCCGAGCCCGCCGTTGGCCAGCGCCAGCCCGCCGCAGAGGCTCACCCAGGCGATGCCGTCGCGGGCCGCCGCATCCTCGCGCTTCATCAGGCGCATCAGCGCGCCCAGCCCCTCGGCGATGGCCGGGCGCGTGATCGCGTCGGTGAAGGGCGTCGCGCGGGCCGAGACGAAGGGCTCGATCACCTGCGTCACCGCATCCAGCCCTGAGGCGAGCGTCACCGCGCGCGGGCAGCCGTCGGTGAGGGCCGGATCAACCAGCGCGATCCGGGCAAGCATCCGGTCATCGCGCAGCGAGACCTTGCGGCGGTGCTCGGGCACGCCGATCACGGCGTTCTTCGTGACCTCGCTGCCGGTGCCCGAGGTGGTGGGCAGCGCCACGAAGGGCAGGGGCGGGGCCACCAGCGGCCGGCCCCGCCCGACCACCTCCAGATGCTCCATCGGCCCGTCCGGCGCGGGCACCAGCGCCGCGAGCGCCTTGGCCAGATCGAGCGCCGCCCCGCCGCCAAGGCCCGCCACCGCCTCCGGTGCAAAGGGCCGCGCCCGCGCGAGCGTCTCCTCGAGGAGCGCCAGATCCGGCTCGCCGGGGCAGGGCACCGCCAGAACCTCGACCCCCTCGGCCCCGAGCGCCGCGACAAGCCAGCCCGCCCGCGCCGGGTCACGGCCATGCACCAGCAGCACCCGCCGCCCGAAGCCCGCGATCAGGCCGGCCGCGCGCCGCGCCTCGCCGCGGCCGAAGAGGATGCGCCCCGGCGCCGCGATGCCGAAGGGGGTCATACCGCCATCACCGCGCGGACGGCCCGGCCCCAGCGGGCGTATTTCGCGTCGCGCGTGGCCGCCTCCATCCCCGGCTCGAAGCGTCGCTCCAGCGCCCATCCGGCGGCGAACTCCTCGGGGCCGGGGCAGAGGCCAGCCTGCATCCCCGCCAGCCAGGCCGCGCCGAGCGCCGTCGTCTCGCGCACCACTGGCCGGTCCACCGGCGCGCCGATGATGTCGGCCAGGAACTGCATCGACCAGTCCGAGGCGGTCATGCCGCCATCCACCCGCAGCACCCCCTCGGCGCCCGCCGCCCAGTCCGCCCGCATCGCCTCGAGCAGGTCGCGCGTCTGAAATCCCACGCTCTCCAGCGCGGCGCGGGCGAACTCGGCAGGGCCGGAGTTGCGGGTCAGGCCGAAGACCGCGCCCCGGCTGTCCGGCTTCCACCAGGGTGCGCCAAGGCCGGTGAAGGCCGGCACGATCACCAGATCCTGCGCCGCGTCCGAGGCCGTGGCCAGCCCGTGCGTCTCGCCCGCCTCGCGGATGATCTTCAGCCCGTCGCGCAGCCACTGGACGACGGCGCCCGCGATGAAGATCGAACCCTCGAGCGCATAGGTCCGCTGCCCGCCCAGTTGGTAGGCGATGGTGGTAAGCAGGCGCGAGCGGCTCGTCACGCGTTCCGCCCCCGTGTTCAGCAGCGCAAAGCAGCCCGTCCCGTAGGTCGATTTCATCATGCCGGGGCGGAAGCAGGCCTGCCCGCAAGTGGCGGCCTGCTGGTCGCCCGCGACGCCCAGGATCGGGATCTCGCGCCCGAAGAGGTCCGGCCGCGTCATGCCGAAGGGCGCGGCGCAGTCCTTCACCTCGGGCAGCATCTCCATCGGGATGTCGAGCAGGCCGCAGATCTCGGCGTCCCACTCGCCGCGGCTGATGTCGAAGAGCATGGTGCGCGCGGCGTTGGTGGCATCGGTCACATGCGCGCGGCCCCCCGTCAGCTTCCAGATGAGGTAGCTGTCCACCGTCCCGAACAGCAGCTCGCCCCGTCGGGCCCGCGCGCGCGCGCCCTCGACATGGTCGAGCAGCCACTTGACCTTGGTGGCCGAGAAGTAGGGATCAAGCAGCAGCCCCGTCCGCTCGGTGATCATGGGCTCCTGTCCCGCTTCGGCCAGGCTCTGGCAGAGGTCGGCGGTGCGGCGGTCCTGCCAGACGATCGCATTGTGGATCGGATGGCCGGTGGCGCGTTCCCAGATCACCACCGTCTCGCGCTGGTTGGTGATGCCGATGGCGGCGAGGCTGCCGTCGATCTCGGCCCGCTCGACCGCGGCGCGCGCCGTTGCGGCGACGCTGGACCAGAGGTCGGCCGGATCATGCTCGACCCAGCCGGGGCGGGGGTAGATCTGCGGAAACTCCTCCTGCGCGACCGACTTCAGCGAGAGGCTCGCGTCGAAGACCATCGCGCGCGACGAGGTGGTTCCCTGATCGATGGCGAGGATGTGGCTCATGCGTCTCTTCCCGGTTCGTCTTGCCCGAATCCTCCTGATGCTGCCGCGCCTTGCGACGAAGCGGAAGGGCTCGGGGAAGACGGCGACCTCGAAACCTGTCCGGGTCGCCTTGCATCTTGCCCTTGAATGGGGGCGGGACGGCCCGCCCCCCGGTCGTGTCAGCCCTGCTGCCAGGACTTGATGAGTTCGTCGTAGGAGATCGTCTCGCCCGCGGGCTTCTCGTTCTCGAGCTTGCCCACCGGCGCGCCGGGCGCGTCGAGCCATTCCTGCGGGTCCTTCTCCTCGTTCAGCTTCGGCCCGAGATCACCCTGCACCCCGGCCCGTTCCAGCCGCGCCAGCACCCGCTCCTGCTCGGCGCAGAGTGCGTCCAGCGCCTCCTGCGGCGACTTGGCGCCCGACATCGCATCGCCGATGTTCTGCCACCAGAGCTGCGCGAGCTTCGGGTAGTCCGGCACGTTCGTGCCCGTGGGCGACCACTGGACGCGGGCGGGCGAGCGGTAGAACTCGACCAGACCGCCGAGGTTGGCGGCGCGGTCGGTGAAGCTCTGGTGCTGGATGGTGGATTCGCGCACGAAGGTCAGGCCGACGTGGCTCTTCTTCACGTCCACGGTCTTCGACGAGACGAACTGCGCATAAAGCCAGGCGGCCTTGGCGCGGTCGTCAGGGGTGGATTTCAGCAGCGTCCACGAGCCCACGTCCTGGTAGCCGACCTTGGTGCCTTCGGTCCAGTAGGCGCCATGCGGCGAGGGGGCCATGCGCCACTTGGGCGTGCCATCCTCGTTCATCACCGGCAGGCCCTCCTTGACCATGTCGGCGGTGAAGGCGGTGTACCAGAAGATCTGCTGGGCGACCTCGCCCTGCGCGGGCACCGGCCCGGATTCCGAGAAGGTCATGCCGGCGGCCTGCGGCGGGGCGTATTTCTGCAGCCACTCGATCGCCTTGGTGATGGCATAGACCGCCGCCGCGTCGTTGGTCGCGCCGCCGCGCGCCACGCACGAGCCCACGGGGCGCGAGTTCTCGTCCACCCGGATGCCCCATTCATCCACCGGCAGCCCGTTCGGGTCGCCCTTGTCGCCCATGCCCGCCATCGACATCCAGGCGTCGGTGTAGCGCCAGCCGAGGCTCGGGTCCTTCTTGCCGTAATCCATGCTGCCATAGGCGCTCTTCGGTCCGCCGAGCGCGCTCATGTCGCGCCCCGTGAAGAACTCGGCGATGTCCTCGTAGGCCGACCAGTTCAGCGGCACGCCCAGCTCGTAGCCGTATTTCTCCTGGAACTCGGCCTTGGTGTCGGGATCGTCGAACCAGTCGGCGCGGAACCAGTAGAGGTTGGCGAACTGCTGGTCGGGCAGCTGGTAAAGCTCGCCATCCGGCGCGGTGGTGAACTTCAGGCCGATGTAGTCGTCGAGATCGAGGCCGGGGTTGGTGACATCCTTGCCCTCGTTCGCCATCCAGTCGGTCAGGCTGCGGGCCTGCTGGTAGCGCCAGTGGGTGCCGATCAGGTCGCTGTCGTTGATGTAGGCGTCGTAGATGTTCTCGCCCGACTGCATCTGCGTCTGCAGCTTCTCGACCACGTCGCCTTCGCCGATCAGGTCATGGCTGACCCGGATGCCGGTGATCGCGGTGAAGGCGGGCGCCAGCACCTTGGATTCATATTCATGCGTGGTGATGGTCTCCGACACCACCTTGATGTCCATGCCGGCGAAGGGCTGCGCCGCGTCGATGAACCACTGCATCTCGGCTTCCTGCTCCTCGCGAGTGAGCGAGGACATGTCGCCGATCTCGGCATCGAGGAACTGCCGCGCAGCCTCGATGTCGGCGAAGGCCGGTGCCCCCAGCGCCATCAGCGCCAGCGCCATGGCTGTCGTGCCGTATCTCATGTCAGGTCTCCTCCCAAAGACGTTGGACTTTGGCCGGGCATCCCCCCGGCGAGGGTCGTCACACCCAGCGGAAGACCGCCGCGGCGTAGATCAGGCAGAGCGCGAGCGCGCCCCAGAGCGGGGGCCCCATCAGGCCGAGCCACAGAAGGCACAGGAAGGCCGAACCCAGAAGCGAGATGAACAGCCGGTCCCCCCGCGTCGTCTCGATCCGAAGGATGCCCATCCGCGGCGTCTCGGGTCGAAGCACCGCAAGGACCGTCATCAGCAGCAGAAGCGCCGCGATGGTGCCGAAGAAGGCCGCCGTGGGCCATGTCCATGCCATCCAGGCCATCTCGATCCTCCCCTACGGATAGAACTCGCACCAGGCGGTGTAGAACCAGCCCCGGATGTCGGTTTGCCGGCCCCCGACCACTCCGCCCTCGGCAAGGCACCACTTGCCCTGACACTTCCGATGGTCGAGGAACAGGGCGTCGCCGTTGCGCACGCGGCCAATCTCGGCGTTCTCCGAGCCCGGTCCCCTGCGGACCGACAGGAAGCCGTCTGGTTTTGCCCCCGTTTCACCGGACACTCAGGCGTTTGCGGTTTGGGCTGCGAT
>NZ_VDEK01000019.1:0-74853 GCF_007668225.1 Cereibacter sediminicola | reverse complement strand
CGAGAACCAGCCGCACGGCCCGCTCGCGCACCTCCGGGGAAAACTTGTTCGTGGTCTTGCTCATGATGCTCCAGCCTACTCAAGAGTTGGAGCCACCGGCAAACCCAGCGCGGTTCAACCCGGGCGCCGTGCTAGTGGCTACAAAACCCGTGCGATGAGTTGTATGGCGGGGCGGCCCCGGCATGGACGACGGGCCGGATGACATGCCGTGAGCCAGCCGCTAACCGGGGCCACATGGTCCGACCGCTGCGCGAGTTCTTCGCCATGGTCGATGCCTCCGACATCTTCGACTATGGGGCCGGCTACCCTCAAGCCGACTATCTCTTCGGCCCGCCGCACGGCCGAGCTGCTCGAGATGGCCGACAGGATTGGGCTCGACCGGCGGCACCTGCAGCACGCGGACACGCCGCGCGAGCACTTCGACATCTGCCTGAGCTGGAGGGCGCGCCGTCGCGGCCGGGGCTGTGGAAATCACGATGAGGGGCGTGGCGCGGAGGTGCCGGGTGAGGATGGCGCGATGACGAAGGCCGCGTTCCGCCAGGTGGACCTGACCCGCGCGATCCGCGTAGCGAAGAATGCTGGCATGGAGGTCGGCGCCTAAGAGATCATGCCTGACGGGCGAATCGTTATCCGGGAGAGGACGAGCGCGGCGCCGGGCGAGGACGCGTTCGGGGCATGAAAGGCGAAGCGCGAGGGTCGAGTTGAAGGGCGTTTATAAGGTCAAGCGCCGGCTCGCGAGTGGAAAGGTCGCTGTGCACTACTACGCGTGGCGCGGCGGCCCGAAGATCAAGACCGAGCCGGACAGCCCGTAGTTCCGCGCCGCCTGCGACGCCGCACACGCGGCGAGGGACAAGCCGGCGCATTACGATGGGACCCTGCAGGCGCTGATCACTGCCTATCAGGCGACGCCCGCCTTCACGGATCTCGCGCCCACGACAAAGGCCGGCTGCATCCGCGACATTCGGCAGATCCTAGCCGAGTTCGGAGACATGCCGCTCAAGGCTCTGGCCGATCCGCGGGTGCGGGGCGAGTTTCTGGACCGGCACGACCGGCTCGGCCTGAAGAGCAAGCGCAGCGCCGACCATGCCTTCTCGGTGCTGGCGCTGATCCTCGCCGGGGCCTGCGACCGCGGGAAGATCCCGTCGAACCCGTGCGAGCGGCCGGGTCGGCGTTACCGGGGCTCGCGCGCTGACATTGTCTGGACCGAGGCTAGATCGAGTCCTTCCTGAAGAAGGCGCCGCAGCAGCTGCGCCTACCTTTCCTGCTCGCGATCTGGACGGCCAGCGGCAGGCGGACATCCTGACGCTGACATGGAGCGCCTACGACGGGAAGGTGATCCGCCTGCGCCAGAGCAAGACCGGGCGGCACTTGGTCATCCCGGTGGCGGCACAGCTGCGCGAGGCGCTGGAGGCGGCGAAGGCGCGGCGAAAGACGCTGACGATCTGCGAGACCTCGCGCGGCCAGCCATGGACCAGCGACGGCTTCAAGACCAGCTTCGGCAAGGCGCAGGCCGCGGCGAGCATCGAGGGCGTGAAGTTGCACGACCTGCGCGGCACGGCCGTGACCTTCCTCGCGATCGCCGGCCGCAGCGTGCCAGAGATCGCAGCCCTGACCGGCCACAGCCTGAAGGACGCCGAGGCAATCCTGTCGAAGCACTACCTCGGCCGCGATCGGCGGCTCGGGGAATCTGCCGTGGCGAAGCTCGAGAAGCACGGACCAGGAAAGACGGCTATAAACGGCCATGTAAACCGCCCTGCGGTTTAGGGCGGTGATGCGAACTAAGCCTCTAAATTCCGATGGTGGCGAGGGGGGGACTTGAACCCCCGACCCCACGATTATGAGTCGTGTGCTCTAACCAGCTGAGCTACCTCGCCGTCGGTGGACGCTGCACTAGGGGATGCGTCCGGGCGCGTCAAGGCTAAAAGCTCCGGCCGTGTCTTGAATATGCAAGCTGTTCAGTCCCAATATCTGGTGAGCGGCACGCCGCGTTCAGGTCCTAACGCCTGGGCCATGTCGTCGCTCGCAAGAGGATCCGGCGGCTGATGGCCAGGATGGGGCTCGCGGCGGTCTGCCAGCGCCCAAAAACGACGGTGCCGCACCCTGAGCACAGGATCTGGCCCTACTTGCTCCGCGACCTGACCATCATCCGGCCGAACCACGTCTGGTGCGCCGACATCACCGCTCGTCGGGAAAACGGTCCATCGGACCCTTTTCTGATCCTCCTCACTCCAGATGAGGAAGGGCTTCCTCTACCTCGTCGCGATCATGGAACGAGCCATTGTCCGCCATTGATGGAGTGGATGGCTACCGCTCCCGGCATCGCGATGTGCCACATTGGGTGCTGTCAACCGAACCCATCAAGGGAGCCATCCATGAAGGAGATTACCACGGTCGGGCTGGACCTGGGCCAAGAACGTCTTTCAGCTTCATGGCGTCGATGCGGAGGGCGCGGTCGTGGTGCGGCGCCAGGTGAGGCGGGCGCAGGTCTTGCTGTTCGTCTCACGGCTTCGGCCCTGCCTGATTGGCATCGAAGCCTGTGCCGGAGCGCATCACTGGGCGCGGGAGTTGGCCAAGCTTGACCATGAGGTGCGCCTGATCCCGCCGTCCTACGTCAGACCCTTCGTCAAGCGCGGCAAGACGGACACGGCCGATGCCGAGGCGATCTGCACCGCCGTTACCCAACCTACGATGCGCTTCGTGCCGGTCAAGACGGAGGCGCAACAGGCGGTGCTGATGAGCCGTCGGACGCGTGACTTCCTTGTCCGCCAGCTGACCCAGCTCGCCAACGCGATCCGCGCCCATCTGGGCGAATTCAGCCTGGTCGTGCCGAAAGGCGTCCACAACATGAACCGCCTTGTCGAACCGGCGCGCCAACGCCGCCCTCTGCCGGGTGGCCGTGGTCCGAATGCGCAGCCATGTCCCGACGCTCGCCCATGTTGAGCGCCGAACTGCTGAGGGCGAATTCCTCTGGGAGATCAGGCGATGCCTGAAGCGCTACATCGCCCGCGAGGTCTTCCGCCACCCATGCGCGGAACAGTCCGCAAACGCACCTGCTTCCAAAGCCCCTGGACCAACATAGGAGCATCAACGCGCTGGCAGAGACGATCATCCATTCCGAGGCTTACGCGACCCCACTGGAGCCACGGTTCCCTCCACATGTTCAAGGCCGAAGTCATCCACCGCCGTGGCCCGTGGCGCAGCTTCCAAGCAGTCGAATATGCGGCGCTGGAATGGGTGGACCGGTTCAACACCGCCGCGTGCTCGAGCCCATCGGGAACATCCCACATCCGCCGAAGCCAGGGCCAACTTCTACGCCGCTTTGGAAACTGAACCCATGGCCGCGCAATTAAACGAATGTAGCCTCCGGCAAATCCGGCACGGGACAGAGCGACACCATGCGACGCCCGAGGCGGATCCGAGTGGGGCAAAGCCACTCCCGCTTGCGCAACTCAACCATGCGTCTTCGGCGGATGACCTGCGCCAGAAGCGCCCGCCGCGCGGCCGATACCATCGTGCGCGCTGCAGGCCCGGGGGTGCGTCAAGCTGACCTACATTAAAACCTGACAAAAACACTTATAAGGCGTGAGAGAGAAGTCGGGCAGCCGCAGGACGGCGGAAAAGAGTCAAATGCAAGCAGGACAGATGCCGCTGGCGATGGTGCCCGAAGGGCGGCGGGTGACGGTGAAGGCGCTGATCGGAGGCTGCGAGGTGCGCCGCCGGATGGCCGATCTGGGAATCATTCCGGGCTGCGAGCTGGGAGTGGTGCGGTGCGGCCAGTGCGGACCCGTCGTCGTGACGGTCGGAGACACGCGGCTGGCGGTTGGGCAGGAGGTGTCGCGAAAGATCTTCGTGATGCAGGTGCAGGCGTGAAGGATGTGAGTGTGAGCATGAAGCTGCGTGACATGGTGGCAGGGGCCGCAGGACGGGTGTCCGGCTATGCCGAGGGCGGCGCGGCCTACCGGCGCAAGCTGCTGTCGATGGGTCTCACGCCCGGAACCGCGTTCCGCATGGTCCGCGCCGCCCCGCTGGGCGATCCGGTCGAGATCGAACTGCGCGGCTTTCGGCTTTCGCTGCGCAAGGCCGAGGCCGAGGCGCTTCTGGTCGAGGAGGTCCGCCCGTGACGGAACGCACCGTAGCCCTGCTCGGCAACCCCAACTGCGGCAAGACCACGCTCTTCAACGCGCTCACCGGGACGCGCCAGATGGTCGGCAACTGGCCCGGCGTCACGGTCGAGAAGAAGGAGGGGCTGGTCCGCATCGGCAGCCACACCTGGATGGTGGTGGATCTGCCCGGCACCTACTCGCTGGGGTCGGGCCATTCCGTCTCGACCGACGAGCGCATCGCGCGGGACTTCGCCCTCTCGGGTGAGGCGCAGCTGGTCGTCAACATCCTCGACGCCTCGAACCTCGAGCGGAACCTCTATCTCACGGTGCAGCTGATCGAGATGGGCGTGCCGCTCATCCTTGCGCTGAACATGACCGACATTGCGAAGGCCGAGGGCATCACGATCGACATTCCGGCGCTGTCGGAGCGGCTCGGGTGCCCGGTGGTGCCGATCGTCGCCTCGAAGGGCGTCGGGCTCGAGGATCTGAAGGCCACGGTGGCGCGTGTTGCCGACACGGGCACGGCCACCCATGCGCCCATCGCCTATGCCGAGGAAATCGAGGCCGCGGTCCAGGAGCTGGTGCCGCATCTCGAGGCGGCCGGGGGCCTGCGCGCGCAGCGCTGGCTGGCGCTGGAGCTGCTCGAGGGCGACAACAGGCTCGTGGCCCGCTTTCCCGCCCTCGGCTCGCGCGTGGATGAGCTTCGGGCGCGGATCGAGGCGGATCTCGGCTGCGACGCCGACACGATGATCGCCAGCGGCCGCTATGAGACCGTGGCCGCCCTGACCGAGGGGGTCGTGCGCCGCGCGGGACTGGTCGGCCGGTCGCTCTCGGACCGGATCGACCGCGTCGTGCTGAACCGTCTGCTGGGCATCCCGATCTTTCTCTTCGTGATGTATCTGATGTTCATGTTCACGATCAACGTGGGCAGCGCCTTCATCGACTTCTTCGACATCGCGGCGGCGACGATCTTCGTGGACGGGGTGGCGCATCTGCTGGGGCAGGCGGGCAGCCCCGAGTGGCTGACGACGGTGCTCGCCTCGGGAGTGGGCGGCGGCATCCAGACGGTGGCGACCTTCATCCCGGTCATCGCCTGCCTGTTCCTCTTCCTCTCGGCGCTGGAGGATTCGGGCTACATGGCGCGGGCCGCCTTCGTGATGGACCGGTTCATGCGGCTGATCGGCCTGCCGGGAAAGAGCTTCGTGCCGCTGATCGTGGGCTTTGGCTGCAACGTGCCTGCCGTGATGGCCAGCCGCACGCTCGAGGCCGAGCGCGACCGGACCATGACCATCGCCATGACCCCCTTCATGTCCTGCGGGGCGCGGCTGCCGGTCTATGCCCTGTTTGCCGCGGCCTTCTTCCCGACCAACGGGCAGAACCTTGTTTTCGCGCTCTATCTGATCGGGATCCTGGCCGCGGTCTTCACGGGCTTCGTGCTGAAGCACACGCTGCTGCCGGGGCAGACCTCGCCCTTCGTGATGGAGCTGCCGCCCTACCATCTGCCCACCCTTCGGACGGTGCTGATCCGCACATGGGACCGGCTGAAGGCCTTCGTGATCCGTGCGGGCCGCGTTCTGGTGCCCGTGGTGGCGGTGATTGCCATCCTGAACTCGTGGGGCCGCGACGGCAGCTTCGGGAACGAGGATACCGAGAATTCGGTTCTGGCCGGCATCGGCCAGGCCATCGTGCCGGTCTTCGAGCCGATGGGCATCCGCGAGGAGAACTGGCCCGCCACCGTCGGCGTCTTCACCGGCCTGCTGGCCAAGGAGGCGGTGGTCGGCACGCTGAACGCGCTCTATTCCGGTCTGGCCGAGGCGTCGGCCGCCGGTGCGGACGATCCCGGCATGGGCGAAGAGGCACCTTCCTACGATCTCGCGGCCGGCCTTTCCGAGGCCTGGGGCACGATCGGCGAGAACCTCGCGGGGCTTGCGGAAAGCGTGGCGGACCCGCTGGGCCTGTCCGTGGGCGAGATCGCCGAACTCGACGCCGCAGCCGAGGAGCAGGGCGTCGAGGCCGGGACCTTCGGCGCCATGCGCGCGCTCTTCGACGGCCAGGTGGGAGCCTTTGCCTATCTGCTGATGGTGCTGCTCTATGTGCCCTGCACGGCGGCGATCTCGGCCATATGGCGCGAGGCGGGGGCGCGGTGGACCGCCTTCGTCAGCGGCTGGACGCTGCTGATGGGCTGGGGTTCGGCCGTGCTCTTCTATCAGGCGGCCACGCTGGCGCGGCACCCGGTCTCGTCGGGCCTGTGGATCGCGGGAATCCTTGGCGTCTTCGGTCTGACCATCCTGGTCCTGCGCCGTCTCGGCCGCCAGGGTGGGCCGACCCTGCCAGCCACAGCCTGAGGTGGAGGTAAGATGCTGCTGGATATCCGCAGGCTCGTGCAGGAGCGGGGGCGCATCACGCTGACCGACCTCGCGCTCCACTTCGGGCGCGACCCCGAGGCGATGCGGGGAATGCTCGATCACTGGATCGCCAAGGGCCTCGTGCGCCGGACGGTGGATCCGGGCTGCGCCTCCTCGGGCTGCGGCGGCTGCAGCGCGGCCCGGAGCGTCGAGATCTTCGAATGGGTCAGGCCCAGTTCCGCCTAGCCCCGGCGGGTGGCCATCCGCGACCAGGCCCGGCGTTCCGGGCCTGCAGCCGCCTTGCGGCAGGACTTCTCAGTGGTAGCCCTCGTCGGGGTCGATCTTCCCGCGGAACACCCAGTAGGTGTAGGCGGTGTAGGCCAGGATGATCGGGACCATCACCACCGTCCCGACGAGGGTGAAGAGCAGGCTCTCGTCGGGGGCCGCCGCCTCGACGATGGTCAATTCGGGCGGGACCATCATCGGATAGAAGCTGATCCCGATGCCCACGAAGCCGAGCACGAAGAAGCCGAGGGCGCACAGGAACGGCGCGCGATCGTTGCCCCGCTCGAGCCCGCGCCAGAGCCGCCAGGCCGCGAGCGCCACCAGCACCGGCACGGCAAGCGACCAGACCATCGTGGGCCAGCGGAACCACCGCTCGGCATAGACGGCGTCCTGAAGCGGGGTGAAGAGACTGACAAGACCCAGGAAGCCGAGCGTTGCCAGCGCCAGCGGCCGGGCAAGGCGGCGCATGTGTTCCTGCACCCGGCCCTCGAGCTTCATGTTGCACCAGGTCGCGCCGAGCAGCGCGTAGCCCGTGGCGACGGCAAGGCCGGTCAGCAGCGAGAAGGGCGTGAACCAGTCGAACCAGCCGCCCGCGTAGGCGCGGTTCTCGACCTCGATCCCCTGCACCAGCGCGCCGAGCGCGATCCCCTGCGACAGTCCCGCCACCAGCGATCCACCGAAGAAGGCCCAGTCCCACAGCCGCTTCCAGCGCACCGTGCGCCAGCGGTATTCGAAGGCCACGCCGCGGAAGATCAGCGCCAGCAGCATCGCGATGATCGGGACGTAAAGCGCGGGCATCACCACCGCATAGGCCAGCGGAAAGACCGCGAAGAGCCCGCCGCCGCCAAGGACGAGCCACGTCTCGTTGCCGTCCCAGATCGGCGCCACCGAGTTCATCATCACGTCGCGTTCGCGTTCGTCCTTGGCGAAGGGAAAGAGGATGCCCACGCCGAGGTCGAACCCGTCGAGGATGACATAGACCAGCACCGCAAAGGCGATGATCCCGGCCCAGATGAACGAAAGCTCCAGTCCCAGCATGTCAGTCGCTCCTCTCGCGCGGATCCTCGGCCAGACCGGGCGTGATGCCGGCGGTGCGGATCGGGCCGTCGCGCAGGCCCATCCGCTCGGTTCCCGGCGGCAGCGACATCATGCGCAGCAGATAGAAGGTCCCGGCGCCGAAGACGAAGAAATAGACCACGATGAAGGCCACCAGCGAGCTTGCCACCGCCGAGGCGTCGAGCGGCGACAGGCTCTCGGAGGTGCGCAGGTGCCCGTAAACCGTGTAGGGCTGGCGGCCGACCTCGGTCGTGATCCAGCCGGCCAGCACCGCGACGAAGCCCGCGGGCCCCATCGCCACCGCCGCCCGATGAAGCGCCGGCCAGTCGTAAAGCCGGCCCTTGTAGCGCGCCCAGAGCGACCAGAGCCCCAGCCCCAGCATCAGCATTCCCAGCGTCACCATCACCCGGAAGGACCAGAAGACGATGGCCACGGGGGGCTGATCCTCGTAGGGCACCGTGTCCAGCCCGTCGAGCGGCGCATCCAGCGAATGTTTGAGGATCAGGCTCGACAGCTTGGGGATCTCGACCGACCAGCGCATCTGCTGCGCCTCCTGGTCGGGCAGGCCGAAGAGGATCAGCGGCGCGCCCTCGGGGTGGCTCTCGAAATGACCCTCCATCGCCATGACCTTCACCGGCTGATGCTCGAGCGTGTTCAGCCCGTGCATGTCGCCCGCGATGATCTGGATCGGGGCCACCACGAGGATCATGCCCGTCGCCATCGAGAACATGCGCCGCGTGGCGGGGTTGGCGCGGTCGCGCAGCAGGTGCCAGCCTGCGGCCCCCGCCACCACCAGCGCCGTCGTCAGGTAGGCCGCCAGCACCATATGCACCAGCCGGTAGGGGAACGAGGGGTTGAACACGATCGCCCACCAGTCCTCGGGCAGGAACTGCCCGTTCTCGCCGATCGAGAAGCCGGCGGGGGTGTGCATCCAGCTGTTCACCGACAGGATCCAGGCGGCCGACAGCAGCGTGCCGAAGGCCACCATCGCGGTTGCGAACATGTGCAGCCCGTCGCCCACGCGCTTGCGACCGAAAAGCATGATCCCGAGGAAGCCCGCCTCGAGAAAGAAGGCGGTGAGCACCTCGTAGGCCATCAGCGGGCCCACCACCGGCCCCGCGCGGTCAGAAAACACCGACCAGTTCGTGCCGAACTGGTAGGACATCACGATGCCCGAGACGACGCCCATGCCGAAGGCCACCGCGAAGATCTTCTTCCAGTGGTTGAAGAGGGTGAGATAGGTCTCGTCCTTCGTCCTCAGCCACAGCCCGTTGAGCACGGCGAGGTAACTGGCCAGCCCGATGGAAAAGGCGGGAAAGATGATGTGGAACGACACGGTGAAGGCGAACTGTATCCGTGCCAGGATTTCCGCGGTCAGCATGGCGTCTGCTCTCGTTTTTCCGGGCGCTCTCGGGGCGATCTAGTGCCGGCGGTCCGGGGGCAAGCCGCTCACGAACAGTTTGCATGTGCAGAAGCCGGGTTCCGTCGGGGCAGGTCAGCCCATCGCCGCGCTTGACAGCCGCCGTCACTCGGGCAGGCTGCGCAGAAGAAAAGAGACATACAGGGAGAACCTAATGTGTGACGTCTGCGTGACCAACACGGTGAAGGAGCGGATGCTCTCGCGCCGGAGCTTCTTTGCAGGCGCGGCCGGTCTGGCGGCGGCCGGAACCGCGTTTCAGGCTCCCGCCGCACTGGCCCAGGGCCACCAGTCGGTCGAGGATCTGACGCACGAACTGCACGAGGGTTTCCCGACCTTCTTCGGCGAGCAGCAGTTCTTCTTCGACCAGAAGTTCAATTACGCCGAGCACCAGTTCAATCTGGCCGAGTTCCGGGTCAACGAACATACCGGAACCCATATCGACGCGCCGCTGCACTTCTCGGCCGACGGGATGAGCGTGGCCGAGATCCCGGTGGGCAATCTCGTGGTGCCGCTCTGCATCGTGGATATCGCGGCGCGGGCCGAGGATGACGCCGACGCCCAGGTGACGCCCGACGACCTGCAGGCCTGGATCGCGCAGCACGGCGAGATCCCGCCGAACGCCTGCGTGGCCATGCATTCGGGCTGGGGACGGCATGTCGCGACGGACCGCTATCGCAACAAGGGCGAGGACGACATGGGCCATTATCCGGGCTTCCATGTCGAGGCGGCGCAGATGCTGCTCGAGACGCAGGCGGGCTCGATCGGGGTGGACACGCTCTCGCTCGACCACGGCATGTCGCCGGATTTCGCAACGCACTATGCCTGGCTGCCATCGGGGCGGTTCGGCATCGAATGTCTGGCCAACCTCGACAAGCTGCCGGCGACGGGTGCTACTCTCGTCATCGGCGCGCCCAAGCACCGCGGCGGCACCGGCGGCCCGGCCCGCATCATCGCGCTGATCTGACCATCGCGCCGGCCCCCGCGGGCCGGCCCAACCCGAGGAATCCATGGCCACAGTCCGGCTTCTGACCGACGAGGAGGCCGCCCGCGATCCGCGCGTGGCGGCCGTCTTCGCCGATATCCGCGCCACGCGGAACACCGACTTCATCAACAATTTCTGGCGCGCGCTCGCCACCCGGCCCGAGATGCTGGAAAGCACATGGGCGCGGCTCAGGCAGGTCATGGCGCCCGGCGCGCTCGATCCACTGACCAAGGAGCTGATATACATCGCCGTCTCGGTGACGAACGGCTGTTCCTATTGCGCCCATTCCCACACCGCCGCCGCCCGCGCCAAGGGCCTGACCGAGGCACAGGAGGCCGAGTTCCTGGCCGTTCTCGGCATGGCCGCGCAGACCAATCAACTCGTGACCGCGCTTCAGGTGCCGGTCGATCCCGAATTCAAGGTGCAGACATGACAGATTTCGCCATCATCGCCACCCGCCCCGGCGGTCCCGAGGTGCTCGAATGGGCCGAGCGCCCGGCAGGCCGCCCCGGCCCCGGCGAGGTCCGTCTGCGGCAGACCGCCGTGGGGCTCAACTTCATCGACTGCTACTTCCGGTCGGGCAACTACCCCTGGCCCGGCGCGGAACTGGTGCCCGGTGGCGAGGCGGCCGGTGTCGTGGAGGAGCTGGGCGAGGGCGTGAGCGGCTTTGCTCCGGGCGACCGCGTGGCCTACACGATGCCCAACGGTGCCTGCCGCACGGCGCGCGTCGTGCCGGCCGACCGGCTGGTGAAGCTGCCCGACGAGATTGCCGATGAGGTGGCGGCCTCGATCATGCTGAAGGGCCTGACCGCGCACTATCTGATCCACTCGAGCTTCCGGGTCGAGGCGGGGCATCATGTCCTCGTCCATGCGGCGGCCGGAGGGGTGGGCCAGCTTCTCGGCCAGTGGCTGAAGGAGAAGGGCGCCGTCACGATCGGCACCGTCGGCGGCCCGGCCAAGGCCGAGCTGGCCCGCGCGAACGGGTATGACCATGTCATCGACTACGAGGCGGTGGATTTCGCCGAGGCCGTGATGGACCTCACCGGAGGGCGCGGCTGCGATGTGGTCTATGACTCGGTCGGTCGCTCGACATGGCGCGGCTCGCTCAGGAGCCTGCGGCCGAGGGGCAGTTTCATCTGCTTCGGCCAGTCGTCGGGTCTGCTCGACGATTTCCGGTTCAAGGATCTCGCGACGGCCAGCTTCACGGCCAGCCGGCCCTCGCTCTTCCACTTCATCGCGGCCCGTGAGGAGCTTGAGGCGCGGGCGGCGGATCTCTTCGCCTTGGTGGCCGCGGGCCGGATCGTGCCGAAGATCGGACAGACCTTCGCGCTGAAGGACGCGGCCGAGGCGCATCGCGCCCTTGAGGGCCGCCGCACCACCGGCGCGACCGTGCTGCTGCCGTGAAAGGGGCTGCCGGGCGGATGACCCGCCCGGCGTCCTCCGACCTTGGCTCAGCGGATGATGTGGATGATCTGGCGCTGCTGCGGCTCGACGATGACCGGGACGCCGTTGACATAGCTGTAGGAGTAGGTGCTCTCCGGGATGGGCGTCAGGGTGACCGTGTCGGGAATGGCCGCGCCGGTCACAACCTCGCCCTCGAGCCAGATCGGCTCGACCGGATGCTCCTGCACATAGGTGACGGTCGTGCGGTCGGGCGGATCGAGCGCGTCGCCGCCCGCCATGCCGAGCACACCGCCGATCAGCGCGCCCGCGGGTCCGCCGATCGCCGCGCCCGAGGCCGCACCGGCGGCACCGCCCGCCAGCACGCTGGCGCCGTCGTTGTCCTCTTCATAGGTCATGGTCTCATAGGTCACGCGCGGATCGCCCGAGGCCAGCGGCACGGCGGTCTCCTCGATCGACATGGCGAGATAGTTGCCCGCAGCCCAGCCCGAGGTGCCCTCGTAGTTCACGCGGCACCAGCTGGCACCTTCGACGCAGCCCTCGACCATGACCAGCGCATCCAGCGGCGCAACACCCACGATCGTGTAGTTCGAGCCGGGGCCGGAGCGGAGGTTCAGATCCGTGATGGGACGAGCTTCCTGCACCTGGGCCGAGGCGGCGCCGGCCAGCAGCGCGGCCGCCGCGGAAAGCCAGATCGTCTTGCTGCGAATCATTTTCTGTCCTTTCGAATGCATATTCTGTCAAGTGCCATTCGGCTACCGCGCACAACTGCATCGATGCGCGGAAGTTCCTGAAGAGGCTGCTCGCAGGACATTCGGACAGGTTGGCGCCGGAAAAGCGCCGCGATGAACGGTCGGGACTAGCGGGGAGCCGCCGTTCCGGGGCGCAGGTGGGGGCGGATGCGCGACAGAACCTCGTAGGTGTCTTCCGGGACCCGCACCCATGGCCAGCCGGCAGAGGCGGAATAGGCGCTCCAGGCGGCATGGGCATCCTCGGCCGCGATGGCGCAGTCGCGCATGCTGAGCGCCTGACGGATCTTGCGCACGAACTCCATCCGGTTTTCGGGCACCGGGCCGCGAGGCCCCGTGTAAACCAACAGCTTCATCGTCCTGTCACGCCTCTCGCGGCTGTCTCCGCCGGGCCCGTGCAAGCGTCGTGCCGTCCTCTGCTTGCCCGACCGGGACTCGGCGGCCCAGTCTGCAGCACTGCTCCTTTCCGAAAGGTTTGACCATGCGACGCGACCTCCCGGCAGCTGCGCCGGACCGGCCTCGGGCTGCCCATCGCGCGGGCACCGGAAGGGGCCGGTGCCTTCCCGGCGCGCATGCCTGAGACGCCGGGGCCGCGCAAACGGCCGAGCGGACCTCACGGGCATGTGAGGGCTGCGACGGACGGAATGCCCGAGGCCGGCCGTAATGGGGCTATCTGCTTGATGCGGGGCGGGTCCGGCGCGACAGGCGGGGGCAGACCGATGTGCGGGGCATGATCTGGCGCAAACCCTTCCGTCGGCGGCTCGCCTATGCAGAAAATGTGGCGGAGGATCGCCGGAGAAGGATTGATGAGCGACAAGAGTGACGAACTGGCCCGCATCCTCAACAGGCGCCGCCGCAACAGGTGGTGGATCTGGCCGCTGCTGGCGCTGGTGCTGCTGGCGGGGGCGGCCGCGGTCTGGGCCGCACGGCAGGGTGCGGGAACGGCCGTCGCCTATGTCACCGAGCCCGTGGGGCGGGGCGCTCTGACCGTGACCGTGACGGCGACGGGCACCGTCCAGCCCACGACGCAGGTCGAGGTGTCCTCGGAGCTTTCGGGCACGATTGCCGCGGTCGAGGTGGATTACAACGACGAGGTCGAGGTGGGGCAGGCGCTGGCGCGGCTCGACGACACACGGCTGAGGGCGCAGGTGGCCAATGCCGAGGCCTCGCTCGAGGCCGCGGAGGGGCGGCTCGAGCAGGCTCGGGCCACGGCGCGCGAGGCGGCCGAGAATTACCGCTCGCGCTCGGCGCTCGACCAGCGCGGGATCGCATCCCATCTCGACCTGATCGCGAGCGAGGCCGCCAATCACCGCGCCATCGCCGAGGTGAAGATCGCCGAGGCCGACCTCACGCTGGCCCGCGCCAGCCTCGATGTGCAGCGGGTGGATCTGGCCAAGTCGGTGATCCGTTCGCCGATCAAGGGGATCGTGCTCGACCGGGCGGCCGAGACCGGGCAGATCGTGGCCTCCTCGCTCAACACGCCGGTGCTCTTTACCCTGGCCGAGGATCTGAACCGGATGGAGTTGCGCGTCGATATCGACGAGGCCGACATCGGGCGCGTGCGGGTGGGCAACCGCGCGACCTTCCGGGTCGATGCCTTCCCCGCCCGCAGCTTCAAGGCCGAGATCGTGCAGGTGCGCTATGCGCCCGAGACGACGGAGGGCGTCGTGACCTACAAGGCGATCCTGTCGGTGGACAACAGCGACCGGCTGCTGCGGCCGGGCATGACGGCCACGGCCACCATCACGGTGGCGGATGTGGCGGAGGCGTTGCTCGTGCCGAACGCGGCGCTGCGCTTCGTCCCACCGGCCACGCCCAGCCCGGGCGGGCAGGGCGGCAACCGCGGAGGCGGGCTCCTGGGCCTCATCATGCCGCGCCCTCCGGGGCCCTCGTCCGGTCCGGCGACCGATGGCGGCCCGAGTGTCTGGGTGCTGCGCGGCGGCGCGCCGCAGGCGGTGACGGTCGAGACCGGCGAGACCGACGGGCGGCGCACCGAGATCCGGGGTGGCGAGCTGGCCGAGGGCGATGCTGTGATCACCGACCAGCGCGAGGCCGGCTGATGACCTCCGTTCCGCTGATCGAGCTTGAGCGCATTGGCCGCCGCTACGGCGAGGGAGAGGCCGAGGTGCGGGCGCTCGACGGGGTGGACCTGCGCATCGGGCGCGGCGAGTTCGTGGCGATCATGGGGCCGTCGGGCTCGGGCAAGTCCACGGCGATGAACATCATCGGCTGCCTCGACCGGCCCACCTCGGGGCGCTACCTGTTCGAGGGCACGGATGTCTCGGGCCTTGACCGCGACGGTCGGGCGCTGCTCCGGCGGCATTTCCTCGGCTTCGTCTTTCAGGGCTTCAACCTGCTGTCCCGCACCACCGCGCTCGAGAATGTCGAGCTGCCGCTGATCTACAAGGGCATCCCCCGCGCCGAGAGGATCGAGAAGGCCCGTGCGGCGCTTGAGCGGGTGGGGCTGGGGGGGCGCGAGCATCACGATCCCTCGCAGCTCTCGGGTGGGCAGCAGCAGCGGGTCGCCATTGCGCGGGCGCTTGCAGGCGAGCCGATGGTCATCCTCGCCGACGAGCCCACCGGCAACCTCGACAGCCACCGCAGCCACGAGATCATGCAGCTGATGCAGGCGCTCAACCGCGAAGGGATCACCATCGTCATGGTCACCCACGAGGAGGATATCGCGGCCTATGCCGGCCGTCTCGTCACCTTCGCCGACGGGCGTCTTGCGCGCGACGAACCGGTCAGGGCGAGGGCCTGAGATGCTGTGGGAGACGATCCGCCTCGCGTTCATCGCCATCGTCAGGAACAAGCTGCGGTCGTTCCTGACCGTCCTTGGCGTGGTGATCGGAGTCGCCGCGGTCATCGCCATGGTGACGGTGGGGCAGGGCTCGTCGGCGCAGGTCTCGGCCAATGTGGCGAGCCTCGGGACCAACGTGCTGATCGTGCGGCCGGGCAAGCGGATGATGGGGCCGGGCACGCGGGACACCTCGCCCGCCTTCACGCTGCGCGATGTCGAGGCCCTGCAGGAGTTGCCCGTCATCCGCTCGGTCGCGCCCAACACGTCGTCGGGCCAGACCGTGGTCTATGGCAACGCCAACGCCACCACCTCGATCACCGGCACCACGAGCGACTATCTGACCGTGGCGAACTGGGTGCTCGACAGCGGGCGGGCCTTCACCCCGGCCGAGGAACGGCAGGGCGCCGCCGTCTGCATCCTGGGCGACACGGTGCGCCAGAAGCTCTTCGGGGTGGCCGATCCGCTTGGACGGACGGTGCGGATCCGGTCGATCTCGTGCGAGGTGGTGGGCCTTCTGCAGGCGAAGGGCGCGGGCTCGTTCGGGCAGGATCAGGACGATCTCGTGCTGATGCCGATCCGCACCGTGCAGCGCAGGCTCGCGGGCGATCAGGATGTCTCGGGCATGTCGATCGCGTTGCAGGAGGGCGTCTCGGCCACCCGCGGCATCCGCGAGATCAGCGCCCTCCTGCGCGAGAGGCGCCGCATCGGGCCGGGCGACGAGGAGAATTTCTCGGTCACCGACATGAAGGAGATCGCGTCGATGCTGACCTCCATCAACACGGTGCTTGCGGGGCTGCTGTCGTCGGTGGCGGCCGTGAGCCTGCTGGTGGGCGGCATCGGCATCATGAACATCATGCTCGTGTCGGTCACCGAACGCACGCGCGAGATCGGCATCCGCCTCGCGGTGGGGGCCACGGCGGGGCAGGTGCTCACCCAGTTCCTTGTCGAGGCGGTCGTGCTGTCGGTGCTTGGGGGCATGATCGGCATTGCCGCGGGTCTCGGTCTCGCCTTCGCGGCCTCGCGCTACATGCTGATCCCCTTCACGCCGGACCCGCTGGTCGTGCTGCTCGCCTTCGGCTTCTCGGCGTTGGTGGGGGTGATCTTCGGCTATTTTCCGGCGCGTCGGGCGGCCCGGCTCGACCCGATCGAGGCGCTGCGCCACCAGTGAGGCGGCCCCCGCGGCGGCGCGGTCGCCGGGAAACTGCCGCTCCGGTTGCAGAGGGGGCCATCGGGGCCCTGTCACGGTGGTTCGGGGGCCGCGGCCGGCGCCGGTTTCCGTAGCGTCACCTCATCCGAAACGACGAGGGCCGCCGGAAATTGTTGAAATGTCATTCCTTGCGGGCAACACTTCGAAGGCTGCGCTTGGGAGGGTGCGGCCAACTGGGAGGAATGACATGACGGCTATCGAGAAGAAGGCGGCCCATTCCCGCCGCTCTTTCCTGCGCACCGGCGCCCTGGCCGGAGGCGCCGCTGCGGGATCCATGCTCGCCGCGCCGGCGGTGCTGGGGCAGTCTCCGATCGTGATGAAGATGCAGACATCCTGGCCCGCCTCGGACATCTGGATGGATTTCGCTCGCGAATATGTCACGCGGGTGGAAGAGATGTCGGGCGGTCGGCTCAGGGTGGACCTGCTGCCGGCCGGTGCCGTGGTCGGCGCCTTTCAGGTGATGGACGCCGTGCATGACGGGGTGATCGACGCATCGCACTCCGTTTCGGCCTACTGGTATGGCAAGTCCAAGGCGGCCTCGTTCTTCGGCACCGGCCCGGTCTTCGGCGGCTCGGCCACGACCATGCTCGGCTGGTTCTACCAAGGCGGCGGGCAGGATCTTTACCGCGAGTTGACGCAGGACATCCTGGGCATGAACATCGTGGGCTTCTACGGCTTTCCGATGCCCGCCCAGCCGTTTGGCTGGTTCAAGTCCGAGGTCAACGGCGTGGCCGACATCCAGGGCTTCAAGTACCGCACGGTGGGCCTTGCCGCCGACCTTCTGCAGGCGATGGGCATGTCGGTGGCCCAGCTTCCGGGCGGCGAGATCGTGCCCGCGATGGAGCGCGGCGTCATCGACGCCTTCGAGTTCAACAACCCCTCGTCCGATCGCCGCTTCGGCGCGCAGGATGTGGCGAAGAACTACTATCTCTCGTCCTACCATCAGGCGTCCGAGAGCTTCGAATACACCTTCAACCGCGACTTCTACGAGGATCTGGAGCCCGACCTGCAGGCGATCCTGAAATATGCGGTCGAGGCGGCCTCGACCTCGAACACCGCGCTGGCGCTGCGCCAGTATTCGGCCGACCTCGCGGCGCTTGCCTCGGAGAACGGGGTGCAGGTGCGCCGCACACCGACCGAGATCCTCTCGGGCCAGCTCGAGGCGTGGGACAAGCTGATCACCGATCTGGAGGGCGATGCCTTCTTCAAGAAGGTCCTCGACAGCCAGCGCGCCTGGGTCGAGCAGGTCAGCTATTACGAGCTGATGAACGAGGCCGACCTGCGGCTGGCCTACGAGCACTACTTCCCCGGCAAGCTCCAGCTCTGACGCGATCCGGCCCCGGGGGCGGTCCCGGGGCCCCTTCCTGCGGGAGACCCCATGCGCGCCTTCATCCGCTTTGCCGACCGGCTGTCGGCGGCCTTCGGTCATGCCTTCGGCTGGCTTGTCGTCCTCATGACCCTCGGCGTCAGCTACGAGGTTCTCGTCCGCTATGCCTTCAACGCGCCGACGCCCTGGTCGCTCGACGTGTCCTTCATCATGTATGGCACGCTCTTCATGATGGGCGGCGCCTACACGCTGTCGCGCAACGGCCATGTGCGGGGCGACTTCCTCTACCGCATGTGGCGTCCGCGCACGCAGGCGGCGGTGGATCTCGTGCTCTACATCCTCTTCTTCTTTCCGGGCATCACCGCGCTGATCCTGTCGGGCTGGAAATATTCCGCCCGGTCCTGGGGCTATGGCGAGGTGAGCGTGAACAGCCCCGCGGGCATCCCGATCTACCAGTTCAAGTCCGTGCTGGTGGCGGCGGGGCTTTTGCTCTTCATCCAGGGGCTGGCCCAGGTCTGCCGCTGCATCATCTGCCTGCGCGACGGCTACTGGCTGTCGGGCGAGGAGGATGTAGAGGAGACCGAGTCCGCCCTCGCGCGCAACCACGGCGGAGAGGCGACATGAGCGGCGCCCTCGCGCGTGAACGCGCGGCAGGCGGCGCCCCCGTGCGTGCCCGCGCGGCAGTGAAAGCCCAAGTCCCTGCGCCTGACCTGAACCGGACCAGCCCGCTTCATCCCATCATCCTGGAGACGGCCGAGTGACCGACCCCCAAGTCGCCCTTATGATGCTGGGCATCTTCATTTCTCTGGTATTCCTCGGCTTTCCCATCGCCTTCACCCTCATGGCCCTCGGCATCGGCTTTGGCTACTACGCCTATTTCGATCCGGGGCGCATGTGGCGGGCCTTCAACCGGCTCGGCGAGGAAGCGGACGGCTGGACCGCATTCACCACCTGGATCGAAGGCTTCTTCAACAACCGGATCTTCGACCTCTTCATCAACCAGACCTATACGGTCATGTCGAACGAGGTTCTGACGGCGATCCCGCTGTTCCTGTTCATGGGCTACATCGTCGAGCGGGCGAACATCGTGGACCGGCTGTTCACCACGCTGAACATCGCCGCCAAGAGCATCCCCGGCTCGATGGGGGTGGCGGCGCTGATCACCTGCGCGCTCTTTGCCACCGCGACGGGGATCGTGGGGGCGGTGGTGACGCTGATGGGGCTGCTGGCGCTGCCCGCCATGCTGAGGGCCCGCTACGACCAGTCCTTCGCCTCGGGCATCATCTGTGCCGGCGGAACGCTGGGCATCCTGATCCCGCCCTCGATCATGCTGATCGTCTATGCGGCGGCCTCGGGCGTGTCGATCGTGCGGCTCTATGCGGCGGCGCTGTTGCCGGGGCTGACGCTGGTCGGGCTCTACCTCGTCTATATCATCGGCCGTTCGATCCTGCAGCCGAGCGTGGCGCCGCGGCCGTCGAAGGCCGAGGTGCCCGACGTGCCGATGGGTCAGCTTCTGTGGATGCTGGCGACCTCGTTCTTTCCCTTGGCGGTGCTGATCTTCTCGGTGCTGGGCTCGATCCTCTTCGGGCTGGCCACCCCCACCGAGGCGGCCTCGATCGGCGCGCTGGGGGGGATGCTGCTGGCCGTCGCCTACCGCGCCATGACCTTCGAGCGCCTGCGCGAGAGCGTCTATCTGACGGTGCGGACGACGGCGATGGTCTGCTGGCTCTTTGTCGGCTCCTACACCTTCTCGGCGGTCTTCTCCTACCTTGGCGGCGAGCATCTCATCGCCGACTTCGTGGGCGGGCTGAACCTCACGCCGTTCCAGTTCCTCATCCTGGCGCAGCTCATCATCTTCATCCTCGGCTGGCCGCTGGAATGGTCCGAGATCATCATCATCTTCGTGCCGATCTTCCTGCCGCTGCTGAGGATCTTCGAGATCGACCCGCTGTTCTTCGGCGTGCTGGTCGCGCTGAACCTGCAGACCTCGTTCCTGACACCTCCCATGGCGATGTCGGCCTATTACCTGAAGGGTATCGCGCCCCCTCAGGTGCAGCTGACGCAGATCTTCGCAGGCTCGATCCCCTATGTCGGCATGGTCTTCCTCTGCATGGCGCTGATGTATCTCTATCCGCAGATTGTCTTTGCTCTTCCGGAGTATGTCTATGGGGCACGCTGATCCCACGAGCACGCTTCTCGCGCTGCCCGCGACCGAGCTGCGCGACCGGCTGGCCAGTGGCGCGCTGCGGGCGGTGGAGCTGGTCGAGGCCTGTCTCGCCCGGATCGCCGCGCGCGAGCCGGATGTCCGGGCCTGGGCCTTCCTTGACGGCGCGCACGCGCTGGCCCAGGCCCGCGCGCTCGATGCCCGGCGCCTGAGCGGCGCCCCGATCGGGCCGCTCCACGGGCTGCCGGTGGGGGTGAAGGATGTGATCGACGTCCGCGGGATGCCCACCGGCCACGGCCTCGCCGACCGGGCCGGGCGCGTGGCGCAGGCCGATGCCTTCGTGGTAGCGCGGCTGAGGGCGGCGGGCGCGATCCTGATCGGCAAGACCGCAACCGCCGAGGCGGCCTTTCTCGAGCCGCCCGCCACACGCAATCCGCACGATCCGGCGCGGACACCCGGCGGCTCTTCCTCGGGGTCGGCGGCCGCCGTGGCCGCGGGGATGGTGCCGCTTGCCATCGGCACCCAGACCGGCGGCTCGGTCATCCGGCCCGCCGCCTTCTGCGGCATCACCGGCTTCAAGCCGAGCTTCGGCCTTGTTCCGCGGACCGGCGTCCTCAGCCAGTCGCCAAGCCTCGACACGATGGGGGTCTTCGGACGCAGCGTCGAGGATGTGGCGCTGCTGGCCGAGGCGCTGGCGGGCCACGATCCCGCCGATCCGGCAAGCGAGCCCATGCCCGCCCCGCGGCTGCCCGACACCGCCGCCAGCCTTCCGCCGGTGGCGCCGACGCTGGCCTTCGTCCGGCCTCCGGGCTGGGAGGCCGCCTCCGAGGAGATGCGCCTCGCCATGGAAGAGCTGGCATCGCTGCTGGGGCGCGACTGCATCGCGCTGGACCTGCCCGCCTCGTTCGGCGCGGCGGCCGACCTCCGGCTCCGGATCAACCTGGCCGAGATGGCGCACCACTACGCGGATCTGGAGGCGCAAGCGCCTCTGTCGCCGCTGCTGCGCGAGGCGCTGGCCGAGGGGCGCGCGATCCCGGCCACGGACTATCTTCGCGCGCTCGACGCCCGGTCCGATCTTCTGGCCGGGCTTGCGCCGATCTTCCACCGCTGCGACGCGATCCTCTGTCCGGCCGCGCCCGGCCCGGCTCCGGGCCGCGAGACGACCGGAGACGCGATCTTCAACGGCCTCTGGACGCTCTGTGGCCTTCCCGCCATCACCCTGCCGCTCTTTGCCTCGTCCGAGGGGCTGCCGATGGGCGCGCAGCTCGTCGGTCCGCGCGGGGGCGACGCGCGGCTTCTGCGCACCGCCCGCTGGCTGGCCGCGCGCCTCTCCCCAACCCCATCGGAGACCGGACCATGACCCGACGCCTCCTGCCGCTCCTCGCGCTTGTCGTGCTCGCGGGCTTTCTCGGCATTCTCGTGATGAAGGTGCCGCGGCTTGATCTGGGGCTGGTGATCGCGGCGACGCTGCTCCTCGCGGTCTGGGATCTGGTCCGGGGGCCGCCGTCGGGGCACTAGGCGGGCTTCGCAGGCCGTACCGATTGCAAGACGCGTGCGATTCCGGTTAAGACGCGCCCTCATCGAAAGGGGGACGCATCCATGTCCGAATCCCGCAAGCTCTTCATCAAGACCTACGGCTGTCAGATGAACGTCTATGACAGCGAGCGCATGGCCGAGGCGCTGGGGGCCAAGGGCTATGTGCTGACCGAGGTCGCCGAAGAGGCGGACATGGTTCTCCTGAACACCTGTCACATCCGCGAGAAGGCCGCCGAGAAGGTCTATTCGGATCTGGGCCGCCTCCGCCCGCTGAAAGTGGCGCGGCCGGATCTCAAGATCGGCGTGGCCGGCTGCGTGGCGCAGGCCGAGGGTGAAGAGATCCTGCGCCGGATGCCGCTCGTCGATCTGGTGGTGGGGCCGCAGAGCTACCACCGACTGCCGGACATGCTGGAGCGCACCGAAGGCGGGGCGCGCGTGATCGACACCGACTTCCCCGAAGAGGACAAGTTCGACCATCTGCCCGAGCGCAAGGCGACGCGCGGCCCCACCGCCTTCCTGACCGTGCAGGAGGGGTGCGACAAGTTCTGCGCCTTCTGCGTCGTGCCCTACACCCGGGGCGCCGAAGTCAGCCGGCCCTTCGCGCGGCTGATGGGCGAGGCCCGCGCGCTGGTCGAGAAGGGTGTGCGCGAGATCACGCTGCTGGGCCAGAACGTCAACGCCTGGTCGAACGACGGCCGGGGTCTCGGCGGGCTCATCCGCGAGCTTGCGCGCATCGACGGGCTCGAGCGGCTGCGCTACACGACCTCGCATCCCAACGACATGGCCGACGATCTGATCGAGGCCCATGGGCAGGAGCCCAAGCTCATGCCCTACCTTCACCTGCCGGTGCAGTCCGGGTCCGACCGGATCCTCAAGGCCATGAACCGCAAGCATACGGCCGAGCAGTATCTGCGGCTGGTCGAGCGGATCCGTGCCGCGCGCCCCGACATCCTGCTGACCTCGGATTTCATCGTTGGTTTTCCGGGCGAGACGGACGCCGATTTCGAGGCGACGCTGGCCCTGATCCGCGCCGTCGGCTTCGGTTCCGCTTTCTCGTTCAAATATTCCGCGCGGCCCGGAACGCCGGCCGCCGAGAAGCCGGAACTGCCGGCCGAGCTGTGCGACGCGCGACTTCAGACCCTGCAGGCGCTGTTGGGCGAACAGCAGCGCGCCGCGCAGGCGGCGATGGTGGGGCACGAACTGGGAGTCCTCTACGAGAAGGCGGGCCGGTTGCCGGGCCAGATGGTCGGCAAGTCCGACTATCTCCATGCGGTGCATGTCGAGGATCCCGGCGCACGCCCCGGCGATCTCGTGCGGGTGCGCATCACCGCAAGCGGCCCGAACTCGCTGGCCGGAGAGCGGCTCGGCGTCTGAGGCACCTTCGGGAAACAGCTTCGAACGGGGCCGCGGCATCGCCCGCGGCCTTGTTCATTTCTTGGGTCCTTCCGTGAGAGCGTCACAAGAATTTGTGGTTTCGTCACCTATTTTCTTGCCTTGAAGAGGTTGCGACCCCACTCTTGTTTCATTGCCCTCCAGCACAAGGAGATGTCTTTGGGCATCAGCGCGCTGACCCCCCCGACCCGTTCCGAGGATGTCGTGGAAACGCTTCTCGAATTCCCGGACAACCGTTTGCTGATCGATCTCTGCGGCGAATATGACCGCAACCTCGCGCAGATCGAACACCAGATGGGAGTGCATATCCTGCGCCGGGGCAACCGGCTCGCGGTGATTGGCGACAGGGAGGCGAGGGATCAGGCGGCGGGCGTCCTGCGCGCGCTCTACGCCCGGCTGGAAGCGGGTCGTGGTCTGGTGGCGGGCGACATCGACGGCGCCATCCGGCTGGGCCGCCCGGCCCCCGACGCGGCGCAGGGCGAGCAGATCGAACTTTTCACTCCGGGAAAATACGAGATCCGCACCCGGAAGAAGCCGGTCGAGCCCCGGACCGAGGCGCAGAAGGCCTATGTGGCGAACCTCTTCGACCATGAGCTGGCCTTCGGCATCGGGCCTGCGGGCACTGGCAAGACCTATCTCGCCGTCGCGGTGGGCGTGACCATGCTGATCGGCGGCGTGGTCGATCGCATCATCCTGTCGCGTCCCGCGGTCGAGGCGGGCGAGCGGCTGGGCTTCCTGCCCGGCGACATGAAGGAGAAGATCGATCCCTACATGCAGCCGCTTTACGATGCGCTGAACGACTTCCTGCCGCAAAAGCAGCTGCAGAAGCTGATGGAGGAGAAGCGGATCGAGATCGCGCCGCTGGCCTTCATGCGGGGACGCACGCTGTCGAACGCCTTCGTGGTGCTGGATGAGGCGCAGAACGCCACCACCATGCAGATGAAGATGTTCCTTACCCGTCTGGGCGAGGGCAGCCGCATGGTCGTGACCGGCGACCGCACCCAGATCGACCTGCCGAGGGGCATGGCCTCGGGGCTGGCCGACGCCGAGCGGGTGCTGAAGACGGTGCGGGGCGTGTCCTTCAACTACTTCTCGGCGAAGGACGTGGTGCGGCACCCGCTTGTGGCCCGCATCATCGAGGCGTATGAGGCCGAAGATGGAGCCTCTGGTTGATACAGTGATCGAAGACGGGCGTTGGGAGGAGCTTGACCTCCCCGCGCTCGCCACCCGCGCCGCCGAGGCGACCTTTGCCGGGCTCGACCTGCGTCCGGAGGGGTTCAGCCTGGCGGTGATGGGCTGCGACGACGCCCGGATCGCCGACCTGAACGGCACCTTCCGCCAGAAGGGCAAGCCGACCAACGTCCTCTCCTGGCCGTCGGGAGAGCGCGCCTCGGACGAGGCCGGCCTTGCGCCCGAGCCGCCCGAACCCGGCGAGCCCGAGGATCCCGAGCATCTTGGCGACATCGCGATCGCCTACGAAACCTGCGCGCGCGAGGCGGCCGAGCAGGGCAAGCCCGTCCCGGACCATGTGACGCATCTGCTTGTTCATGGCATCCTGCATCTGCTGGGCTATGACCATGTCGAGGAGGCGGATGCCGACCTCATGGAAGCCACCGAGACGAGAATACTTGCGGGGCTGGGGGTCCCAGACCCATATTGATCTTGCGCCGGATCGGGCGCGGCCATTCGGAAAGGACAGATGGACAGTAGCGGCGACGGGTCTATGGCAGCGCAGAGCGCGCCCGACCAGACGGAAGACGACCAGGCGGAACCTGGGCCAAAGGGCCTTTTCGGCCGACTTTTCAGTGCCTTTGCGCCCGCCGAGGGTGGAAATGGCGCCCTGTCTCCAGAGGACCGGGCATTCGCCATCGCGCAGAGCAGCCTGACCCTTCCCGGCATTGCCAACCTTCGCCGCCTGCGTGTGGACGATGTGGCGATTCCCAAGGTGGAGATCGTGGCGGTGCCCGTCGATCTCGGCAAGGAGGATCTGGTCGCGGTGTTCCGCGAGCATGGCTTCTCGCGCCTGCCGGTCTATCGCGAGACACTCGACCAGCCGCTGGGTCTGGTTCTGCTCAAGGATCTTGCGCTGCAGCACGGGTTCAACGGCGGCGGCGAGTTCAGCCTCCGGTCCATGCTGCGGCCGCTGCTCTATGCGCCGCCCTCGATGCCCATCGGCGTCCTGCTGCAGAAGATGCAGCGCGAGCGGGTTCACATGGCGCTGGTGATCGACGAATACGGCGGCGTGGACGGGCTCGTGACGATCGAGGACCTGATCGAGACGGTGATCGGCGAGATCGAGGATGAACATGACGAGGCCGAAGGCCCGCTCTGGACCCTCGAGAAGCCGGGGATCTACATGGCGCAGTCGCGCGCGCCGCTCGACGAGTTCGAGGCCGAGATCGGCCTGCGCCTGCGCCGCGACGAGGAGGACGAAGAGATCGATACGCTGGGCGGGCTCGTCTTCCTGCGCACCGGCCGCGTGCCGGTCCGTGGCGAGATCGTCCCGGACGAAAGCGGCGCCGAGTTCGAGGTGATCGACGCGGACGCCCGCAAGATCAAGCGTCTGCGCGTGCGTCTGCCGGGCCATGCCACCACTACGGCCGGGGCGCGCCCCAGGGCGGAACAGCCGCTTCCTTCCGGCTGAACCGTTGCCGGGGACGCGGGAGGCGGGTCCCCCGACCACAATGCGCGATCACGCGCTCGCGACGGGGGAGCCCTTGACGGCGGAAGGCGTCCGGGGCACCCACGTCTCCAGCCAACCGGAGACCGGATGATCGCGCTCGCTCAATGCCGCCCCTACGGTGCGCGCCTCGGCCTTGCCGCCGGGGCGGGTCTGGTGCTGGCCAGCGGACAGGCGCCCTTCGGCCTGTGGTGGCTCGCGCTGCCCGCGCTGGCAGGCCTCGTGGCCCTCGTCGCAGGAGCCGCAAGTCGCCAGCAGGCGGCGCTGATCGCCCTGTTCGGCGGGGCGGGTCATTTCGCCTTCGCGCTCAGCTGGATCGTCGAGCCGTTCCTCATCGACGTCGAGACCTATGGCTGGATGGCGCCCTTCGCGCTGGTGCTGATGGCCTTCGGGCTGGCGCTTTTCTGGGGGCTGGCGGGCTGGTTGTCCCATGTCGCGCCCGGCTGGCGGCGGCCGGTGGCCTTTGCCACGGCCCTCGCCGCGGTGGAATTGGCGCGCGGCTATGTGCTGACCGGCTTTCCCTGGGCGCTGATCGGCCATGTCTGGGTCGGCGCCTGGCCGGCGCAGGTGGCAAGCCTCGTCGGTCCCTCGGGCCTCACGCTTCTGACCACGCTTGCCGCGGCGCTGCCGGTCGCGCTGCGGTGGCGGGGCCTTGGTCTTTCGGCGGCCCTTCTGGCGGCGGCTTCGGGCTTCGGGCTCTGGCGCCTGTCCCTGCCCGAGCCGGCCCCCGCCGGGCCGGTCCTGCGCCTTGTGCAGCCCAACGCCGAGCAGCGCATGAAGTGGGACCCGGATCTGGCCGCCACCCATTTCGGCCGCCTGCTGGCCCTGAGTTCCGAGGGCCCGCGCCCGGACCTGGTGATCTGGCCCGAAACCTCGGTCCCTTATCTGCTCGACCGCTCTCCGGGCATCCTGAGCGAGATCGCGGCCGCAGGCCGGGGGGCGACGGTCGTGGTGGGCATCCAGCGCGGCGAGGGCTGGCGCTTCTGGAACAGCCTGGCGGTGGTCGCGCCCGACGGGCGGATCGCGGGCCTCTATGACAAGCACCATCTCGCGCCCTTCGGAGAGTATGTTCCCATGGGCGACCGGATGTTCGACCTCTTCGGCATCCGCGCCTTTGCGGCGCAGGAGGGGTTCGGCTATTCCGCGGGCGAGGGGCCCCAGGTGCTCGATCTTGGTCCCGGACTTGGCAAGGCGCTGCCGCTGATCTGCTACGAGGCGGTCTTCCCGCAGGATCTGCGCACCGCGGAGCGGCCGGACTGGATCCTCCAGATCACGAACGACGCCTGGTTCGGCACCTTCAACGGGCCCTATCAGCATCTGGCCCAGACGCGCCTCCGGGCGATCGAGATGGGGCTGCCGCTGGCCCGCGTGGCCAACACAGGCGTTTCGGCCCTGATCGATGCGCGGGGGCGGGTGCTGGCCGAACTGCCGCTGGGCGAGGCGGGATACAAAGATGTCGCACTGCCGGGGGCGTTTCCGGCTACGCCCTTCTCGCGCTTGGGAGAATTGCCGCTTCTGGCATGTCTCTTTGCCCTTTGCGGCCTTCTCTTCGCGACCCGCGGCCCTCACCGCGCTTGACCCGGCTCCCCCGCGGGGTGTAGCGCGGGTGGCAACCGTCACAACGGCTTCCTGGCGTGGCGGGGATAACCCCAACGGAGCACTTTCCATGTCCCGCATGAACTACGTCTTCACCTCCGAGTCGGTCTCGGAAGGTCACCCCGACAAGCTGTGCGATCGCGTGTCGGATGCCGTCCTCGATGCCTTCCTGGCCGAGGAGCCCAACGCCCGCGTCGCCTGCGAAACCTTCGCCACGACCGGACGTGTCGTTGTCGGGGGCGAGGTCGGCCTGTCCGATCCCCAGAAGCTGGACGAGTTCATGGGGCGCGTGGACGGGATCGTCCGCGATTGCGTGAAGGACATCGGCTACGAGCAGCAGGAGTTCCACTGGCGCACGATCGAGGTGCAGAACTTCCTGCACCGCCAGTCCGCCCATATCGCGCAGGGCGTGGACAAGGACGGTGCCGGCGATCAGGGCATCATGTTCGGCTATGCCTGCCGCGAGACGCCCGAGCTGATGCCGGCACCGATCCAGTATGCCCATGCCATCCTGCGCCGCTTGGCCGAGGTGCGGAAGTCCGGGCAGGAGCCCGACCTGCGCCCGGACGCCAAGTCGCAGCTCTCGCTGCGCTACGAGGACGGCAAACCCGTCGAGGTGCGCTCGATCGTGCTCTCGACCCAGCACGCCCATGAAGAGCAGACCTCGGCCGACATCCGCGCCATCGTCGAGCCCTACATCCGCGAGGTCCTGCCCGAGGGCTGGATCACCGAGGCCACCGAATGGTGGGTGAACCCGACCGGCACCTTCGTGATCGGCGGGCCGGACGGCGACGCGGGCCTGACGGGGCGCAAGATCATCGTGGACACCTACGGCGGCGCCGCACCCCACGGCGGCGGCGCCTTCTCGGGCAAGGACCCGACCAAGGTGGACCGTTCGGCCGCCTACGCCGCGCGCTATCTGGCGAAGAACGTGGTCGCGGCGGGGCTGGCGGATCGCTGCACGCTGCAGGTCTCCTACGCCATCGGCGTGGCCAAGCCGCTGTCGATCTATGTGGACACCCATGGCACGGGCCAGGTGGATGCGGCGCAGATCGAGAAGGCCGTGGCCGAGTGCATGGACCTGACCCCGCGGGGCATCCGCGAGCATCTGAACCTCTGCCGTCCGATCTATGCACGGACCTCGGCCTATGGCCACTTCGGCCGCGCGCCCGAGGAAGACGGCGGCTTCTCGTGGGAGCGGACCGACCTGACCGAGGCGCTGCTCAAGGCCGTCTGATCCGGCGCCTGTCCGCAGCGACCGTTCAAAATGAAGCCCCGGCGGATCGCCGGGGCTTCTGTCGTTCTGAAACTCTTGCTGAAAAGGTCTTTCGTGAAATCCGGTTCAGCCCCCGAGGCTGTCCATGACGCTGTAGGCCCCGGCGATGCTGCCGAGCTGGCCTGAACGGCCGCTGGCGCGCGCGTAGGCCTCGACGGCCGACGAGGTGCCGGGACCCCAGGCGCCGTCGATCGAGCCCGAGTAATAGCCGTAGCGGGCGAGCGAGATCTGCACCTCGCGCCGCATCTGGGGCGAAAGCTCGCGGAACGCCTGCGCGGCCGGGGTGGAGTGGACGCTGGGGGCGACGTAGCGCGGCTGGTAGGTCACCGGGCGCGGCGCGGTCGTGGCGTAGGTCGCGCGGGGCTGGACGTAATACTGCGGCTGGGCCGGCGGTGCGGCGTAGCGCGGCTGCTGCTGGGCGAAGGGCCACTGGCCGTTGGCGCGCATGTTCTGCATCACCACGCCGGCCACGGCAGCGGTGGCGGCACCCGCGATGAAGGCCTTGTCCTTCTTTCCGAGCGCATGGGCCGGGGCGGCGGCCGCGGGCACCAGCGACAGGGCGGCCAGCGCGGCGATGGCGGTCTTGCGAAGGTTGATGGTCATCTGCGTCTCCATGGTTCGCGCCCCGGGTCGAGGCGGTGCGTTTGCTGCTCCGCAACATGGGTCGAACGGCGGTGTCAGGCAAAAACCCGGCGCTGCTATCGGATAACAGCCGCCCTGACATGCCTGTAACCTGTTGACATGCAAGGTTTATGCTGTTCGAGGTTCCGCGGGTTCCCGAGAGCGCGCGATCTTGCACGACGGGCGGTTGACCTGCGCGGCGGCGACGTTTAGGGGCTGGCACAGGCGGTGAGAGGTGCCGAAATGACCCACGACAAGACTGCCGAATCCGGCATTGGACAGATACCGGCCGGGGTGGCGCCGGGCGCGGAGGGCGAGCCGGCGCCGGGCTGGCGCAACTTCTATGGGCGGCGGTCGGGCAAGACGCTCCGACCCTCACAGAAGACCTACCTCACCGAGGATCTCGGCAGGCTTCGCCCCGCGGGCATCACGGCCGAAGAGAACCCCGATCGGCGGCCTCTGGATCTGGGCGCCCTGTTCGGCGGTCGGCCGGTCTGGCTCGAGATCGGCTTCGGCGGCGGCGAGCACATGGTCCATATGGCCGCCCGGAACCCCGAGGTGGGCCTGATCGGGTGCGAGCCTTTCGTGAACGGCGTGGCGATGCTGCTTGGCAAGATCCGCGCGGCTGGCGTCGAGAACCTGCTCATTCACCCGGGTGATGTCCGCGATCTCTTTGACGTGCTGCCGGAAGGCTCGATCGGGAAGGCCTTCCTCAACTATCCCGATCCCTGGCCGAAGAAACGCCATCACAAGCGCCGTTTCGTGACGCAGGGCCATCTGCAGCCGCTGGCGCGTGTCCTTGCGCCGGGGGCAGAGTTCCGCGTGGCGACCGACATTCCCGACTATGTCCGGCAGACGCTGGAAGAGGTGCCGCTTGCGGGGTTCGATCTGGTGAACCAGAGCGGCACCCCGTGGGAGGACTGGCTCTCGACCCGCTACGAGCAGAAGGCGCTGCGCGAAGGGCGGGAGCCGCATTACCTGACCTTCCGACGGAAGGGTTGAGGGCGGATTGGCAATTCCTCTGAGGGAGGAGTGGGTTGCGGGCCGTTCCTCGCATCCTGCGCGAGCTTTGTGGGACGGGCCACTCGCGGATTCGCACGATCGCCACCGGGGCGACCCGGGACAGGCTGCGGCGACCTTCGGGGGCGACAGGTCGGGCCGGGTTTGGCGCTGGACCGGACGGGGCGCATTGGGTAAGGCTCGCGCCGTCAAGCTGGAGGAAGACCATGTCCGGACACGGGGCCGCCCAACCGATGACCGCCCGCCGCTCGGGGCCGCTCAAGGGGCGGGCCGCGATCCCGGGCGACAAGTCGATCAGCCACCGCGCGCTGATCCTCGGCGCGATGGCTGTCGGCGAGACGCGGATCACGGGCCTGCTCGAGGGGCAGGACGTGATCGATACGGCCAGGGCGATGCGCGCCTTCGGGGCCGAGGTGATCCAGCATGGCCCGGGCGACTGGTCGGTGCATGGCGTGGGTGTGGGCGGCTTTGCCGAACCCGCGGAGGTGATCGACTGCGGCAACTCGGGGACGGGGGTGCGGCTGATCATGGGCTCGATGGCGACCTCGCCGATCACTGCCACCTTCACGGGCGACGCCTCGTTGCGCAAGCGGCCGATGGGGCGGGTGACCGATCCGCTGGCGCTGTTCGGGGCGCGCGCCTACGGGCGCAAGGGCGGGCGGCTGCCGATGACGCTCGTGGGGGCGGCCGAGCCGGTGCCGGTGCGCTACACGGTGCCGGTGCCGTCGGCGCAGGTGAAGTCGGCCGTCCTGCTCGCGGGGCTGAACGCGCCGGGGCAGACGGTGGTGATCGAACGCGAGGCCACGCGTGATCATTCCGAGCGGATGCTGCGCGGCTTCGGGGCGGAGCTGACGGTCGAGGCCGCGCCCGAAGGGCAGATCATCACCCTGACGGGGCAGCCCGAGCTGCGGCCGCAGACGGTGGCGGTGCCGCGGGATCCGTCCTCGGCGGCCTTTCCGGTCTGCGCCGCGCTGATCGTGGAGGGTTCGGAGATCCTCGTGCCGGGGGTCAGCCGGAACCCGACGCGGGATGGCCTTTATGTGACGCTGCTGGAGATGGGGGCGGACATCGCCTTCGAGAACGAGCGCGAGGAAGGGGGCGAGCCGGTCGCCGACCTCCGCGTGCGGGCCTCGGAGCTGAAGGGGGTGGAGGTGCCGCCCGAGCGCGCGCCCTCGATGATTGACGAATATCCGATCCTGTCGGTGGTGGCGGCCTTCGCGGACGGCACCACCATCATGCGCGGCGTGAAGGAGTTGCGCGTGAAGGAGAGCGACCGGATCGACGCCATGGCGCGCGGGCTCGAGGCCTGCGGCGTGCGGATCGAGGAGGACGAGGACACGCTGATCGTGCACGGGATGGGGCGCGTTCCGGGAGGGGCGACCTGCGCCACCCACTTGGACCATCGCATCGCGATGAGCTTCCTCGTGCTCGGCATGGCCGCGGAGGCGCCGGTCGCGGTGGACGACGGCTCGCCCATCGTGACCTCCTTTCCGATCTTCATGGGGTTGATGCGCACGCTCGGGGCGGATCTGTCGGACGGTTGAGGGCGGAAGCGGGGGCTTCGCGCCCCCGCGCCCCCGCGGGATATTTGGGCGAGAATGAAAGGCTGCGGAATGCGCTTCACGGTGGCGATCGACGGGCCGGCGGCCGCCGGCAAGGGCACGATCTCGCGGGCGGTCGCGGCGCATTTCCGGTTTGCGCATCTGGATACGGGGCTGCTCTACCGCGCCGTGGGGGCGAGGGTGGCCGAAGGGGCGGAGCCGGTGGCGGCGGCGCGCGGGCTGGAGATGTCCGATCTCGAGCGCGGCGATCTGCGCTCGGCCGAGGCGGGGCAGGCGGCGAGCCGGGTGGCGGCGCTGCCCGAGGTGCGGGCGGCGCTGGTGGCGTTCCAGCGGCGTTTCGCGCGGCGCGAGGGTGGGGCGGTGCTGGACGGGCGCGACATCGGCACGGTGATCTGTCCCGAGGCGGAGGTGAAGCTCTTCGTGACCGCCTCGGACGAGGAGCGCGCGCGGCGGCGCTGGCTGGAGCTGGCGGCCAAGGGGAGCGAGCAGTCCGAGGCCGAGATCCTGCAAGATCTGCGCGAGCGCGACCGGCGCGACCGCGAACGTGAGGCGGCTCCGCTCCGGCCGGCCCCGGATGCGCTCTTGCTTGACACGACGAAACTGACTATAGACGCCGCAGTGAACAAGGCGATCGAAGCCATCGGACTCAGGCAGGCGCAGGGTCGGGAGTAATCCTCGGCCCTTGTCGTTTTGAGCGAGGCTGGCCTTGGGCAGGTGAAAAGACCGGCGGAGACAACCGCCAGGCCCGTGAAATGCGTGAAAAGGAAAACTGACTGCATGTGCGCCAAAGCAACCATGGAAGAATTTGAGGCCCTCCTGAACGAGAGCCTCCAGATCGACACCCCCCAGGAGGGTTCGGTCGTGAAGGGCCGCGTCATCGCCATCGAGGCGGGCCAGGCCATCATCGACGTCGGCTACAAGATGGAAGGCCGCGTCGATCTCAAGGAATTTGCCGACATGTCCGGCTCGGTCGATCTGTCGGTCGGCGACGAGGTGGAGGTCTATCTCGATCGCGTCGAGAACGCCCGGGGCGAGGCTGTCATCAGCCGCGACAAGGCCAAGCGCGAGGAAGCCTGGGACCGTCTCGAGAAGGCCTACGCCAACGAGACCCGCGTCGAGGGCGCGATCTTCGGCCGCGTCAAGGGCGGCTTCACCGTCGATCTCGGCGGCGCCGTGGCCTTCCTGCCGGGTTCGCAGGTCGATGTGCGCCCCGTGCGTGACGCCGGCCCGCTGATGGGCATGAAACAGCCGTTCCAGATCCTCAAGATGGACCGTCGCCGCGGCAACATCGTCGTGTCGCGCCGCGCGATTCTGGAAGAGAGCCGCGCCGAACAGCGTGCCGAGGTCATCTCGAACCTCTACGAAGGCCAGACCGTTGACGGCGTCGTCAAGAACATCACCGAATACGGTGCGTTCGTCGACCTCGGCGGCGTGGACGGTCTGCTGCACGTCACCGACATGGCGTGGCGCCGCGTGAACCACCCGTCCGAGATCCTGTCGATCGGCGAGACCGTGAAGGTCCAGGTCATCAAGATCAACAAGGAAACCCACCGCATCAGCCTGGGCATGAAGCAGCTCCAGTCGGATCCGTGGGATGCGGTGGAAAAGGCCTATCCGATCGGGTCGGTCCACAAGGGCCGCGTGACCAACATCACCGACTACGGCGCGTTCGTCGAACTGGAAGCCGGTGTCGAGGGTCTGGTCCACGTCTCGGAAATGAGCTGGACCAAGAAGAACGTGCACCCCGGCAAGATCGTCTCCACCTCGCAGGAAGTCGACGTCATGGTGCTGGAGATCGACAGCGCCAAGCGCCGCGTGTCGCTGGGCCTGAAGCAGACCATGCGCAACCCGTGGGAAGTGTTCGCGGAAACGCACCCGGTCGGCACCCAGATCGAGGGCGAGGTGAAGAACATCACCGAGTTCGGCCTGTTCGTCGGCCTCGAGCACGACATCGACGGCATGGTGCACCTCTCGGACCTCAGCTGGGACCAGCGCGGCGAGGAAGCCATCCAGAACTACCGCAAGGGCGACGTCGTGAAGGCGGTCGTGACGGAAGTCGACACCGACAAGGAGCGGATCTCGCTCTCGATCAAGGCGCTCGGCGACGACACCTTCTCGGAAGCCATCGAGGGCGTGAAGCGCGGCTCGGTGATCACCGTGGCGGTGACGGCGATCGAGGACGGCGGGATCGAGGTGGACTACAACGGCATGAAGTCGTTCATCCGCCGTTCTGACCTCTCGCGCGACCGCGCCGACCAGCGCCCGGAGCGTTTCCAGGTCGGTGACAAGGTCGACGTGCGCGTGACCAACGTGGACTCCAAGACCCGCCGTCTGGGCCTGTCGATCAAGGCGCGCGAGATCGCGGAAGAGAAAGAGGCCGTCGAACAGTATGGCTCGTCCGATTCGGGCGCGTCGCTGGGCGACATCCTCGGCGCGGCGCTGCGCAACAGCGAGCGCGGCTGAGTTCGCCTCAGGGACGAAACGGGGGCCCCGCGGGAACGCGGGGCCCCTTGCATTTCTTCGCCCATGGCCCGGAAGTGCTGCAGAATCCACGGTTTTCCAGTTTGTGCCGCGCCATCTTTTCCTCTATCCTTTCCAGAACAAGGCGTCCGCCGAAGGCGGCTCAGGGGGGCAAGGATGATCCGATCGGAACTGATCCAGAAAATAGCCGACGAGAATCCCCATCTGACCCAGCGCCACGTCGAGCGGATCGTGAACACGGTCTTCGAGGAGATCATCGAGGCGCTCGCCCGGGGTGACCGGGTGGAACTGCGCGGATTCGGCGCATTCTCGGTCAAGTCCCGGGATGCCAGAGTCGGCCGCAACCCGAGAACGGGTGAAGCCGTCGAAGTCGAAGACAAGAAGGTTCCCTTCTTCAAAACCGGCAAGCTGCTGCGCGACCGCCTGAACGCGAAGTGAACGCGCGGCATTGCCCCTCTGAATGGTGAGCAAGGACCCAATGATCCGTTGGTTGCGTATTCTGTTCCTCGTCCTCCTTGCGGTCGTGCTTCTGACCGTCGCGCTGGCTCACCGGGATCCGGTGACGGTGAAACTCATGCCGGAAAATCTGGCGACCTTCGTCGGCACCGACTGGGCCGCCTGGTCGATGGCGCTTCCGCTTTACGCCGTCATCTTCGGGGGCATCGTGGCCGGCCTGCTGATCGGCTTCGTCTGGGAGTGGATGCGCGAGCACAAGCACCGGGCCGAGGTGCGCCGCAAGTCGAAGGAAGTGAAGAACCTGCAGCGTGAGGTCTCGACCCTCAAGTCCAAGGTCGAAACGGCCAACGCGGCCGGTGCGCCGAAGAACGATGTTCTGACGGCCCTGTCGAAATCGGCCTGATGGCTGCTGTCCGCGTCAAGATCTGTGGATTGCGGACGGAAGCTGATGTGAAAGCGGCCGCGTCTTCGGGCGCGGCCTACGTCGGTCTGGTGTTCTTCCCGAAATCGCCGCGTCATCTCTCTCTGGCCCAGGCGCAGGGTCTGGCGCTTGCGGCGCCTCCGGGGCTCGCGAAGGTCGCGCTGACCGTCGATGCCGACGATGCGACGCTGGATGAGATCGTCGAGGCCGTTCCGCTCGACATGCTCCAGTTGCACGGGCATGAAACGCCCGAACGTGTGGCCGAGGTGCGCGCTCGTTATGGCCTGCCGGTGATGAAGGCGGTGGGCGTGTCGGACGAGACCGACCTGCCCCAGATACTGGAGCATTCGCTGGCCGCCGATCAGATCCTGATCGATGCGAAGGCCCCCAAGGGCGCGGCCTTGCCCGGTGGCAACGGGCTGACCTTCGACTGGCGTCTGATCGCCGGGCGTCACTGGATCCGGCCCTGGATGCTGGCCGGCGGCCTCGGGCCGGGGAATGTGGCCGAGGCCGTGCGGCGCACGGGCGCCACGCAGGTGGATGTGTCCTCGGGTGTCGAATCGGCGCCCGGCGTGAAGGATGCGGCAAGGATCGAGGCCTTCCTGAAGGCCACCCGGTGATCCGTTTCCGCGCAGCCCGGCGCGAGGATGTCGGCCGCATCGTGGCGCTTCTGGCCGATGACCCGCTTGGCGCCGCGCGTGAGACAGCGGATCCAGCGAGCTACCTGGCGGCATTCGACCGTATGGCCGAGGCCCCGGGCCTGTTCCTGATCGTCGGCGAGACCGGGGGGCGCGTCGTGGCCACCTACCAGCTTGCGATCCTGCCGGGCCTGTCGCTGCGCGCGGCGACACGGGCGTTGGTCGAAGCGGTTCGAGTGGACGCGGCCCTCCGCTCGCAGGGCATTGGCGCCGCGCTCATGGCCGATGCCGAGGCGCGCGCCCGCGCCGCCGGAGCGAGCCTGATCCAGCTGACCACCCACCGCTCGCGCGAGCGCGCCCACCGCTTCTACGAGCGGCTCGGCTTTACCGCCTCGCACATCGGGTATAAACGGTCGCTGGACTGACAGGGAGTGCGCGCCATGGCCGAGGACGGCATCAACAGCTACATGACCGGCCCGGACGAGCAGGGGCGCTTCGGCATCTTCGGTGGGCGCTTCGTCTCCGAGACGCTGATGCCGCTGATCCTCGACCTCGAGGCGCGCTACGAACATGCCAAGACCGACCCGGACTTCTGGGCCGAGATGGAGGATCTCTGGAAGAACTACGTCGGGCGGCCCTCGCCGCTCTATTTCGCGCCGCGGCTGACCGAACATCTGGGCGGGGCCAAGATCTACCTCAAGCGCGATGAGCTGAACCACACGGGCGCGCACAAGATCAACAACGTGCTGGGCCAGATCATCCTGGCTCGCCGCATGGGCAAGACCCGGATCATCGCCGAGACCGGCGCGGGCCAGCACGGCGTGGCGACGGCCACGGTCTGCGCCAAGTTCGGGCTGAAATGTGTGGTCTACATGGGTGCGCATGATGTCGAGCGTCAGGCGCCGAACGTGTTCCGCATGCGGCTGCTGGGCGCCGAGGTGGTGCCGGTGACGAGCGGCCGCGGCACGCTGAAGGATGCGATGAACGACGCGCTGCGCGACTGGGTGACCAACGTCCGCGACACCTTCTACTGCATCGGCACCGTGGCCGGCCCGCATCCCTATCCCGCGATGGTGCGCGACTTCCAGTCGATCATCGGCAAGGAGGTGCGCTGGCAGCTGGCCGAGCAGGAGGGCGAGGGCCGCCTGCCCGACACGGTCGTGGCGGCGATCGGCGGTGGCTCGAACGCGATGGGGCTCTTCTACCCGTTCCTCGACGATCCCTCCGTGCGGATCATCGGCGTCGAGGCCGGAGGCAAGGGTGTCGATGACCGGATGGAGCATTGCGCCTCGCTGACCGGCGGTCGTCCGGGCGTTCTGCATGGCAACCGGACCTATCTGCTGCAGGACGAGGACGGCCAGATCCTCGAGGGCTTCTCGATCTCGGCGGGCCTCGACTATCCCGGCATCGGGCCGGAACATGCCTGGCTGCATGACATCGGCCGGGCCGAGTATGTCTCGATCACGGACGCCGAGGCGCTGGAGGCCTTCCAGCTCTGCTGCGCGCTGGAAGGGATCATTCCGGCGCTGGAGCCGTCGCATGCGCTGGCCCATGTCATCAAGATCGCGCCGACCCTGCCGCGCGACCATATCATCGTGATGAACATGTGCGGGCGCGGCGACAAGGACATCTTCACGGTGGCGAAGCACTTGGGCTTCGACATGAAGATCTGAACCGGCAGGAGCTGACGGGCTCGTCCGTTCGCCGGCGGCACCCGCTCAGCTGAGGTCGATCGCATAGAGCTTGAGCACGTCGAGCGGAACCACGTCGAGCGTGCGCCGGTGCGTGGCCTCCAGCCGCACGCGCGGCGCCGCTCCCTCCTCGTGCGCCTGCAGGAATCGGCCGGCGCAGAGGCACCACTGGTCCCCCGCCTTGAGGCCGCGAAAGCCGAACTCCGGCCGCGGCGTCGAGAGGTCGTTGCCGAGGTACTTCGAAAGCGCGAGGAACTCGGCGGTCATCACGGCGCAGACCGTGTGCTGGCCCGCGTCGGACGGGCCGGTGTCGCAGCAGCCGTTGCGGAAGAAGCCGGTCAGGGGATCGCGTGAGCAGGTCTCGAGCGGGCGGCCGAGGACGTTGAAAGACGGCTCCTTCATGGGTGTGACCCTGGCTCCTGTTCATGGCCCGGCCCTTCTGGCCGCGGCGTTCCGTCGCGGCAAGAGCGGGCCGGGCGGGCGGCGGCTGGCCGGATCTTCGGCAACCTTGCGTCGAATGCCGCCGCGCCTCGAGCAGGCGATTGCACTTTCCGCGCGATCCGGGAACAACGGGCTGACGCCTTTGTGGCCGCAGCGGGGGAGCTTTCCGATGTATGATTACGCCGTGCTCTGGGAGTGGCTCATGATAGCCGCGCGGTGGACACATGTCATCACGGCTGTCGCCTGGATCGGATCCTCTTTCTATTTCATCGCGCTGGATCTTGGCCTGCGGAAGACCGCGTCCCTGCCGCCGCTGGCCCACGGGGAAGAGTGGCAGGTCCACGGGGGCGGTTTCTATCACATCAACAAGTATCTCGTGGCGCCCGACTTCCTGCCCGAGCATCTCACCTGGTTCAAATGGGAGAGCTATGCCACCTGGCTCTCGGGCTTCGCGCTTCTGGTGCTGCTCTACTACTTCGGGGCAGAGCTGTTCCTGATCGATCCGAATGTCATGGACCTGACGGTGTGGCAGGCTGTGGCCATCTCGCTGGGATCGCTCGGGCTTGGCTGGCTGGTCTATGACGGGCTCTGCCGGTCGCCGGTTGGACGGCATCCGACCCTTCTGATGATCCTGCTTTTCGGGGTTCTGGTCGGCATGGCCTGGGGTTACGCGCAGGTCTTCTCGGGCCGGGCGGCGCTGCTGCACCTGGGGGCGTTCACCGCCACGATCATGAGCGGAAACGTCTTCATCACCATCATGCCCAACCAGAGGATCGTGGTGGCCGACCTCAAGGCGGGCCGACGACCGGACCCGCGCTACGGCGAGATCGCCAAGCAGCGCAGCACGCACAACAACTACCTGACCCTCCCTGTGATCTTCCTCATGCTGTCGAACCACTATCCGCTGATCTTCGCGACGGAGTGGAACTGGCTGATCGCGTCGCTGGTCTTCCTCATGGGCGTGTCGATCCGGCACTGGTTCAACATGCGGCACGCGCGGAAGGGCAACCCGCACTGGACCTGGGCCGTGACCGCGGTGATCTTTCTCGTGATCGCCTGGCTTTCGACGGCTCCGATGCGCGGAGAGGCGCCCGAGGAGGCTGCCCTGCTGGGCGGCTCTGCGATGCGCTTCGCCGCCGCACCGGATTTTCCCGAGGTGGCGGACATCGTGATGGGCCGGTGCTCGATGTGCCACGCCGCCGAGCCGGGTTGGGACGGGCTCCACTGGCCGCCGAAGAACGTGCGGCTCGAGACCCCGGCCGAGATCGCGCACGAGGCGCGCCGCATCTATCTGCAGGCCGGCATCACCCACGCCATGCCACCCGGCAACCTGAGCTACATGGAGCCGGAAGAGCGGGCCGTGATCGTGCGCTGGTATCGCTCGGTCGCCGGCTGACGGTGTCTCGTCGCGCCCCGACGCCGCCTGCCGTGGCCTTGCCGAGGACCCGAGTTCCGACAAGGACAGCGGAACTGCCGCGCTTGCAGGCAGTTGCCTTCGCATCGTCCAGCCATCGCGCGCTGGCGGGGAAGAGCGGAGACAGCCAGACGGGACGGCTTTGCGGATTTCGGAAAATCTCCATATGCTGCGGCAAGCTGCGCCCCATGGGCAGGAGGCGAACGGATTTCCATGACCGGAGGGACAAACACGATGAATGACCTCGAAGCCCGCGTGCGCCAGCGCGCCTACGAACTCTGGGAAGCGGAGGGCCAGCCCGGCGATCGCGATCAGGATTTCTGGCTGCGCGCCGAAGCCGAGATTGCGGCGGAAGCCGAGGCTGTGGCGCCGGCCGCCCCGGTGGCCACGCCGAAGCCGCGCGCCCGGAAGGCGAAGGCTGACGCAGAAGGGTCTGAAAAGGCGGCTGCCGGAGAGGCCGCAGCCCCGAAAAAGCCGCGCCGGAAGCCAGCAGCTTCGGCGGGATAGAACGGTTCCCAGGCAGGCGCGGAGGACCACCCCGATGCAGCTTGCGCTGCGGCACGGGGTGATCGCCGCTTGCCTGGAACAGCAAGGATCAGCCGGTGCGCTGGAACGCTGTGTCCAGTTCGTCCATGTCGGTGTCGCCGATGTCGAAGTGGAACCCCTTCGGTTTTGAGGCGACCTGCAGGGCAGGCTTCCGCACCGCCGGCGGAACGGACTTCGGCGCGGGCTGAGGATCGCGGGCCGGCCGCTCTGATGCAACGTCGATCAGGAAGAACCCGACCGCGTCCTTGAGCTGGTCGGCTTCGGTGGACAGCTCTCCTGCTCCCTCGGCCAGAGCTTCCGCCGAGTGGCTGTTCTGCTGTGTCACCTGATCAAGCTGCTGGATCGCCAGCGCCACCTGTTGTGCCCCCGTAGACAGCTCGCGCGAGGCGACCGAGATCGAGGAGACAAGCGTGGAGGTGCGCTCGATGTCCGGCACCAGCCGCTCGAGCATCTCGCCCGCGGTGGAGGCGGCTGCAGAGGTCCGCGACGACAGCTGCGAGATTTCCGCGGCAGCGGACTGGCTCCGCTCGGCCAGCTTGCGCACCTCGGCCGCGACGACCGCAAAGCCCCGTCCGTGCTCGCCCGCGCGGGCGGCCTCGACAGCTGCGTTCAGGGCCAGAAGATCGGTCTGACGGGCGATCTCCTGCACGACGAGGATGCGTTCGGCAATCGCCCCCATGGCAGCCACCGCCTCGCGCACGGCACCGCCCGAGGCGCGCGCATCCTCGGCCGACTTGAGGGCGATCTCCTCGGTGCGGGAGGAGTTGTCCGCCGTCTGCCGGATGTTGGCGGCCATCTGCTCGACCGAGGCGGACGCCTCTTCCGTGGACGAGGCCTGTTCGCTGCTGCCCTGCGACAGCTGCTCGGATGTGGAGGCCATGATCCGGCTGTTGGCGGCCACCTGATTGGTGGCGAGTGTCACACGGCCGACGACCTCGCGCAGGCGGAGGATCATGGAGTTGCTCGCCTTGAGCAACTGCGCAATCTCGTCCGAGCCCTGGTCATCGGCCAGCGTGGTCAGGTCGCCGCGGGCCACCCGTTGCGTCAGGTCCAGTGTCCGCCGAAGGCCGCGCGCGATCGAGGCTGTCACGAGCGTCGCGGCGATCGTCCCGAACAGCACCCCTGCCAGGGCAAGCAGGGACAGGTTGAGCACGCTCGCCGTCAGATCCCGGCTGGCAGAGGCGGTCGCCGCCGCCATCTGGTTGCTGTAGGTGCTGCGGAACGCCTCGAGATTGGCGGCGAGCTTCTCCATTCCCTGTCGTGCGTCAGTGGCGAGCAGGCGCGAGGCGGTCGCCGTCTCGCCCCGATCGGCAAGCTCGAACACGCGGTTGTTGATCGCCGCAGCGGCCTTGCGCTGCTCGGCATAGGCGATGATCATCGGCATCCCCGCATCGTCGGCAAGGAGTTCCAGCCGCTCGATGCTTGCGCTCATGTCGGCCCGCAGTTGAACGATGTCCTGTTTCAGTGCGGCGCGTTCCGCGGCATCCTGAGCGGTCACATAGTCCCGCAGGATGACATTGAACTGTGTCTGCTGGATCTCGAGCCGGCTCGCGGCTTCGACGCGCGCGGCCTGCGTCTCGACGATGGTCTGCACCAGTTGATTCGAGTTTCGCAGGTCGAGAATACCCAGCACGGTTCCGGCCCCCATGAGCAGGAAGACCAGAAGGAAGGTAACGGCCAGCTTGATCTTGATGTTCAGTTTCATGTGAGCCTGTCTTTGCCACGTCCCAAGGCCCATAACGTCGGGAAAACCTTTAGTTGTAGTTTCCAGTCTTGCAGGGTGTCGGGCGCCCGGGCGGGAGAATGCGGACAATCTGCGACAATAGGCCCCTTGGCGAGCGCCCCGAATCGCCAGCCGCCGGTTGTGGCTTTCATGCCCGCCTGAAAAAGGGGAATACTCTACCCGACCATTCGGACAGTAGGGCGACAACATCCTGTGCGCCCGACCTTTTTCGGCGATGCCACGGGTGGCGGTCCTGGCCCTCCGGCCGCGATTGTCGTTAAAGGGTTGTCACACGGGATGAGCGCGCTACCCTGCTTTCCATCGCTTGGACCCGGTGCGATTCCGGGTGGCTATTCCGGCCGCTGATCCGCCGGACAACGCTGATTTGCTTTGATCTGATGCTGTAGGTTCAACATCGGACGCGGTTCCCTGCGGTTTTTCCAAGAGGGCAGGGACCATGCCAGACATGACGATCTTTTGTCGCATTATGCGAAAGCGTCCCTGCATTTTCGGGCCGCAGCCGCCATGTCGGTCGAAGCGAGATTCGCTTGGTGAGCATGACAGATAACGCTGATTTGACTGCACGGGATTTGAACAGGGATTTGGCAGCGCCGCGAAACGTTTACTCGCGCGAGCATGACTTGGAGCGTATGCTCGAGCAGCCGTTCGACGGAGACGAGGCGGCGCTCATCCGCCGGGTCGGTTTCCGCTTCCTCATTGGCGAGGATTTCCGGGCGCACGGGCGCGATCCGTTCGCGCCGGGTCTTCACACTCTCTGGGTCCATCGGGTGGGGGTTCATGCGCAGAACCTGCGCGCGCCTCTCCGCCAGCTTGCCCGCGTCTTTCACCGGGCAGGCCAGCTCTTCTGCCGCAACATCTACGGGATCGAGCTGGAGGACACGGTCCGCGTGGGCCGGCGGCTCGAGATCGGGCACCAGAGCGGGATCGTGATCCACCGCTATGCCACCATCGGCCACAACTGCGTGATCCGGCAGAACGTGACGTTCGGCGTCGGCACCGATTGGACGGAGGGCCGGGGGCCGGTGATCGGAAACAGCGTGCGCTTTGGCGTGGGCACGGTGGTCATGGGCAACGTGACCATCGGCAACAACGTCACCATCGGCCCGAACTGCGTGATCTCGGCGGATGTGCCGTCGGACTGCACGCTGTTCGTGCCGCCGCCACGGGTTCTGCCCAAGGCGAAGCCGGACAATTGCTGACGAACCTTTTTCATGGAGGATATTTCGATGAACGTGGACAAGAGCCAGCTGCTCAAGGCCCTTCAGAATGCGGTCGAGGAGGTGAACCTGTCGCTTCCGGCCGACCGGCAGATCTCGTCGGACCCCGACGCCGTCCTGTATGGAGAGGGCAGCCCGCTCGACTCGCTCGGACTGGTCAATTTCGTCATGGCGGCCGAGCAGCATGTGGGCGACGAGACGGGCCTCGACATCGTGCTGGCCTCGGAGTCGGCCATGTCGCGCAAGCGCAGCCCCTACCGCAGTCTGCGCAGCCTGGCTGACTATGCGGCCGACATCGCGGCCGAGGCCGACGCTGCATGAGCGGGGTGATCGCGATCACCGGGACACGCAAGGGCATCGGCCGGGCCTTGTCCGAGACCTACCTCGGGCGCGGCTGGACCGTCGTCGGCTGCTCGCGCGATGCAAGCGACCTCGCCCACGAGCGCTACCGCCACTACGAGCTTGATGTGGCGGACGAGCGGGCGGTGGCCGGCATGATGCAGGACGTCCGCCGGCGGGAGGGCCGTCTCGACGCGCTGCTGAACAATGCGGGCATCGCGTCGATGAACCATGTGCTGCTGACGCCGGGCCGGACGGTGCAGCGCGTCTTCGCCACCAACGTGCTGGGAACGTTCCTGTTCTGCCGCGAGGCGGCCAAGCTCATGGGGCGGCATCGGTTCGGCCGGATCGTCAATTTCGCGACGGTGGCCACGCCGCTCAAGCTGGAGGGAGAGGCGGCCTATGCGGCCTCCAAGGCGGCGGTCGTGTCCCTGACCGAGGTTCTCGCCCGCGAGTTGGCGCCAATGGGCATCACCGTGAACGCCGTGGGCCCGACGCCGGTGCCTACCGATCTTGTGGGCGCCGTCCCCGAGGAGAAGATGAGCGCGCTGATCGCCCGGCAGGCCATTCCGCGCTATGGCACGATGGAGGACGTCCTGAACGTCTGCGACTTCTTCCTGCGGCCCGAGTCCGATTTCGTGACGGGCCAGACGATCTATCTGGGGGGTGTCTGACATGGCCGACGCCCTCGGCATCCTGCTCGACCCGATGCGGGCCGCGGGCGGGAAGGTGGCGATCGTCGAGCCGGACGGAACCGAGATCAGCCACGCCGCCCTTCTGCAGAGGATCGAGGAGGCGACCGGACGGCTGGCCGCCGCGCAGGTGCCGCGCGGGGCTTCGGTCCAGCTGTGCGGCGATTTCAGCGCGGCGGCCGTGGCCTGGCTGCTTGCGCTCTGGCGGCACGGGTCGGTTGTCACGCCGGTGGCCCCGAGCAGCGCCGAACGGCAGGAGGAGTTCGCCACGGTGGCCGATGCAGGCTGGCGCGTCGAGGCGGCCGCCGAGCGTCTGATCCCGCTCGGCGGCGCCTCGCGTCACCCGTTGATCGAGAGGCTCAGGCGTGAGGACGCGCCGGGTCTCGTGATCTTCACCTCGGGCACAACCGGGGCGCCAAAGGGGGCTGTCCATGACGTGCGTCGGCTGTTGTCCAAGTTTGCGGCGCAGGGCAAGGATCTGGTGACGCTGGCCTTCCTGCTCTTCGACCACATCGCTGGCATCGACACGTTGCTTTACGCGCTGGCGAACGGCTCGACCCTCGTCTGTCTGCCCGACAGGTCCGTGCCGACGGTGATCGACCGGATCGCCCGCCACGGCGTCGAGGTGCTGCCGACGGCGCCCTCGTTCCTCAACCTCCTCCTGTTGAACGGCGGGCCCGACCTTCGGCTGCCCAGCCTGCGTGTCGTCACCTATGGTGCCGAGATGATGCCGCAGGCGCTGCTGGAGCGGGTGGCCGATGCCTTCCCGGCGGCGCGGCTGGTCCAGAAATACGGCACGTCCGAGCTGGGGGCCCTGCGGTCACGCTCGGACGGGGGCCGGTCGCGCTGGATCCGGCTCGATGGCGCGGGCGCATCCTGGCGGGTGCGGGAGGGCCTTCTTGAGATCCGCACCGAGACTGCCATGCTGGGATACCTCAACGCGCCCAGCCCCTTCACCGAGGATGGCTGGTATCGCACCGGCGATCTCGTCGAGGCGGACGGCGACCGGCTGCGCTTTCTCGGCCGATCGGGCGACATGATCAACGTGGGCGGCCAGAAGGTCTTTCCCGCCGAGGTCGAGGGCGCGATCTTGGCTCTGCCAGGCGTGGCCGAAGCGGCGGTCTACGGGATGCCCCACGCGCTGCTCGGCACGGCGGTCTGTGCCCGCGTCCGAATGGAGGACCCCCGCCTCTCCGCCTCCGAGATCCGCACACTTGTCCGCAAGGGCTTGTCAGGGCGGCTGGAGCCCTACAAGATCCCGCAGAAGATCGAGGTGACGACGGAGACGCTGACCACGGATCGGTTCAAGCAGAAGCGCGGCTGACGCGCGTGCCGCATCCGCAGGGGTGGGGCGATGACCCCCTTTGCGTCGATGGACGCCTCTCCCATGCGAGCCCCTCGCCCTTGACCTCCGCCAATACGTCCGACACCCGCCTTGCCACCCGTCTCGCCTTCTTTGCGGCGGGCTTTGCCATGTCCTGCTGGGCGCCGCTTGTGCCCTTTGCCAAGGCCCGCTCGGGCGTGGATGAGGCGCAGCTTGGCCTCCTGCTCCTGTGCCTCGGGATCGGCTCGCTGATCGCCATGCCCGTCACCGGCTGGGTCAGCGCGCGCAGCGGCTCGCGCCCGATGATCCTCCTGGGGGGGATCGGGATGGCCCTCTGCCTGCCCGTCCTGGCCGCCGCGGGGCAGCCGTGGCTGCTGGCGCTGGCGCTGCTCCTGTTCGGCGCGTCGCTCGGCACGCTCGACGTGGCGATGAACGTGCATGCGGTGGCGGTCGAGCGGGAGTCGGACCGGCCGCTGATGTCCGGGTTTCACGCGCTCTTCAGCGTGGGCGGCTTTGGAGGGGCGGGGCTTGTCACCCTCATGCTGTCACAGGGCCTGTCGCCCCTTGCGGCGGCCGGCGTGGGAAGCGCGGTGGCGTTGGCGGCCGTGCTCGGCGCCGCCCCGAGGCTCTTGCGCGCGCAGGGCGGCGAGCCGCCCAAGCTCGCCGTGCCCCGGGCGGCGGTCCTCCTGCTCGCCGGCCTCGCCGCCATCACCTTCCTCGTCGAGGGCGCACTTCTGGACTGGGGGGCGCTTCTCCTTGTGGGGCGGGGGCTGGTCGAGCCCGCCGGGGGCGGCCTTGGCTACATGCTCTTCTCGATCGCAATGACCGTGGGACGGTTGACCGGAGACCGGATCGTGATGGTCCTGGGCGACCGGCGCGTGCTGGTGCAGGGCGGCCTTCTGACGCTGGCAGGTTTTGCCATCCTCCTCTCGTGGGATTGGCGGCCGGGGGCGCTGGCGGGCTTCGTGCTGATCGGGCTGGGGGCGTCGAACATCGTGCCGGTGCTCTTCAGCCTTGCCGGACGCCAGACCGTCATGCCGCCCGCGCTGGCGATCGCCGCCGTCACGACCACCGGCTATGCCGGTATCCTGGCCGGGCCGGCGCTGATCGGCTTCGCCTCGCACCTGACAAGCCTGCCCTTTGCCTTCTGGATGCTGGCCGCCCTCATGGCCTTCATCCCCGCAACGGCGAGGATCGTGGCGGCGCGATGAGCCGCCCCTCGCAACTTCTTGAAGAGGCGTGAAGGGGATGCACCTTCGCCGAGGCCATCGCGCAGCATAGATCGGCCTTCGCGCGGAGCCCTCCGACGCCGAGCCTTGCACGGAAGGTTGAGCGCATGCCCGACACCCCTACCGAGATGCAGCAGGGCCCCCTGCGGCCCGCAGGTCAGCCGGAACCGGCCGCCCCGGATCATCGTCCCGAGACGGGGATGCGCATGCCTCTCGAGCGGTCGGGTGCCCGTCATGCGCGGGAGCTGGAGCGGCACCTCGGCTGGCTTGACAGTTTCACCGGGGTGGCGCTGGGAGTGCTGGCGGCGGCGTCCGGCATCTACACCTATCTCGGCGTGCGGACGCTGCTCGACGACACCGGCGCCTGGACGACCTTCGCGGCCCTCTCCTATTCCATTGCGGTCTCGGTCGGGATCTTCGTTTTCTGGTCCTACATGATGCGGCTGTTGCCCGCGATGCGCAGCGCCTCGTCCCGCATCGGGCTGCTGTGCTCGATGGCCCTTGGCAGCCTTGCCATCGTCGCCATGTCCTCGTGGCTCAACGCGGCGGCGCTGGCCGGGGCGGCGGCGGTCGAGCAGCATCTGGCGGTGACGGTGCAGGATTATCAGGCCTCGCTGGAGCGCGCCCATGCCAACGCGATCGCGGGTCAGAGCCTCGGGCGCGACGTCGCGCGGGTGAGGCAGAGCTTCGGCGACCTCTCCGAGCAGGAGGCGACGGGCGACCTTTCGGGCTTCGCCGGGCGCGGGGCCGTCTTCCGCGTCCTGACCCAGAAGGCCGCAGAGCTTGCGGCGCTCGAGACGCAGATCGGGGCGCAGGATGCGCCGGTGGCGGCGGCCTTCGCCGAAGGCAACGCCATCCTCAGCCGGATGCGGGCCCTGACGGTGGAGGCAGGGCCGGTCGAGCAGCGTTCGGTGCGGTTCTCGGAAGAAGCGGTGCGGCTTGCTGGCATCGTGGCGCAGCTCAGGCAGCTGAACGTCGCGCCGCTGGTGGCGCGGGCCGCGCAGGATCTGGCCGAATCCGTCGTGCTTCCCGAACTCGACGGGGGATCGGACCTCGCCCGGTCGAGCCAGGCCAGCACCATCGACTCGGTCCTCTCGCTTCTGCGCCAGCGGGCCGAGACGCTGCGCGGTGCCGCCGCCGAGGTCGAGGCGCTGCCCGCGACAGAGGAAACGATCTATACTCCGATCTCGGCCGCCGATGCCGTGATCCGCTACGCCGGAAATTTCGTGCCCAGCTGGGCCGGAGCGATCGCCATCGACCTTCTGCCGGCGGTGCTCGTCTTCATCGTGATGGTGACACAGGCGGCCATCCGGGCAGGGCGCGGCGAGGGGATGTCGGAAGAGACGATGACGGTGGCCGAATTGCGGGCCGCATTGGCGGCCGCCCGGCTTCTGCAGGACGCCGACGCGCACCGGGATGCGGACCGGTGAGGGCTCTTGCGTGACGGCTCCCGCCCCGCCGCGCCGGGCCATCTGGGCCATGCTGATCCTTCAGGTGGCGATCGGGGCCGCGCTGATTGGCATGGACCTGGCCCGGCCCGCGCCGCCGTCTCCGGCCGATCTCTTCGCCCCGGCCACGGTGCCCCAGATGCGGCCCTATCGCCCCGACCTTCGCCCGGCGCCCGGCACCGACGGGCCGCAGATGCGGCCGATGCCCGCCCGTCTCGAGTTTGCGCACGAAGACGGCCGGGTTAGTGTCATCGGGCAGATTGCGCAGGGTGACGCTGCCCGCTTTGCCCGGTTCCTCGAGGAGCAGGCCGTGCGGCCCGGAACGGTCGCGCTCGACAGTTCGGGCGGGGTCGTCGCCGAGGCGCTGCTGATCGGCCGGCAGATCCGCGCGCTCGGGGCCGCGACGGAGGTGGGCGGCGGTGCTGTCTGCCTGTCGGCCTGCCCCTATCTGCTGGCGGGCGGTGATCCGCGCCGGGTGCGGCCTGGCGGGCTCGTCGGGGTGCACCAGCATTACTTCGGCGAGAACAGCCTGCTGCCCGCCTTCCTCGCCGTCGAGGATGTGCAGCGCGGTCAGGCCGAGGTCATGCGCTATCTCGACCGGATGGGCATCGACCCGCGGCTGATGATGCACGGGATGGAGACGCCCGCGCGCGAGATCTACATCCTCGACGCCGAGCGGATGGAGGAGTTGCGGCTGGTGACCGAGCCGGTGCAGGCCGCCGCGGAGTGACCCGGGCAAGGATTGTGTCAGGCAATCATCCGCGTATCGCCGCAGACCGAAAGGCTTTGGCCCGACACGAAGCGCCCGAGGGGTGACGGGCGAGACACCTCGGCCTCCACGTCGGCGCAGCTCTGGCCGCGGCTCTGGGCCTTGGCCTCGAGCACCCGGCGCTGGCGGTCGCCCGCCACAAGACCCGGCAGGATGGCGTTGACGCGGATGCCGGCCTCGCCCAACTCGATCGTAAGCGACTTCGTGAGGCCGATCACCCCCCATTTGCCCGCGGCATAGGGAGCGCGGAGCGCAAATCCCGTCCGTCCGGCGAAGGAGGAGAGGTTCACGATGGAGAGCCCTCTGGTCAAGGGATGGCGGCCGCCTCGGCATCGCCAGCCTCCAGGACCGCGACAAGCTGGCCGTGCGCCACGATGGAATGTTCCGCGCGACTGCCACCCGTCCGGGCGCCGATGCCGAGCGAGATCAGCGGCCCGGCCCGCAGCCATGCCGTGCCGATCATCTGGCGCATCGTGGGCAACCGTGCGGCGTCATAAAGCGCGAAATTCAGAAGCCGGTTGGTCATCAGCGCCGCCGAGCGGTTGCCCAAGCCCATCTCGTCCCGGAACTGCACATGAAGCGCGCGGATGCCGGCCACCTCGTCCGGCAGCATCCGCTCGACGGCCAGCCGCGCCGCCTCGCGTTCGAGCAGCAGGCGGGTACGGGTAAGTTCGCGAAACTCGTCCTAAGTCATGCGGGGCACCTCGACCGCGCGATTCTTGCGCACCGAAAGCGCGCCCTGCGCCACGAGGCGGCCGCTTCCCGTACCGGCATGGTCGAGCCCCCGAGTTCGTCCGCAAGCTCTCGGATCGAGGTCAGGCTGTCCGGCTTGAGCGTGCTGTCGAGCAGCGTTCGGCAGATCGCGTCATAGACCTGAGGGCGGCGCTGAAGGGCGGCGATCAGGTGAACTTCTGACACGTCCTGTTGCCTTGGCCGGATCGGGCTGGAATGGTGGGCGGAACGGCCGGTGTGGCCGGGGTGCTGGAGGCGCGAGATGACGGACTGGAACGACGCCACGGCCGCGGCCTTCCTGCGCGGGCTCTTTGCCCGTGCGGTGGAGGCGTCTCAGCCCGGAGCGCGCATTCCGCCGCTTCTGCCGCCTCCGCCGGCGGGGCATATCCTCGTTCTGGGCGCGGGGAAGGCCGCCGTGGGCATGGCGCGCGCGGTGGAGGAGCATTATGCCGCCTTTCCGCGCCTCTCGGGCCTCGTCATCACGCGGCACGGGCAGGGGGGTGACGGCTCGCTGCGCCGGATTGCGCTGCGCGAGGCGGCCCATCCGGTTCCCGATGCCGCCGGTATCGCGGCGACCGCCGAGCTTCTGGCGCTGACCGAGGGGCTAGGCCCCGACGATCTGGTGATCGCCGTCATCTCGGGGGGGGCCTCGGCGCTGATGGTGGCGCCGCTTCCGGGGCTGGCTCTGGAGGACAAGGTGGAGCTGAACCGGGCGCTGCTGGCCTCGGGCGCGACCATCGCCGAGATGAACTGCCTGCGCCGGCACCTCAGCCGGGTCAAGGGGGGCAGGCTCGCCGCGGCCTGTGCACCGGCGCGGGTGGTGGCGCTGCTTGTCTCGGACGTGCCGGGGGACGATCCCAGCGTCATCGCGTCAGGGCCCTGTCATGCGGATCTGACGACGGTCGAGGATGCAAGCGCGGTGCTGCGTCGGCTGGGGCTGGACCTGCCACGGATTGAGGCGGCGTTGGACACCGAGGGCGCCGAGAGCGTCAAGCCGGGTGATCCGAGGCTGGGCCGGGTCGAGAGCCATATCGTCTGCTCGCCGCAGATGGCGCTGGAGGCTGCGGCCGAGGCCGGACGCGCCGAGGGGCTCGCCGTCCATGTCCTGGGCGATGCGCTGGAGGGGGAAGCGCGTGAGGCGGGGCGGGTTCTCGCCGGGCTCGCCCGACAGGTCGTGCTTCGCAATCAACCGTTTGCGCGTCCCTGCCTGCTGCTTTCCGGCGGCGAGACGACCGTGTCGATCCGTGGTCCCGCGGGCATCGGTGGGCGCAATGTCGAGTTCCTGCTCGCCTATCTGCTGGACGCGCGCGATCTTCCGGGTTGGGCGCTTGCGGCCGATACGGACGGGGTCGATGGCGCGGCCGAGGTGGCCGGCGCGGTGGGCGGGGCGGCGCTTCTGGGTGCGGCGCGCGCGGCCGGGCTCGATCCGGCCGAGGCGCTGGCCGGGCATGACGCCCACAGCTTCTTTGCCGCGCTCGGCGCGCAGGTGGTGACGGGGCCGACCGGCACCAACGTCAACGACTTCCGCGCGATCCTCTTGCCCTGACGGCCGCGGTCCGCCGGCCGGGCCACCCGTCAGAACACAGCGTGCTCGCCCAGATCGACGGTCGCTTCTCCGCGCAGGAGGCGGGTGTAGAACTCCTCCAGCGTCTCCTGGCCGAAGGAGGGGGTGGCGTCGGCGTCGTAGCGTCCCGTCGCCGGATCGAGGAGCAGCATGGACTCGGTGGCGTAATAGCGGCCGATGCGCGCCAGTTCGGCCTTGTCGCGCAGCTTCGGCGCCACTCGCCCGAGCGTCGAGAGGACTGCGATGATCGTGTCGAGCAGCGCGACCGGCACATGCCGGACCTTCGGCTCTCGCCCCGCCAGGCGGAACAGCATCTCGGCCTGCGCCCGGGGCGTAAGGGCGGGGCCGGGGCCGCCGATGGGCAGGATCCGGTTTCTCAGGGCCGGATCCTCGAGGCAGAGCGCCATGTAGCGGCCCAGATCGTCGTCGCTGATCGGCTTGCAGGCGGTCAGCTCTCCGTTGCCGAAGACGAGGAAGGGGCGGCCCTCCTGCACCCGCTTCACCTGCCCGGACAGCGACTTGAAGAAGGCCGTGGGGCGCACGATCGACCAGTCGAGACCCGAGCGCATCAACTCGTCCTCGAAGGCGAGCTTGGCCTGCTGGAAGGCGAGAAGGGGACGTTGCACACAGATCGCCGAGAGCAGGGCGACCTGCCTCACGCCGGCCGCGCGGGCCGCGGCGAGCGCGTCGGAATGGGCCTTGTGGTCGATGGCCCAGGCGTCGCGGGGGACGCCGGTGCGCGAGGCGAGGCAGGAGACGAGCGCGTCGAACCGCTCGTTCTGAAAACCGTCGCGGGCAAGCGACAGGGGGTCGGTGACGTCGCCGTAGCGCAGGATCGCGCCATCCGGCAGGTCGAGGCGCCCGCCGGAGGCGCGGGGCCGGAGGAAGCAGACCACCTCATGTCCGCGGGCGAGGAGGGCCCTGACGGTCGCGCGGCCGATCGTGCCCGTAGCGCCGAGCATGAAGATGCGGCGGGGTTCGGGGCGGGCGGCGGGCTCGATCATCGTGGCAGTCCTTGCGGCATGGAACCCCCGGCCGGATCAGCCGGGGATCAACCGGACCAGTCTAGGCGGGCCGCGCGGTCGCCAGAAGGGGACGTAGGGTCGCGTTGACCGCGAGGCCGCGCCCTCTCACGCCCCCGTCACGCGCCAGATCACGTCGCCCACATCGTCCGCGAGCAGGAGGGACCGGCCGTCCGGGCCCACCGCGACGCCAACGGGGCGGCCATAGGCAAGCTTTTCGTCGGGCGAGAGGAAGCCCGTGAGGATGTCGCGGGGCGGACCCGAGGGGCGGCCATTCGCGAAGGGCACGAAGATCAGCCGATAGCCGCTCAGCTTGGAGCGGTTCCATGAGCCGTGCTGGCCGATGGCCATTCCGCCCGGATAGCCGGGCAAGGTCCCCGGCGGCACCCAGCACAGGCCGAGCGAGGCTGTATGCCCGCCAAGCGCATAGTCGGGCGTGATCGCGCGCGCCACCATCGCCGGATCCTGGGGCACGCGATCGTCCACGATGCGGTTCCAGTAGCAGTAGGGCCAGCCGTAGAAGCCTCCTTCCTCGACCGAGGTCAGATAGTCGGGAGGTGTCTCGTCGCCCAGCCCGTCGCGCTCGTTCACCACGGTCCAGAGGACGCGGGTCGCGGGCTCCCACGCCAGCCCCACCGGGTTGCGCAGGCCCGAGGCGTAGATCCGCGAGTTGCCCGAGGCCAGGTCAAGCTCCCAGATCGCGGCGCGGCCCTCTTCCGCCTCCATCCCGTCGTCGCCGATGTTGCTGAGCGAGCCCACGCCCGCATAGATCCGGCGGCCGTCGGGCGAGACGATCAGGCTGCGCGTCCAGTGCCCGCCAGGCTTGAAGGTCACGAGCTTGCGGCCCTCGCCCTCGAGGCGCGTTGCGCCCTCGCGGTAGGGGAAGGCCACGATGCCGTCGGTGTTGCCGACATAGAAGGTGTCGCCGACCAGCGCCATGCCGAAGGGCTGGTTCTGGCCCACAAGGAAGGTCTCGCGCTGCGTGGTCTCGCCGCTCTGCCCGCTGTCGCGCAGGAGCGTGATGCGGTTCGGGCTGTCGCCGAGGGCGCGCGCCCGCCGCATGGTGGCCTGTGCCGCGCGATCCAGGAGGCTCTTGGGGGGCGTGGGGATCTGGCGCGCTTCGGCCACGAGAACGTCCCCGTTGGGCAGGACCTCGATCCAGCGGGGATGCTCGAGCCCCGTGGCAAAGGCGTTGACCTTCAGGCCGGGCGCCGGCGTGGGCAGGTGTCCCGGTGCCCAGCCGTGCGCAGCGGGCATCTTGAGCGTCATGATCCCCTGTTTCCTGGCCTCGGGGATGGCGGGGCTTTCCCCCACCGCCTGGGTGCCGGGCGAGCCGAACCGCCTCATCAGGACCATCGTGTTGCCGACGATGGAGGTCGCACGCGCCAGAAAATCCATGTCATGTCCTCGAGCTTTGACCGAAAGGCTAGCACCGCCCGCCACTTGGTCAATCAGAGAAGTTGCCTGCGGCCGCGAGTTCGCCGCTGCGTCACCCGCGGGGCCGCTGGCGGAGGATGAAGGCGCGGGCGAGCGGAGGTATCCGCCCCTTGATGGGGCTGATCCAGATCAACAAGGGCCACAGGCGGTGTGATGTAGCATCGCGCATCAACCGGGGAGGGTGCCATGGATGTCGTGCCGCTCGTGGATCTCTTGGGAGAGGCGCGGACATCGGCCCTCTTCGGCTTGCTAACCGGGATCGTCTTCGGGATCGCCGCGCAGCGGTCCGCCTTCTGCCTGCGGGCGGCCACGGTCGAGTTCGCCCGCGGCCAGTTCGGGCAGCGGATGGCGGTCTGGCTGCTGACCTTCTCGACGGCGCTGGTCTGGGTGCAGGCGGCCGGGGCCCTCGGCTTCTTCCGGGCGGACGAGGCGCGGATGATGGCCGTCACCGGCTCCTGGTCGGGGGCGATCCTCGGGGGCTTTCTCTTCGGGGCCGGCATGGTGCTGGCCCGCGGCTGCTCGGGGCGGCTTCTGGTGCTGGCGGCGACGGGGAACCTGCGCTCGGTGGTAGCCGGGCTGATCTTTGCCGTGGTGGCGCAGATGTCGCTGCACGGCTGGCTTGCGCCCTTGCGCGACTGGCTCGCGCGGCTGTGGGTGACGCCGGCGGGGCGGAACGTGGATCTGCTCGATCTGCTGGGCATGCCTCGCGCGACGGGCCTCGTGCTGGGGCTTGGGCTTGCGGGCTTTGCGCTGTGGCTTGCACGCAGGAACAGGATCGGTGTCTCGACCCTCGTCTTCGCCTCGGGCGTGGGCTTCGCCGCGGCCCTTGGCTGGGTGCTGACCTACAGCCTCGCGCAGGTCAGCTTCGAGCCCGTGGCGGTCACCTCGGCGACCTTCAGCGGGCCCTCGGCGAACACGCTCATGTTCTTTCTGGTGCCGAACCCCGAGTTCGGCTTCGACGTGGGGCTTGTGCCGGGCGTATTCCTGGGCGCGCTGATCGCCGCGGGCTTTGCGCGAGAGCTGAAGTTCCAGGGTTTCGATGGTGCGCCGGCCATGCGGCGGGCGATGATCGGCGCGGTCCTGATGGGCTTCGGTGCGATGCTCGCGGGTGGCTGCGCGATCGGGGCGGGCGTCTCGGGAACCTCGATCTTCGTGGCGACGGCCTGGCTCGCACTTCTCTGCATGTGGATCGGCGCCGTCCTGACCGATCTGGTCGTCGATCAGGCGTCGCGGCCCGCCATCGCCTAGCCCGGCAGGTAGCGGTAGCCCTCCTTCGTCCGCTCGACCCGGCCGATCCCGCCCTCGGGCAGGTGAAAGCCCACGAGGATCAGGCCGTCCGCCGACAACTGATCGAGAAGCCCCACGCGCGTTTCGGCCGCAAGCTCGGCATCCTGATCCGAGGGCGAGCGCCATTCCGGCCGCTCGAAGTTGACATGAGCGTTCGCCAGGGCGTCGCCCGCGATCATCATGGGGTCCGGCCCGTCGATCAGGAAGGCCATGTGGCCGGGCGTGTGGCCCGGGGTGAGACGGGCCGTGACGCCCGGCAGCACCGCCTCGCCATCCTCGAACAGCGAGATCCGGTCGGCGATGGTCTCAAGCCGCCGCCGCGCGCCTGCGGCAAAGCTCTGCCGCGCCTCGCCGATCGCCGAGGCCGTGTCGGGGTCCATCCAGTAGTCGAACTCGGCCCGCCCCATCATGTGCCGGGCGTTGGCAAAGAGCGGCTCGTCGAACTCATCCAGCAGCCCCCAGAGATGATCCGGGTGGCCGTGGGTGAAGAGGACATGGGTGATTTCCTCGGGCGACAGATCGAGCGCGTCCAGCGCCTCGGACAGCCGGCCCGCCGTCGGCATGAAATCCGCGCCCGCGCCCACGTCGAACAGGATGGTGCGGCCGCCGTCGCGCAGGAGGGTCACGTTGCACGGCGGCTCGACCGCGCCGCCCGCCACGCCGTGACGGGCGAGGATCGGCGCCAGTTCCGCCTTGGGCATGTCGCCGAAAAGGAAGTCGGTGGGCAGCACCAGATGCCCGTCCGAGAGGGTCTCGACCTGCATCGTCCCGCTTTCGATGCGGCTGGCGGACCAGAGGCGCTGCGGCAGGGCGATCCCCGCGGCGGCGGTGGCGAGAAAGTGGCGGCGCGAGACGATCATGGCGGGCCTTTCCGTCTGGAGATGGCAAGCGGCGGCCCCTTTCACGGGCCGCCGCTGCGGGGGCGTTCGCGGCGGGTGTGCCTCAGCCGAACATGTCGGAGGTGATGCCCGCATACCAGCCGAGGCTCTGTTGCCAGGTGGCGAGGCGGGTGGCGCGATCCTCTTCGGTCTGGCTGATGAACCGGTCGATCGAGGCGATCTTCTCGGGCGTCGGCTCGTAGGTGCCGCCGACCTTCACCGAATCCTCCGGGGCGATGAGCGACCAGCAGGTGTTGACGTAGCGGGCAGGCGGGGCCGCGTTGCCCGCGATCTCGGCGAGAAGCACGGCCGCCACCACCTTCGCCTGGCTGTTGGCCGCCGAGGCCGATTTGGGCATGTCTCCGGCCACGGCGGCATCGCCAAGGGCGAAGATCGCGGGATCCTTGCGGCTCTTCATCGTGGCAGGATCGATGGGCGCCCAGCCGGTCTCGTCGGCAAGGCCCGCCTCGGCGATGATGCGGCCCGCGACCTGGCCCGGAATGACGTTGCAGACATCGACCTTCTCGACCTCCCCGTCGATCACCACCTCCATCCGGTCGGGGCGGACCTCGACGCGGTCGCCGCCCATTTCCGGGCCCAGACGCTCGATCATGTTGGGATAGTGCGCCTGCCAGCCTTCCTCGAAGAGCGTCTGCTTCGAATAGCTCTCCTTCGGGTCGAGAAGCAGGATCCGGGCCGTCGGGTTCACCTGCGTGAAACGGTGCGCGATCATCGAGATCCGTTCGTAGGGCCCGGGCGGGCAGCGGTAGGGGTTGGGCGGGGCGATCAGACAGAAGGTGCCGCCCGGCGGCATCGCGTCGAGCTGCTTGCGCAACAGGCTTGTCTGTTCGCCCGCCTTGTAGGCGTGCGGCATGAGATCGGCCGCGGCCAGCGTCCAGCCCGGAACGCTGTCATCGACAAAGTCGATCCCGGGAGACAGCACGAGCCAGTCCCAGTCGAGCGTTCCGCCCGCGGAGAGCGCCACCCGGCGCCGCTCGCGGTCCACGGCCGCCACCTTGTCGGCGACAAGCTTCACGCCAAGACCGCCCAGCCGGTCGTAGGAGTGGGCGAGGCTGTCGAGACTGCGGAGCCCGCCCAGATGCAGGTTCGAGAAGAAGCAGGTGTGATAGACCGCGTTCGGCTCGATCAGCGTGATGTCGGCGGCACCCGCGCCTTCGGCCGCCAGGTGGCGCGCGACCGAGGCTCCGCCTGCGCCACCGCCGACCACGAGCACTCGGGCCCGGGCCTGCCCCGTGACGGCCGGTGCGGCGAGGCAGGCCGCGGAGGATGCAAGGAAGGTGCGGCGGGTCAGTCTCATCGGCGTCACTCCTTCGGGCACGGGGAAGGGCCGGTGCGGGCCCTGCCGTCTCTACTGGCAAGACAGGGCCGGGGCCGTGCCCGCGGCCCTTGCGGGGCGTCGCGGTCGTCAGTCGGTCGTGTCGTCAGGTGTCACGTCAAGCACGGTTGCGTGCATGGTGATCCCGACCTCCTGCTTGCAGTCCGTCATGCAGGGGGGCTGGCTGAAGGCCGGGATCTCGGTCGTCGCCCGGTCGTCCACGAAGAAGCCATCGGCGTTCGGCATCTCGACCTCGAGGAAGTTCTCGCGCGACAGGGTGAAATCCTCGTCCACAAGATCGTTGTTGTAGAGCAGGTAGGCCACGATGGCGTAGGTTTCGTCGCTGGTCAGGCTGCGCGCATCGCCGAAGGGCATGGCGCGGTAGACGTAATCCCATGCGGTCGAAAGATAGGGCCAGTAGCTGCCGATGGTCTTCTGCGGATCGTCGTGATCGAGCGTGCCCTGGCCGCCCGCGAGCTTGGGCCAGTTGTCCACCCCCTCGCCGAATTCGCCGTGGCAGAGGGCACAGCGTTCGGAAAACAGCTCTTCCCCCGTCAGCACGTCACCCGAGCCTTCGGGCAAGCCGAACCCGTCGGGCCGGATGTCGAGGTTCCAGGCGGCGATCTCTTCGGGCAGGGCGATCCGGCCGACGCGGGGGGCCTCGGCCGCGGCCGCAGGGGCGGACAGGATCGCCGCCAACAGCAGAAGCTCAGGAAATCTCGACATTTTCTGCCTCTCCGTTCGCCTTGACCCACCAGGTATGGATGCCGTTGTTGTGATAGACCGAGTTGACGCCGCGGAAGCTGCGCAGCTGTTCCTTGGTCGGCTGGACATAGCCGGTGCTGTCCACCGCGCGGGATTGCAGCAGCAGTTCCGAGCCGTCCCAGTCGAAGTCGAGGTAGAAGCGGTGCAGCGCCTTGTCGTGGCTGGCGCCGGACAGACGCGCCTGCTGCCAGTTCTTCCCGCCGTCGAGCGAAACATGCACCTCGCGGATCGTGCCGCGCCCTGACCACGCGAGGCCCGAGATCACCGTGGGGCCGGGGCCGTGGGTGATCGGCGCCTGTGGGCTGGGGCTCGTGATGATCGACTTCGCGTCCATCTCCCAGGTCCAGCGGCGCGAGCGGCCGTCGGCCATCGTGTCGGTGTATTTCGAGGTCTCCTCGCGATGCTCCCAGGGCTGGTCGCCCACCTCGACGCGGCGCAGCCACTTGACCCACATGTTGCCCTCCCAGCCCGGCACGACCAGCCGGACGGGATAGCCATGTTCCTTGCGCAGCGCCTCGCCATTGGCCTTGAACGCCACCAGAACGTCATCGAGCGCCTTCTCGATCGGGATCGAGCGGCTCATCGCCGAGGCGTCGGCGCCTTCCACCAGCACCCACTTGCCTTCCGGCTTCACGCCCGCTTCGGCCAGCAGGGTGCGCAGCGGAATGCCTGTGTATTCCATGTTGTGGATCATGCCATGGGTGAACTGGCAGCCGTTCAACTGCGCCCCCGCCCACTCCATCCCGCTGTTCGCAGCGCATTCCAGGAAATAGGTGTGGTTCTCGCGCGGGAAGCGGATCAGGTCGTCGTAGGTGAAGACGAGCGGTCGTTCGACAAGCCCGTGGATCATCAGCCGCCAGTCGGGTTTGGCGAGTTCGATGGCGCCCGCATGGTGACGCTCGAAGGCGCAGCCCTGCGGGGTGATCGTGCCGTCAAGCTCATGGATCGGGGTGAAGTTGACCGAGCTGATCGTATCGGCCGTCAGCCACTCCACGTTGCGCCGCACCACATGGGATTCGAGATGGATCGGCATCCCGTAGGGCGTGGCGTCCACGCCGTCGCCAAGCGCCTGCGCCCAGGGTTGCACCTCGGTGATCAGCGGATCGGGTCCGCCCGCGCGTGCGGCGGTGGCGGCCAGCGCGCCTCCGGCGGCGGCGCCGGCCAGAAAGCCGCGGCGGGTCGTGCCTTTCTTGGTCATATCGGTCATGGCGGTCCTCTCGTCTCAGGCGCCGGTGATGGTGACGGAGCTGTTCGGCTCCAGCTTCACGGTGCCGATCTTCTTCAGGTGGCTTTCGACCACGTCCCAGATCTGCGGCCCCTCGGTCCCCTCGTTGACCGAGGCCCACCCGGCGACCGTGTAGCTGCGGGCCGGATCGATCGCCTCGCCGGTGCGGAGCAGCGTCATCTCGGAGATCCGGCTGCCGATCGGCTGCGAGATGTCGATCCGGTAGCCAAGGCCGCCGACGCGAACCATGTCGCCGCCCTGCTGGTAATAGGGATCGGGGTTGAAGATGTTGTCGGCCACGTCCTCGAGCACGGTCTTGAGGAACTCTCCCGTCATTTCATTGCGGTAGCAGGCGCCGTAGGTCATCGAGGTGGCGTTCAGCAGATCCTCGCGGGTGATCGCCTGGCCGGGCATGACGGTGGTGCCCCAGCGCACGCCGGGCGACATGGCGATCTCGGCGTCGCGCTCTGACAGCATCGCCTGGCAGATCAGATCGTCCCACGTGCCGTTGAAGTTGCCGCGGCGGTAAAGCAGGCTCTCGGTGCGGGCCAGTTCCTCGGACAGTTGCGCCTGATACGGCGCGCGCTCGGCGTCGACCAGCGCCGCCATCTCGGCATCCGGGGCGATCACGTCGGAGAAGATCGGGATCAGCTTGTGGCGGAATCCCATCATCCGCCCGTCGCGCACGTCGAGATCGACGCGGCTGATGAACTTCCCATGCGAGCCCGAGGCGATGAGGATCGTCTCGCCCACCAGAACCGGCTCGGGCAGGGCGTCGTGGGTGTGGCCGGTCAGGATGACATCGATCCCCTTGATCCGCGCGGCCATCTTGCGGTCGACGTCGAAGCCGTTGTGCGAGAGGCAGACGACCAGATCGACGCCCTTTTCGCGCACCTCGTCCACCATGTCCTGCATCCGCTCCTCGCGGACACCGAACGAGTATTCGGGAAACATCCAGCCGGGGTTGGCGATGGGCATGTAGGGGAAGGCTTGCCCGATTACGGCCACCTGCAGGCCGCCGCGCTCGAAGATCTCGTAGGGCGGGAAGGCGGGCTCGTCCCATTCCTTGTCGAAGATGTTGGCGCCGAGGAAGGGGAAGGGCAGGGCGTCCACGATCTCCTGCACCCGCTCGGTGCCCAGCGTCCATTCCCAGTGCGAGGTCATGGCATCGACCTTCAGCGCGTTCATCGCGTTGACCATGTCCTGCCCCCTGGTGAGCAGCGAGGTCATCGAGCCGTGCCAGGTGTCGCCGCCGTCGAGCAGCAGCGCCTCGGGGCGGGCGGCGCGGATCGCCTTCACCACGGTCGCGATCCGGTCCATCCCGCCCATCCGGCCATAGGTCTTGCCCAGGGCCTCGAAATCCACATGCGTCAGGGCATAGGCGTCGGGGCTGCCCGGCTTCAGGCCGTAGAGCTTCAGGAAATCGGCGCCGGTCACATGCGGGGGCCGGCCCTTGGCCTCGCCCACGCCAAGGTTGATCTCGGGTTCGCGGAACCAGATCGGCTTCAGCTGGGCGTGGATGTCGGTGACGTGGATCAGCGTCAGGTTGCCGAAATCCTCGAACTGCAGCAGCTGGTCCTGGGTCAGGGCCTGCTGCGCGGCAAGGCGCGACCAGCGGCCGATGCCCGAGGCGCCCCAGATCACCGAGGCGGCCATGCTGGCCTGAAGGAACTCGCGGCGGGAAATCATCGGATCGTCCTTTGCGGGCAGCCGCCTTCGGTCGCGTCAGGCGACGCGCCGGGGATCGGCCGGAAGGGGAGGGGCGCGCGAAGTCCGCGCGCCGGCAGTTTACTGGCGGACCGCCAGACCCTCGACGGGCAGCGACAGGCCGCGCGAGGCAACGTAAAGCTCGAGCGCGCGGAACTCGGGCGAGCCCGCCTCGAACGGCTCGCCGCGGGTGTCGCGGATGCAGCCCGAAAACCGCTGGTGGATCGAGACGATCCCCGCATCGGCCAGCCGGTAGGTCGGGAAGCCGTTGATCTGGCCCTGGCTCAGGTGGTCGGCGCGGATCATCTTGCCCATGTTCAGCTCGTGGCACGAGGAACAGGCCAGCTCCATTTGACCGTAGCGGGTGTAGTAGATCTCCTTGCCCTGTTCCCAGTAGGGTTCCGCGGGCCCGTCGATCTGCACCGCGACCGGCATCCCCCGCGATTGCAGCGAGATTGCCGAGGTCATCTGCTTCATCTCGGGCGAGTTCCACTTCCAGGCTTCCGCGCCCATGCGCTCGGTCCGGCAGGTGTTGATGAAATTCTCGACCGACCACAGGTCATTGCCGGCCGGGTTGATCTTCGGCATCGAGGCGCGCACGCCCTTCATGCTTTCGATCCCGTCGTGGCACGAGGCGCAGGACTTGCCCTCGTTGCCATCCACCGCGTTCCAGCGATCAACGCCCATGTCAGCGAAGACCATGGCCGGGTTGTCGAAATCGTCCATCTCCAGCGCGCGGGTCTCGTCGGTGCGGAACAGCCAGCCGGAATAGACGGTGTCGAAGGTGCCTTTCAGGTGGTCGGGCGCCGGGGCGCGGGTTGCAAGCTCGATCTCGCCGTTGATGACAAGCTCGGCATCCGGGTGTGGGTCCGCCAGCGCCGGCCCGGTGGCAAGGGCAAGGATGGCGGCAAGAAGCGGGCTGCGCAGGCGCAGTCTCATTGGCGGTTCCTCCCTGGGTGGGGCCGCCCGCCTCCCTGCGGACGACCGGGCCTTGGTGTCAGGCGACCTCGATCGGTTTCGCGTCCTCGTAGATCGAGCCGTCGTCGTCGTACCATGTGAACTTGAACTCGCCCGAGGCATCCACCTTGGCATCGAATTCGAAGTAGGGATTGGTCGAGACGGCGGGCTCGATCGTCACGTCGATCACGTTCACGCCGTTGAAATCGCAGGTGAAGCGGTTGATGATCGAGCGCGGGATCAGGTTGCCGTCGGCATCCTTCCGCTGGCCGCTCTCCATCTGGTGGCTGATGAGCGTCTTGAGCGTGACGACCTCGCCGGGGCTGGCGGTCTTGGGCACCTTCACGCGGGGTTTTGCATCCTTGGCCATGTCTCTCGTCTCCCTGTGTCAGCCGCCGCAGCCGCCGATGGTGACCTTCACCGTTGCGGCTGCCTGAACGAAGCTGCCGTCGGGCATCTTCGCGATGGCGACCACGTCCTGCGTCTTGGCCAGCCGGATGCGCGTCGCCGCCATCTGCGAGCCCGCGGCGGGGCCGAAGGTGAAGGTCGCCACCGCCGGTTCCGGGTTGCCGGTCGCGACCAGCATGATCGAGGCTGCGCCGGGCGCATCGACCGTGATCGGCACGGTGTTGCCGTTCTCGGCGATCTCGGGGGCGATCAGCTTGATGCCGCCGCTGCCGGGCGTTGCACCTCCGGTGAAGGCGGCGATGGCCTCTTCGGCGGCCGCAAGGGCCGAACCCGGCAGGGCCAGGGCCGCCAGACCCCCCATGCCCAGCACCAGTGTGTCTCGTCTCGAAAGCCTCATGTCAGGGTCCTCCTTCGGGCCTCTCCGGTCACTCTTTCAGTGTCAGGAGGTAGGCGACGACATCCTCGATCTCTTGCGCGGTCAGGATCGGCTGCAGGTCGGCGGGCGCGGGCTTGGTCGTAAAGCCATCGCCCGGGCGGATGTAGCCGCTGTTCTTGTAGAAGGCCGGCATGACCGAGCCCTCGAAGGTCATCTTCGCATTGGCCACGATCCCGCGCAGCTGCGCCTCGCTGTAGCGGTCGGCCACCCCTGCGAGCGAGGGACCGACGTCGCCCTGGAACGGCACATCGGCCATGGTCGGAACCTCGTGGCAGGCGACGCAATTGCCCAGCGGGCGCGTCATCATCACCTTTGCCCCGGCGGCGGGGTCGCCGGGCTGGCCGGTCAGCGACTCCGCCAGCGCGCCATCCGCAAATTGCAGGTCATGCGGTCCGGTCAGGGCCAGCGCCGGAAGCGCCAGGCAAGCCGCCACCACGCCCAGCAGATACTGGTGCCTCATCCTCTCCTCCCTGAACTCCTCCGACTCGAACGATACGCCGGCCTCTCATGTCGCGCAATAAAGATATTAGAATTCTTGCATTAATTTCGCGCATCAGTTGCCGGAGCTCTGCTCTGACGGGTCGTTCTTCATGCGCTCGGCCACGAACTTCTGGAAATGCTCGCCGCCTTCGTAGCCGTGATCGCGCACCCAGGTGAGCAGGGCTGACGTGGTGCCCTTGCCGAATGCGCCCGGCATCGTCGCCACCGCGGCTTGCGCGGCGGTGGCCCCCTCGGGCACCTCTTCGGGAAGGAACATCAGGGTGGGGGTGAACATCACACCCCACCTCGCCGCGGCCTCCTTCTCACTCATGACCCGGCCGTCGAAATCGGTGACTTCGGTATCGCCGAACAGGTTCATCTGCACGACGAAGTAATGGTCGCGGATCAGCGACTCGATTTCGGGGTCGGGGAAGATCTCCTCGTGCATCTTCGTGCAGTAGATGCAGCCCCGCTGCTCGAAGGTGACCAGCAACCGCTTGCCGTCGCCATTCGCCTCCGCCAGATCCTCGCGCAGGTCCTTGAACGTGTCGCGCAGCCAGTCCGGCTTGTGCAAACCGTCATCGCCCAGCTCGGCCGCATGAACGGGCAGGGCGAGCGCGGCCGCCGCGGCCAGTGTCAGAAGTCGCATCTTCTCCTCCCTCAGGTGAGCGTTCCGCTCCAGTCGAAATGCCGGATCATGAAGTCCGCGATCCGGTTCACGGAGTTGGTGGCAATCAGCACGGCAAACAGGATGAGCATGGCGCCCATCGCCTTCTCGACATGGCCGAGGTGGCGGCGGTGGCGGCCGACCCAGCCAAGGAACGGCTGCGCAAAGAGCGCGGCCAGGACGAAGGGCAGCGTCATCGCAAGCCCGTAGGTCAGCAGCAGCGAGGCGCCGCGCCAGAGCTCGCCCATGCCGCTCGCGATCATCAGGATCGCGGCAAGGGCGGGGCCCACGCAGGGCGTCCAGCCAAATCCGAAGGCCAGCCCCATCACATAGGCGCCGAGGAAGCTCGACGGTTCGGCCCGCGACTCGATCCGGGCTTCGCGGTAGAGGAACGGGATGCGCAACAGACCGAGAAAATGCAGGCCGAACAGGAAGAGGACGGCGGCCGCAACATAGGAGAGCGGCTCCTTCCACTGGGCAAAGGCCTGACCGAGGGCGGTGGCGCCAAGCCCGAGAAGCACGAAGATCGTAGTGACCCCAAGCGCGAAGGCCAGCGCCGAGGCCACGAGCCGCCGCTGCGCCCCCGGCGCAATCCCGGCCGCGCCGCGCAGCTCGTGCATCGAGATCCCGGCCATGTAGCAGAGATAGAACGGCACCATCGGCAGGATGCAGGGCGAGAGGAAGGACAACAGTCCCGCCAGTGCCGCCCCGCCATAGCTCATCTCGAACATCCACCCTCCCCTTCGCGCACTCATGGTCGGCCGGCAGCGCCCGAGGGCACTTGCCGGACCGAAGCCCGTCACTCGTTGTCGCTGATGGCGGCACCGCCTCCCCGCGATGCCGCTGTCCTCCCTCGCCGGGACCGGATCCCGAAACCGGGGCATGAAGGTGTTTGCAGTCGCCCCCAGATAGATTAGGATATTTCGATATTTCATGGCGGACGTCAATCATGCTGTTGCGAACCACCTTCGTTCTGCTTGCTCTGGGCGCAACCCCGGCTGCGGCCGACCTGCGGCTGATGATGATCGAGCAGCCGGGCTGCGTCTGGTGCGAGGCCTGGGACCGCGAGGTGGCGCCGGTCTATGATCGCACGGCCGAGGGTCAGGCTGCCCCGCTGGTCCGGCAGCAGCTCAGGGCGGACCTGCCCGAGGGCGTCTCGCTGGCCCGCCCGGCCACCTTCACGCCCACCTTCGTGCTGACCGACGATGGTCATGAGGTCGGCCGGATCGAGGGCTATCCGGGCGAGTCCTTCTTCTGGGCGCTGCTCGGCCAGATGCTCGCCGGCCGACCCGAGGGCTGATCGGCGGGCGGCCAAGCCGATTCCCGCTGGAAGCCGCCGGGGAATTCGTGGCATTTCTGGAAAGGATCGAGAGGCGGGCAATGTCGCGGCAGCAGGCGGAACGGGCGGAGGCAGAGGTGCCCTCGGAAACGGGGGCGCCGGGTCCGGCCGATCTCGTGGCCTCTGCAGAGGATGCCGCGGGTTTCCTCAAGGCGCTCGGGCACGAGGGGCGGCTCACCATCCTCTGCCATCTGTCCTCGGGGCCCAAGAGCGTGATGGAGCTTGAAACGCTGCTCTCTTCGCGTCAGGCTGCGGTAAGCCAGCAGCTTGCGCGGCTGCGTCTGGAAGGTCTGGTGAGTGCGCGGCGCGAGGGCCAGGCGATCTTCTACTCGATCCTGGATCCCAAGGTCGAGCGGATGGTGCGCCTTCTCGCGGAACTCTTCTGCCGCCGCGACTAGCGATCACGGCGCGCGGAACCTCTTTGGGAGGAGAGGGGAATGGAAGGCCTACCGTTTGGCGTCCTGGCGGCGCTGATCGGCCTTGCCGGGGGCCTCGTGCTCGGCCTTGCCGCCCGGCTGGGCGATTTCTGCACCCTCGCCGCACTTGAATCGGCTCTCTACGGGGGCGATCAGCGGCGACTGCGGCTCTGGGGGCTCGTTCTCGCGACCGCGATCCTCGGGACGCATCTGCTGGCGGCGGCAGGGCTCGTGGATCTCGGTGGGACGATCTATCACGAGATGGTCTGGAACCCCTGGGCGAGCGTGCTGGGCGGGCTCGTCTTCGGCTATGGCATGGCGCTGGCGGGCAACTGCGGCTTTGGCGCTCTCGTCCGTTTCGGAGGCGGCGATCTCCGCTCGATGGTGATCGTGGTGGTGATGGGGATCTTCGCCTTCATCGCCCTGTCGGGGCCGCTTGCCCCGCTGCGCATCGCGCTTTTCCCGCAGGTCGAGGCGGCGGGGCCGCAGGGGATCGCGGCCTCGCTGGGTATTGCGGGCGCTGCCGGCTCGCTTCTGGTGGCGCTGGCCGTCTCTCTGGCGCTGGGAGCCTGGGCGCTGCTGCACGCGCCGATCCGTCGCAACCGGCGCATGATGGCCTGGGGCGTGGCGGCGGGGCTGGCCGTCGTCTGGTGCCTGGCCGCGACCAGCTGGCTCAACCACGGCAGCTTCGGCGCCGTTGGCATCGAGGGGCCGTCCTTCACCGCGCCGATCGGGCGGACGCTGATCTTCCTCATGACATCCACCGCGGGCGGGATCACCTTCTCGGTGGGCTCGATCACCGGGGTGATCCTGGGCGCGCTGGCGGGGTCGATGATCCGCGGCCTCTTCCGCTGGGAAGCCTGCGAGGACCCACGCGAGCTTGGCCGGCAGGTCTCGGGGGCGGCCCTGATGGGTGTGGGCGGAGTGGTCGCCATGGGATGTTCGATCGGACAGGGCGTGACGGGCTTCGCCACGCTGGCCTGGTCGGGCCCGGTCACGCTGGCCGCGATCGTCGTCGGCGCCGCGGTGGGCCTGCGCCAGCTGATCCACGGCTTCCAGCCCGAGTGACGGCGGCTGCTCCGGCCGAGCCTCCATCAACTCGGTGTGAGCGACCCTGCGTCACCGCTGGCCGGGCCAATCCTTAAGCTGCTCTTAAGCTCCGTTCCCCATCCGGGGCGCGAGGAAGCAAAGGAGCAGACAGATGAGTTCGTTCAGCCGACGCCATGCGCTGGGTCTGGGGATTGCGGCAGCGGGTGGCTTGCTGTTGCCGATGCCGGCCATCGCCCGGACCGTGAACCGGGCGAACATCTCGTCCTTCACCATGCAGAGTTGGGAAGACCATTTCGATCGTCTTGGCAAAGGCGCCATCGTGGCCGACACCACCTCGCGCGCGCTGCATTTCTGGAGTGCGGACGGGCAGGAGTACCGCATCTACCCGACCTCCGTGCCAATGTCGGAAGAGCTGACGAAGCGCGGCTACACCGAGATCGTGCGCAAGAAGGTCGGCCCCTCCTGGACACCCACGCCCTCGCAGATGGAGCGTTATCCCGACTGGAAGCCGATCGGTCCCGGCCCCGAGAATCCGCTCGGCACCCACGCCATGTATCTCGGCTGGCCCGCCTACATCATCCACGGCACGCACGACACGCGGAAGATCGGCCGACCCTCTTCGGACGGCTGCATCGGGCTTTACAACGAGAAGATCGCCGAACTGTTCGAGCTTTGTCCCGTCGGCACGCAGGTCCGGGTGATCTGAGCCGGGCAGGCACAACACCGGCTGCCATGTCGCGGGGCGGCCGCTGTGTCACGGCGGCCGGTGGCCGGCCCCCGCCGCGGACCGGAGTTTGACCTCCGGTCCGTCAGGCCCTGCGGCTCACTCCGGCAGGACGCGCACGGCCCCCTTGTCGGCCGAGGCCGCGAACTGGGCATAGACCTTCAGCGCCTGCGAGACCTTGCGCTTGCGCGGCCCGGCGGGCTTCCAGCCCTTCGCATCCTGTTCGGTCCGGCGTGCGGCCAGCTCGGCCTCCGGCACGGCGAGGGTGATGGTGCGGTTCGGGATGTCGATCTCGATCCGGTCGCCCTCGCGCACGAGGCCGATGGTGCCCCCCGACGCCGCCTCGGGCGAGGCATGGCCGATCGAGAGGCCCGACGTGCCGCCCGAGAACCGCCCGTCCGTGATGAGCGCGCAGGCTTTGCCCAGCCCTTTCGACTTCAGGTAGGAGGTCGGGTAGAGCATCTCCTGCATCCCCGGCCCGCCCTTCGGCCCCTCATAGCGGATCACCACCACGTCGCCCGCCTGCACCCCGCCGTTCAGGATGCCATAGACGGCGGCGTCCTGGCTCTCGAACACCTTGGCGGGGCCCGCGAAGACGAGGATCGATTCGTCCACCCCCGCGGTCTTCACGATGCAGCCGTCGGGCGCGAGGTTCCCCTTCAGCACCGCCAGCCCGCCATCCTGCGAGAAGGGCGCCGCGACCGAGCGGATCACGCCGGTCTCGCGGTCGGTGTCGAGGCTGTCCCACGTCGAGGACTGGCTGAAGGCCACCTGCGTGGGCACACCGCCGGGCGCGGCCAGGAACAGCTCGCGCGCCTCGGCCGCGTTCGAGCGGCCGATGTCCCACTGGTCGATCGCCGCGCCGAGGGTCGGGGCGTGAACGGTCGCACAATCGCGGTGCAGAAGGCCGCCGCGGTCCAGCTCGCCCAGGATCGACATGATGCCGCCGGCGCGGTGCACGTCCTCGATATGCACGTCGGCCTTGTTCGGCGCGACCTTGCAAAGGCAGGGCACCCGGCGCGAGAGCGCGTCGATGTCGTCCATCGTGAAATCGACGCCGCCTTCCTGCGCGGCGGCCAGGATGTGCAGCACCGTGTTGGTTGAGCCGCCCATCGCGATGTCGAGCGCCATGGCGTTCTCGAACGCCTGCTTGGTCGCGATCGAACGCGGCAGGACGCTCTCGTCCTCCTGCTCGTAGTAGCGGCGGCAAAGCTCGACGGCCCGGCGCCCGGCCTCGAGGAACAGGTCCTTGCGGAAGGCATGGGTCGCCAGCGTGGTGCCGTTGCCCGGCAGCGACAGCCCCAGCGCCTCGGTCAGGCAGTTCATCGAATTGGCCGTGAACATCCCCGAGCAGGAGCCGCAGGTCGGGCAGGCGGCCTGCTCGATGCGGGTCAGATCATCGTCCGAGACCTTTTCGTCGGCCGCGGCCACCATGGCGTCGATCAGGTCCATCTTGACCGTGCGTCCGTCGCCGAGCGTGACCTTGCCCGCCTCCATCGGCCCGCCCGAGACGAAGACGGCGGGAATGTTTAGCCGCATCGCGGCCATCAGCATGCCGGGGGTGATCTTGTCGCAGTTCGAGATGCAGACCATCGCGTCCGCGCAATGGGCGTTGACCATATATTCGACCGAGTCGGCGATCAGCTCGCGCGAGGGCAGGGAGTAGAGCATCCCGTCATGGCCCATCGCGATCCCGTCATCGACGGCGATGGTGTTGAACTCCTTGGCGATCCCGCCCGCGGCCTCGACCTCGCGCGCCACGAGCTGGCCCAGGTCCTTGAGATGGACATGGCCCGGCACGAACTGGGTGAAACTGTTCACGATGGCGATGATCGGCTTGCCGAAGTCGCTGTCTTTCACCCCGGTCGCGCGCCAGAGGCCACGCGCGCCGGCCATGTTGCGGCCATGGGTGCTGGTGCGGGAACGGTATGCGGGCATGTCTCGTCTTTCCGGCTGGCATCTCTCGGGCCCGACGACTGCGCTTTCGTTGCTCGAAAATCAACCCTTCTTTGCGGAAAGCTGCGCGGAGGCGGACGTGGTGACGATTGTTTGAAGGCTCCGTCTTTGCGCTCCAGCGGGCCGCCGGCGCCGCAGGAGCGGTCAAAAAGCGACGTCTGGCGGTGGACCGGCCGGCTCTCAGCCCTAGCTGGAGGCACCCGGAGGAGGAGGATGCCCATGCCCCAGCCGAAGCCCGCCGCGCCGCCCTCGCGGTCCTATGCGCAGGATCTGTTTGCCCGGACCCGCGCGATGACGGCCCGTCTCGCGCAGCCGCTGGCGCCCGAGGACATGATGCTTCAGTCGATGGAGGATGCGAGCCCGGCCAAGTGGCATCTCGCCCATACGACCTGGTTCTTCGAGGAGTTCATCCTCAAGCCGCACGCGCAGGGCTATCGCTCACCCGACGACCGGTTCGCCTTCCTGTTCAACTCCTACTATGTGCAGGCCGGGCCCCGCCATGCGCGGGCCCGGCGCGGGCTGGTCTCGCGGCCGGGCGTGCAGGCGGTGCTCGACTACCGCGCCCATGTGGACGAGGCCCTCGGGACCCTGCTCGAGCACAGCGACAATCCCGAGGTCGCGGCGCTCGCGGAACTGGGATGCCATCACGAGATGCAGCACCAGGAGCTTCTGGTCACCGATCTGCTGCACGCCTTCTCCTACAACCCGCTGCTGCCCGCCTACCGAGACCCCGAGCCCGTAGGCGTGACCGAGGAGCGGCCGCTCCGCTTCGCACGCCACGAGGGCGGGCTCGTCGAGATCGGCCACGAAGGCGGCGGTTTCTCCTACGATTGCGAAGGTCCGCGCCACCGCGTCTGGCTCGATCCCTACGAGATCGCCGAGCGGCCCGTCACCAACCGCGACTGGATCGCCTTCATGAAGGCCGGCGGCTACGGCGAGCAGACCCTCTGGCTGATGGAAGGCTGGGCCGTGCGCGAGCGTGAGCGGTGGGATGCGCCGCTCTACTGGTGGCAGCAGGACGGCGTCTGGTGGACCTACACGCTGCGCGGGCCCCAGCCGGTCAATCTCGACGCGCCCGTCTGCCATGTCAGCTATTACGAGGCCGAGGCCTTTGCCCGCTGGGCGGGCGGGCGGCTGCCGACCGAGGCCGAATGGGAGGTGGCCTTCCGCGATCGCCCCATCGCCGGCAACTTCCTCGAGCAAGGCGCGCTGCGGCCGCTGCCCGGCGGCAGCCCCTGGGGCGACGTCTGGGAATGGACCGCAAGCTCCTTCAGCCCATATCCCGGCTTCCGTCCTCCCGAGGGAGCGATCGGCGAATACAACGGGAAGTTCATGGTCAACCAGCAAGTGCTGCGCGGCGGCTCCTGCGCGACGCCCACGGCGCAGATGCGGCCGACCTACCGCAACTTCTTCTATCCCCATCAGAGGTGGCAGATGATGGGCCTGCGGCTGGCGAGGGACGTGTGATGGACGCGCTGGTCATCCGCAACCCGGAGCTTCTGGCCGATGCGCTGCGCGGGCTTTCCGGCTCGCCCAAGCGGATGGAGCCGAAGTGGTTCTACGACGCCGAGGGCAGCGCGCTTTTCGAGCGCATCACCGAACTGCCGGAATATTATCCCACCCGGACCGAAACCGCGATCCTGTCGGCGGGCGCGGATCGGCTGGCGTCGCATGTGCCCGAAGGGGCCGAGCTGGTGGAACTCGGAAGCGGGGCCAGCGTGAAGACCCGGCTTCTTCTCGACCGTCTGGAGGGCCTGTCGGCCTATGTGCCGGTGGACATTTCCGCCTCGTTCCTGAAGGAGACCGCGCGGCGGCTGGCCAGCTCCTATCCCCGTCTGCCGATCCGGCCGGTGGCCGCCGACTTCACCCGCCCGCTGCGGCTGGAGGACGAAGGCCACCCGCGCGTGGGCTTCTTTCCGGGCTCGACTCTGGGCAATCTCGATCCCGACGGCGCGCGCGCGCTGATGCGCGGGGTGCGGGACTGGCCGGGCATCCGCGGCTTCATCGTGGGGATCGACCTGATCAAGGACGAGGAGACCCTCCTGCGCGCCTATGACGATGCGGCGGGCGTCACGGCGGCGTTCAATCTCAACCTTCTCCACCGCATGAACCGCGAGATCGGCGCCGACTTCGACCCCGACCGCTTCGCCCACCGTGCGATCTGGAACGCGGACAAGGCCCGGATCGAGATGCATCTCGAAAGCCTTGGCGCGCAGAGCGTGCAGATCGGCTCGCGCACCATCCGCTTCGCGCAGGGAGAGACGATCCACACCGAGAACAGCCACAAGTTCTCGCCCGAGAGCTTTGCCAACCGCGCGGCCGAGGCGGGATGGCGGCTTGCGGATTTCCTGACCGACGAGGCCCAAATGTTCGGTGTGGCCGTTCTGGCGCCCGTGTAACCCCCGTGCGCGCCCGAGCCGCACGGATCCTCTGGCCCGCTCATGTGCGTGTGCAGCCCCGGCGCGCGAACCGAAGGGGGCGCGCAGCCTCCCTGTCCCGGACCAGCTTGCAGGGGCGCCGGGCAGGCCCATCGCCCGCCCTTCCCCCTCAGACCGGCTCGCCCGCATGAAGCCGTGCGAGGAACCTCTCGGCTTCGGCCAGCACCGTGTCACGATGTCCGGGCTCCATCCGGTCCCAGGTGCGATACATCTGGACCATCCGGGGGTTGCGCTCGAACCGCTCGCGGTGGCGGGCGAGGAAATGCCAGTAGAGCAGGTTGAAGGGGCAGGCGTTGGGCCCCGTCCGCGTCTTCACCGAATAGGCGCAGCCGCGGCAATAATCCGACATCCGGTCGATGTAGGCGCCCGACGAGACATAGGGCTTCGACCCCATCAGGCCGTGGTCGGCAAACTGGCTCATCCCGATCGTGTTCGGCGCCTCGACCCATTCCAGCGCGTCGATATAGACCGAGAGATACCACTCATGGACCTCGGCCGGATCGACGCCGGCCAGCAGCGCGAAATTGCCCGTCACCATCAGCCTCTGGATATGGTGGGCATAGGCCAGATCGCGCGTCTGGCCCACCGCGGCCGCAAGGCAGGCCATCCGCGTGGGCGCCCCCCAGTAGAGCGCGGGCAGGGCCGAGCGATGAGCCAGACCGTTCGCGGCCATGTAGTCCGGCCCCGACAGCGCCCAGATGCCGCGGACATATTCCCGCCATCCGAGGATCTGCCGGATGAAGCCCTCCACCGCGTTCAACGGCGCGCGCCCGGCCCGCCACTCGGCCTCGGCCCGCTGGCAGACCTCCATCGGCCCCAGCAGCCCGAGGTTCAGCGACGAGGACAGCAGCGCGTGGCTCAGGAACGGGTCATCGGCCAGCATCGCATCCTGTTCGTCCCCGAAGCGCGGCAGGCTCTCGCGGAGGAAATGCTCGAGCGCCTGCAGCGCCTCCTCCCGGTCGGTCGGCCAGTGAAAGGGGCGCAGGCGGCCGAAATGACCCGGAAAGCGCGCCTCCACCAGATCCAGAACGGCGCGGACCTCGCCATCCGGCTCGAACCGCAGCGGACGCGGGCGCAGCAGGTCCGGCGCGGCCGGCTTGCGGTTCTCGGTGTCAAAGTTCCACCGGCCCCCCGCGGGCTGGTCGCCCTCCATCAGAAGGCCGGTCTTGCGGCGCATGTCGCGGTAGAACCATTCCATGCGCAGTTGCTTGCGCCCCTCGGCCCAGCGGGCGAAGGCATCGGCCGGGCAGATGAACCGGTCGTCCGGCAGGAACCGGACCGGCAGGGGAAGCGCCTCGAGGGACGCGATCAGCCGCCAGTCGCCGGGCTGTGTGACGAGGATCTCGCTGGCACCGCTCTCGCCGGCGCGGCGCAGCAACTCGGCCCCGATGGAGGGCCCGGTATCCGCGTCGTCGAGACGGGAATAGGCGACATCGAAGCCCAAGCCCTCGAGCCGCCGCGCGAACTTGCGCATGGCCGACAGGATGAGGGCGATCTTCTGGGGATGGTGCGGAACATAGATGCCTTCCTCGGCCACCTCGGCCATGACCACGACATCCCGCGCCGGATCGGCAGCCCGGAGGGACGAAAGCGTCTCTGTCAACTGGTCGCCCAGCACAAGGATGAGCCGTGTCATGCCATGCACCTCCGGTCGCCCCGCCGGCGAGAGCTAGCGAGGCTGAGGCGCACGTCAAGCCTGGACGGGCGGCGCCTGCCCGACGGCAGGCGCCACGGCGTCACCTCACCGCGGCTCGGCGGCAAGGCCCTTGATAAGCGCGTAGCAGGCGCCAAGGAGGACGATGGTGAAGGGGAAGCCGGTCGAGACGGCCATCGCCTGAAGCGCCGCGAGACCACCCCCCAGCAGAAGCGCAATCGCCACGAGCCCCTCGAAGGTCGCCCAGAACACCCTCTGGGGCACCGGCGCATTGACCTTGCCGCCCGCGGCGATCGTGTCGATCACCAGCGAGCCCGAGTCCGACGAGGTGACGAAGAACACGATCACCAGCACGATGCCGATCAGCGACGTGATCTGTGTCAGCGGCAGATGCGACAGCATCTCGAAGAGCTGGATCTCGAGCGCGGCATTCTGGACCGAGCTCAGCCCCTCGACCACCACCTGGCTGATCGCCGTTCCGCCAAGCGCCGTCATCCAGAGCGTCGAGACGAGCGACGGGATCAGCAGCACGGCGATCACGAACTCGCGCACGGTGCGGCCGCGGCTGACGCGGGCGATGAACATGCCGACGAAGGGCGACCAGCTGATCCACCACGCCCAGTAGAAGGCCGTCCAGCCGTGGCGGAAGTTGTCGTCGGTGCGCCCGAACGGGTTCGAGAGCGCGGGGAGGTTCTGGACATAGGCGTAGAGGTTGAGGAAGAAGCCGCGCAGGATCTGCAGGCTGGGGCCCACGAGGATCACGAAGAGCAGCAGCAGGAAGGCCAGCGCCATGTTGATTTCCGACAGGCGCTTCACGCCCTTCTCCATCCCCGCGATCACCGAGCCGGCGGCGACCCCGGTGATGACGATCACCAGAAAGACCGTCATCCCCATGGTCGAGGGCAGGCCGAAGAGGAAATCAAGCCCCGCGCCCGCCTGCTGCGCTCCGATCCCGAGCGAGGTCGAGAGGCCGAAGATGGTGGCAAAGACCGCAAGGATGTCGATGACATGGCCCGGCCAGCCCCAGACGCGCTCGCCGAAGATCGGATAGAAGACCGAGCGCAGCGTAAGCGGCAGGCCCTTGTTGTAGGCGAAGAGCGCCAGCGACAGCGCCACGACCGCGTAAATCGCCCACGGGTGCAGCGACCAGTGGAAGATCGTGGCCGCCATGGCCAGCCGCCGCGCGGCTTCGGCATCGCCCGGCGCGCCGTTGAGCGGCGCCCAGTCCGTCCGCACTCCGTTCTCGAACACCGGGCCCTGGAAGGCCGCGGTGAAGTTCCCGAGCGGTTCCGAGACGCCGTAGAACATCAGCCCGATCCCCATGCCCGCGGCAAAGAGCATCGAGAACCAGGACATCCGGTTGTAGTCCGGGGTCGCCTCGGGCCCGCCCAGCCGGATACGGCCCAGCGGCAGGAAGACCAGCACAAGGCAGACGATCACGAAGAGGTTGCCCGACAGCAGGAAGAACCAGGCGAGGTTCGATGTCAGCGTGTCGCGGATGGCGGTGAAGACCGGGCCCAGCGTCGTCTGGAACATCAGCGTGAGGAACGTGAAGGCGACGATGCTGAGGGCCGAGACGCTGAAGACGACGTTGTGGATGTCGAGTTCGAAGACGAACCTTCGTCGGTAGCTGATATTGTCCTGACCGATCTCGTATTCGGTCTCGATGATCTGCGTCGGGCCTTCGGGCGAGGGGATCGCCTCCTCGGCGGGTGGGTTCGTCGGATGCGTGGCATCGGCCATCGGATTGTCCCTCCGGTCTGTCTGTCATGCAGAGGCCCCGACGCGACGGGCCGGAGGGCCTCCGTGATCGCGCAATTCCCCCGATCCAACCGGATGAGGTTTCCTGACGAAAGGAACATCGACTGCGGTTGCAGGGTTCCCGATTGTTGCAGGTTGCGCTTCGGGAGGGCCGCCGGCCGTCCCGCAACGGCAGCCTTGTGGCGGAGCGTATTGCCTCATGAAGGAATGTTCCCGAAGCGGTGGCTGTCGCCTCATCCGGA
>NZ_VDEK01000192.1:0-321 GCF_007668225.1 Cereibacter sediminicola | reverse complement strand
ATCGCAGCCCAAACCGCAAACGCCTGAGTGTCCGGTGAAACGGGGGCAAAACCACATTGAGGTTTCGCTTGCGCTCTCGCCCGGCGACGCCGGCGTCCGGTGGTTGTCTGAGCTCACTGGGTACTCACGGATGAGGTCATTTCACCGGTTGTGAGGGGGCCTTGGTGTTGGCCGCCGGGATGTAGGCCCAAGGCATCAGCGCGTCGATGTCCTTGTCGAGGTGGCCGTTGGCGAGCCGGGTGAACAGGTCGAGCAGGTAGGCGTAACCGAAGTTCGACAGCAAAAGGCTGGATTTGGCCTGCCTCGCTCGCGCCACCCACG
>NZ_VDEK01000191.1:0-329 GCF_007668225.1 Cereibacter sediminicola | reverse complement strand
GGGGCCGGTCCTGCCGGCGCTGTGTTGGAGCCATGCCCGGCGCAAGTTCTTCGAGCTGGCCGATATCGAGGGGAACATCCGCAAGGGCAAGGACGCAAAGGAAATCTCGCCGATCGCCTTCGAGGCGGTGACGCGCATCGACGCGATCTTCGCAATCGAGCGCGAGCTGAACGGCCAGGACCCCGCCGCCCGCCTCGCGGCACGACAGGCGCGGTCAGCCCCACTGGTCGAGGATCTCGAACGCTGGCTCCGGACCGAGCGGGCTCTGCTGTCGAAGCACGCCAAGGTCGCCAAGGCCATCGACTACCTGCTGTCGCCCGACCACTGGC
>NZ_VDEK01000190.1:0-332 GCF_007668225.1 Cereibacter sediminicola | reverse complement strand
CAATATCAACAACCATTAACACAACAACCATACTCGCAAGAGCAACCATTGCCACAACAACAACCTTCTGTAGAGGAAAAACAACAATTGAACTTGTGCAAGGAGTTCCTCCTGCAGCAGTGTAACCCAGAGGAGAAACTGTCGTTACTCCAGTCAGTGATCCCGTTCCTCCGACCAAAGACCTCGCAACAGAACAGCTGCCAGTTGAAGCGACTACAATGTTGTCGACAACTTGCACATATCAGTGAACCGTCCCGATGCCCGGCCATCCACAACATTGTGCATGCCATCGTCATGCAACAACAACATGTGGATAGAGGTTTCGGCCAGCC
>NZ_VDEK01000189.1:0-338 GCF_007668225.1 Cereibacter sediminicola | reverse complement strand
CGGCGGTCTGGCGGTCGGGGTCCCGCGCCATGATGCGTTCACCGAAGGCCGTGAGTCGAGCCGGTGAGCGCCACCGGTTCGAGTGAACCGGCGAGGGCATATTCGCCTCGATCCGGCTTCGGGCATGGTAGCCCGTCCATCGCTTCCAGAGCGCTCGGCCAAAGTGCCGGGTGGCGCGCAGGGTCTCGTTGCGGGCGCGGGCGGCAGGACCATCTTCCTTCCAGGGCCGCCCGTTCCGGCGGCTGTGGCGCAGCGCAGCGGGCGGCGATGGTTGTAGAAGGCAATCCAGTCGCCGATGGCGCGGGCCGCATGCTGCAGGCTGTCGAAGCGCCGGCGGT
>NZ_VDEK01000188.1:0-342 GCF_007668225.1 Cereibacter sediminicola | reverse complement strand
AGGTGCGTCTCGGCATCGACCGCGCACTGCGCGTTGTATCCGACCAGGCCGCTGTGCCGCGCGCTGGTCGCCATCGCGCGCGCGTCGGGATCGGTCAGCGAGATCTGCCCGTCCGGCGCGTCGGCCAAGGCCTTGTCCATCGCCGTCAGCCGCTCGATTTCCTGCCGGATGCGGCCGTAGCGGCGGGCGAGATGCGCCACCTTCCCGGCCCGCGCCTCGCCCTCCTCCTGCCGGTCGATCCGGACCATCTCGTTGATGTAGCGCGCGACATCCGCTTCGAGGTGGGCCAGCCGGCTGGCGATCTTGCCCTTGGTGAAGTTCCTGTCGTTCGGCCCGCTCACT
>NZ_VDEK01000187.1:0-346 GCF_007668225.1 Cereibacter sediminicola | reverse complement strand
TGAAAGTCTGCCTGTTCTGTATGAAATCGTGAAGAGAAGATGTAATCGGATCAACTATCCAGTTGATGTCGCAAGAGCTTGCTCAAGCCTTGCATTATGATTGATGTGTTTAACCGCCATCACCGATTGTATCTCGAGAAGCTGGTCTTTCTGCTGATACTGTTGAAGCTTGAATGAGTTTTGATGGATATTGGCAATGAGAGTGATCAAGTGTCTTAAGGGCATTTGGTGGATGCCTTGGCATGCACAGGCGATGAAGGACGTGATACGCTGCGATAAGCGTCGGGGAGGTGCGAATACCCTTTGATCCGACGATTTCCGAATGGGGCAACCCACCTTAGATAAC
>NZ_VDEK01000186.1:0-351 GCF_007668225.1 Cereibacter sediminicola | reverse complement strand
GTACGATTCAGCGATGAAGTATCCGGTGGTGTCGAAGGGGGTTGTCGAGCATGAGCCAGTGTGGAAGACAGATAAGATGGCTGTGAAGGGATTGGGGCTGGTGAATCCCAAGAATGTGTACAGGTTTTACAATGAGCTTCACGGTTACTTGGCGGCTGCTGGTGTAGATGGAGTTAAGGTGGATGTGCAGTGCATCTTGGAGACACTCGGCGCAGGGTTCGGCGGCCGGGTTGAGCTGACAAGGCAGTATCATCAGGCATTGGATGCTTCCGTCACGAGGAACTTCCCGGACAACGGATGCATCGCTTGTATGAGCCACAACACCGATGCGCTCTACTGTTCAAAGCAGAC
>NZ_VDEK01000185.1:0-352 GCF_007668225.1 Cereibacter sediminicola | reverse complement strand
CATACTTTTAGGCTGCAGAACTTGCACACACATGAACCAGACTGGCTCTGACCCGAATACTCAGCCGGATATCTCGATGGCCTTGACCTCGGGCTTCTTGACCTCAGTCTTGGGCACGGTGACGGTGAGCACACCGTTCTCCAGCCCGGCCTTCACCTCCTCCACCTTGGCGTCCTCGGGGAGGCGGAACCGCCTGACGAACTTGCCGCTGCTGCGCTCCACGCGGTGCCAGGTGTCAGTCTTCTCCTCCTGCTCCTTGTTCCGCTCGCCGCTGATCTGGAGGATGTTGCCGTCCTCCACCTCCACCTTGACCTCCTCCTTCTTCACTCCTGGAAGGTCGGCCTTGAAGACG
>NZ_VDEK01000184.1:0-356 GCF_007668225.1 Cereibacter sediminicola | reverse complement strand
GTAGTATATGAGATACGTAATATTGTATGCTACGCATATATATAACTATAAACATAGCAAAGGAAGGATTAATATATATGATCAGGTCTCATATATACTCAAGAGAAACCCATCCAAGGATCTCTCCGTTTAATATTTCTACTTCTCCCTCACACCATTTCCGTTAAAGGAAAATAATTAGGAGATGTCAATGACCCCTTAGGGCAAAACACAACCCTGTAATTAGTCCCACCAGGGCAAGTGAACGTGCTTGTAGGATCATCTTGTGGATAACTGTAAGCATCAGGGCACCTTTGCTTGAAGAACCTCGAGAAAGTGGTGGGCCCACAGCTACCATATCCATTTGTGCAACAATA